>NZ_AP023439.1:3487048-3800429 GCF_014701095.1 Streptomyces tuirus | reverse complement strand
CGACGATCGGGTCGCCCGGAGCAAGCTTGTTGATGTACCGGAACGGTTCTCCGTGCGTGTTGCGGTGACCCGCGAGCCCGAAGTTCCCGCTCTTGTCGCCGGGCATCGCCGTCTTCAGCGCACCCTCGGCGTAATGACCGACCATGCCCCGGTCCAGCACGCCCTTGCTGCTGGTGCCCTCCGCGATCGGAACCGCCACGTCCAGCTTCGGAATGTGCAGGATCGCGAACCCCTGCCCCGGTTCGAACGCCCCGGGATTGCGCTTGCCGCTCGCCCAGTCGTTCTGAAGACTGCTCGCCTCCCGGCCGGCCTGGGCATGCGCCCGGACGTTCGTCCACCACAACTGGTACGTGACGAACAACAGCATCAGCACGCCGGTGGTGATGAACACCTCTCCGATCGCCCGGCTCGCCACGACCGCCGCCCCGGGCTTGCGCGCCCGCGCCTGCCGCCGCGCCTCGACCCGCGACAACGGCGCCCGCGACGTACCCCCTGTACCGGTGCCCCGCCCGGCATGAGCAGCCGACGGGGTCTCCGACCCGCCACCATGACGTCCATGACGGCGCTTGGCGGCCTTCCTGCGGGCCGCGCGCCCTCCATGGGTGGGTGCACCCTGCCGCGAGGCGGAAGAGCCCGCAGAACCCGATGCGGAGTCGCCGGACCCCGGCGGCGGATCCGGTATCCGCAACGCCACCGTCTCCTCGTCGGCAGGCGGCAGATACGCCTCCTCCGGAACGGGTTGATACGACGCGTACGGCTGCTGCGACTGCGACTGCGGGGACACACCGTACGTCTCCCCGCCCGACCACTCCTCGAACGCACCCCGCGCCCCGTACGACTGCTGCCCGTACGAGGTGTCGGACTCGCGCTCGGGGCGCAGGGCGGTCACGCCGAGGCCCTGCCCACCACCGGGGCGAGCCCGGCCGACCTCGCCACCGCACCCTGGTCGCCGCACTCCACCAGCCAGTTGGCCAGCATCCGGTGCCCGTGCTCGGTCAGCACCGACTCCGGGTGGAACTGCACACCCTCCACCGGAAGTTCGCGGTGCCTCAGGCCCATCACGATGCCGTCGTGCGTGCGCGCGGTGACCTCCAGCTCCGCCGGAACCGTGGCGGGCTCCGCCGCCAGCGAGTGGTAACGCGTCGCCGTGAACGGGGAGGGCAGGCCCGCGAAGACACCACCACCGCCGTGCTCGACCAGCGAGGTCTTGCCGTGCAGCAGCTCGGGCGCACGATCCACCACACCGCCGTACGCCACCTGCATCGACTGCATGCCGAGACAGACACCGAAGACCGGGACACCCGTACCGGCACAGTGCCGGACCATGTCGACGCACACACCGGCCTGCTCGGGCGTACCGGGCCCCGGAGAGAGCAGAACCCCGTCGAAACCGTCCTGGGCATGCGCCGTCGACACCTCGTCGTTGCGCAGAACCTCACACTCGGCACCGAGCTGATAGAGGTACTGGACCAGATTGAAGACAAAGCTGTCGTAGTTGTCGACGACGAGAATGCGCGCGCTCACTGGTTGTCCACCGTCACATCGTTGAAGGGCAGCAGCGGTTCCGCCCACGGGAAGACGTACTGGAAGAGGACGTAGACCACGGCCACGACCAGGACAAGCGAGATCACTGCCTTCGCCCACGTGTTCCCCGGCAGATGCCGCCAGATCCAGCCGTACATGCCGTCCCTTCCCTCGTACCACGGCACCAGACCCACGCCGTACAGCCACCAGACTAACGGCGCAGCGCCTCCGGTTTCCCGGCCTCCACGGGCTGGGTGGAGTCCAGGTGCGCCCAGACGATCAGACGGTGACTGTGTCCCCACTCCGGTTCGCACGTGGTCAGCGTCAGATAACGGCCCGAACGCGTATACCCGGATGTACGTGGGACAGGGTCGATCACCTCGATGTCCGAGGGCACTGTTTTGTACGGTCCTTTGTCGATCCGATACGTGAACCAGGTCACGCCGTCCGTCAGCACCACCGCGTCACCCCGCCTGAGCTCGGGGAAGTCCTTGAACGGATCCCCATAGGTGCGGCGATGGCCGGCGACCGCGAAGTTCCCCCTCTGCCCGAGCTGAGCGGTCTCGCCGTAGTGGCCGAGGCCCTTCTTCAGCGTGCCGGTGGCGGTGCCTTCGAGCACGGGCTTGTTCCACGTGAAACCAAGCCGCGGGATGTACATGATCGCGAAAGGCCTGCCCTTGGCGTAGGGCGCGGGCTTCGCGGGCCCCACAGGGGAGCCACCGGCCGGCGGACGAGGCCTGGACCACTCCTTCCGGAGCAGCTTGATCTGGTCGTCCATGACACCGTCGGCCTTCACACCGGTCCAGAACAGCACATAGACGACGAACAGCACGATCAGGCTGCCGACGGTGATACACAGCTCGCTGACGGTCCTGACGATCACGCGCACCGGCAGCTCCCCCGGTCCGGCTACTGCTCCACAGGCTTCGCGTAATGCAGATCCACTGTGCCCGAGTAGCCCGGCAGAGTCACCGGTCCGTTCTCCTCGACCTTCCAGCCGAGCCCGTAGACATTGACGTAGACCATGTAGTTCTGGATCGCCGGGGAGGCCGCGAGCGCCTTCTGCAGCTTGTCCGGGTCACCGACCGCCGTGATCTTGTACGGCGGTGAGTAGACGCGGCCCTGGAGAATCAGGGTGTTGCCCACGCAGCGCACGGCACTGGTGGAGATCAGCCGCTGGTCCATCACCTTGATCCCCTTGGCCCCGCCCTGCCACATCGCGTTCACCACGGCCTGGAGGTCCTGCTGGTGGATGACCAGGTAGTCGGGCTGCGGCTCGGGGTAGCCGGGCAGCTTGGCGGTGGCGTCCGGCGGCGCGTCATTGAGCGTGACCGTGAGCGAGTCGCCCTTGAGCCTCTGCGTACCCGCACGCTTCTCCAGCGCCGTGAGCTTGTCGTCCTCCGCCTTGGTGCTGCCGTCGTCACGCTCGGCGAGAGCCTCTATGTCCTGCCGCAGCGTGCCGTTGGTCTCGTCCAGCTCGCCGTTCTCCCGGCTGCGCTCATGGATCAGGTCGGACAGCTTCAGCAGCGAACTGTCCGTCCGGATGTTGGTGCCCTTGGCGGTGTCGAAGCTGGTGAAGAAGATGAGCCCCGCGAGAGCGAACACGGCCGCCGTGAGGATACGCACCGGGCGGAAACGGCGCGCGCGCTCAGGGGTGGATCCCGTCCCGGGGGAGTCGGCAGAATTGCTCAACGTACCCTTATCTCCTTCGGCGCGGCGGAAGCACTACGCTAACGGACGCCCGGGGGAGCAATCGGAGTCCCCTCACGCTGCCCCGAGACCGACCCAGATACCTGCGCGGCCACGCAGCGCATCGACAGGAGAGACCCTCGTGCCGAAGTCACGTATCCGCAAGAAGGCCGACTACACGCCGCCGCCTGCCAAGCAGACGACCGCCATCAAGCTGAGCAACCGTGCCTGGGTCGCGCCGGTCATGCTGGCCATGTTCCTCATCGGCCTGGCCTGGATCGTCGTCTTCTACGTCACCGACGGATCCCTGCCCATCGACTCGCTGGGCAACTGGAACATCGTGGTGGGCTTCGGCTTCATCGCCGCCGGATTCGGTGTATCGACCCAGTGGAAGTAGCGGTCACCGCACGGTGAACGCAGCTCTGCCCAGGGGTGTTCGTTGAGTTATCCACAGCGGTTTTCCACATGGGGATAATGAAGACGATCTGTGGATAACCAGTTGGACGTTGACGCCGGTATGACGGAAGTACCGGCACTCGAAAACGTGTTCGCCCCCTGCCTCACCTGCGGAAACGCGGGTCGGTGACAGGGGGCACATGTGTTCCCGCACCGTGTGCACAAGATCCGGCACCCGCTGTGGACAACACCTGGTCAGGCGAGCTGCGCCGTCCTCAGGACGGTCATGAGCACGACCACGCCCAGGACCAGGGCGCAGGTGCCGTACTGGACCAGTGCGCGGCGCTCCCGCGGGGCGTGGACCATGGCGTATCCGATGACGACACCGGCGACCAGGCCTCCGATGTGGGCCTGCCAGGAGATGTTGAATCCGGGGCTGAAGGTGAAGATCAGGTTGATCACCAGCAGCGCGATGATCGGGCGCATGTCGTAGTTGAGCCGGCGCATCAGGACGGCCGTGGCGCCGAACAGGCCGAAGATCGCGCCGGAGGCGCCCAGGGTGGCCGTGCTCGGGGACGCCAGGAGGTAGGCGAGTGCGCTGCCCGCGAGGCCGGAGATGAGGTAGAGGGCGAGGTAGCGGGCGCGTCCGAGGGCTGCTTCGAGCGGGCCGCCGAGCCACCACAGGCTGAGCATGTTGAACGCGATGTGCCAGATCTCCTGGTGGGTGAACATCGAGGTCACCATGCGGTACCACTCGCCTCCCGCCACGCCCTGTGTGGGGGTGAAGGGGGCCGGCGGCCAGGCGCCGCGCAGGACGATGTCGATGAGCAGGGGCTCGTGGACCTGGACGGCGATGAACACGGCCAGGTTGATCCCGATGAGGATCTTGGTGAGCAGCCGGGGGTCGGCGGCGATGGAGCCGCCCGCGATCGTGCGGGGCATGGCGGCGGTGGGCGAGTGGCCCGTGCCGGAACCGGTGCGGACGCATTCGGGGCATTGGAAGCCGACGGAGGCGTTGACCATGCACTCGGGGCAGATCGGGCGTTCGCAGCGGGTGCAGCGGATGCCTGTCTCGCGGTCGGGGTGGCGGTAGCACATGGGGACGCTGTGGGCGTCCTGTGGGCTGCCCGCAGCCTGGTCGTCCATGGTCTCCCCTTGGTCGTGTGAGAAAAGCCCGCCCCGCTCATCCTTACGGATGAGCGGGGCGATTGGTTCCCTGCGGGAGCCGTCGCACTCAGCGGGTTTCGATGACGACCGACTCGATGACCACGTCGTTCAGCGGCCGGTCGGTGCGCGGGTTGGTCTGTGTGGTGGCGATGGTGTCGACGACCTTCTGGCTGGCCGCGTCGGTGACCTCGCCGAAGATGGTGTGCTTGCGGTTCAGCCACGCCGTCGGGGAGACGGTGACGAAGAACTGGGAGCCGTTGGTGCCGGGGCCGGCGTTGGCCATGGCCAGCAGGTAGGGCTTGTCGAAGCGCAGATCCGGGTGGAACTCGTCCTCGAACTGGTAGCCGGGGCCGCCGGTGCCGTTGCCCAGCGGGTCTCCGCCCTGGATCATGAAGCCACTGATCACCCGGTGGAAGACCGTGCCGTCGTAGAGCTTGTCCGTGGACTTCTCGCCCGTCTCGGGGTGGGTCCACTCCCGCTCGCCCTGGGCGAGCTCGACGAAGTTCTTGACCGTCTTGGGCGCGTGGTTCGGCAGGAGCCGGACTTCGATGTCGCCGTGATTGGTCTTCAGGGTGGCGTAGAGCTGCTCAGCCACGATCTGCCTTCCGTTGTCTTTCCGTGACCCCCTGATCCTCGCACGGTCGGGCTCTCGCGTCGCCCGGCCTGGGTGCGGCGGGGGGAAACCCTCGGCGGGCCTGTGCAGAAAATCAGGCCAGTAGTCCCGGGGCGGGGGCGCGGGGCGGCGATCCGTGGCATTGTCGACGACAAGCTCCTGTTGCCCCCTATTCATCCGCTATTGCACGTGATCGGCTCTGGATGCCGACTTGCGTGACCCGGATGCCCTTCCGCGCATGCCTGGTCGTGCGCCAGGAGGCATGATCCGTAAAAGGGTGGAAAGTCGAAATACCGTACGCCACCGAGGAGGAGGAACCCGTGACCCGCATCGACAGCGTGCGCGCCGCGACTGGTTCGGCGAAGGACAGCGTGCTGCACGCCGCGGAAGTGGTGGCGCCCTACGCCGACACGGCCAAGGACAGGGCCGCGCACTACGCACACGAGGCACGCGTACGGCTAGCGCCCAAGGTGACGCAGGCCGCAGGGCAGGCGCGCGTCCAGTACGGCACGCATGTGCAGCCGTATCTGGAGCAGGCCCGCACGCATGTGCCGCCGAAGGTCGACCAGGCTGCCCAGGAAGCCGCCGAACGCACCCGCAAGGCCGCCCGCCAGGCGGCGGAGTACTCCAGGCCGAGGATCGAGCAGGCGGTGGCCGCGGCCGTGCCCGTGACGACCGAGGCCGCAGCCCGGAGTGGGGCCGCCCTGGCCGCGCTGCGCGGCCAGGTCACGTCCAAGGAGATCCAGAAGCTGGTCCGCAAGCATGAGCGGCGGGCCAAGACCGGCAAGGTCATGAAGACGCTGGTGATCCTGGGCGCGGTCGCGGGCGGTGCTTTCGCCGCGTGGAAGTGGTGGGACAAGCAGGCCAACCCGGACTGGCTGGTGGAGCCGCCGGCGGCGACGGAGGTCCCCGAGTCGGGGCATCTGTCGTCCGTGGACGGCACGGGCCCGTCGGTCCTGGACCCGGAGGTCGAGGCCAAGCAGGCCGAGGACGAGGCCGCGCGGCGCGACGACCGTTCCTGAGGGCGCCCGGATTCAACAGCACGGCGGGGCGGGAGACTTGAGGGTCTCCCGCCCCGCCGTGCTGTTTCACGTGAAACACCGGCCGCCGGCATCCGCGCCGGTGCGCGAAAAATGCCCTCCGATACCGCGTTTCCGCAGGTCGGAGGGCATTTCCGGTGTGGAGCCTAGGGGAGTCGAACCCCTGACATCTGCCATGCAAAGACAGCGCTCTACCAACTGAGCTAAGGCCCCGTAAGGGGACGTCCGACGGGAGAACCGCGTCCCGGCGGGCGTCGGAGACCAGAGTACCGGGTCACCCCCGTGGTTCCGCAAAAAGATTGGGGGTCCCCGTCGCCGACCACTCTCCGTAAGATGCTCGGCGTGGTTCGCTACCGCGAACCGCCGTACATGGGGAAGCGATGGGGAGACGCAATGGACGCCGCACAGCAGGAAGCGACCGCAAGAGCGCGGGAACTGCAGCGGAACTGGTACGGGGAGCCGCTGGGGGCGCTCTTCCGTAGGCTCATCGACGATCTTGGTCTCAACCAGGCTCGTCTCGCGGGGGTTCTGGGACTGTCCGCACCGATGCTGTCGCAGCTGATGAGCGGTCAGCGGGCGAAGATCGGCAACCCGGCTGTCGTGCAGCGGGTGCAGCTGCTGCAGGACCTGGCGGGGCAGGTCGCGGACGGCAGTGTGAGCGCCGCCGAGGCCACCGAGCGCATGGAGGAGATCAAGAAGTCACAAGGGGGGTCGGTGCTCAGCAACACCACTCAGACGACGAGCAGTTCGGGGGCGCCCACGGTCAAGCGGGTCGTCCGCGAGATCCAGTCGCTGCTGCGGTCGGTCGCGGCGGCGGGCGACATCATCGACGCCGCCGACACTCTCGCCCCGACCCATCCGGAACTGGCGGAGTTCCTCCGGGTCTACGGCGCCGGCCGCACCTCGGACGCCGTCACGCACTACCAGTCCCACCAGAGCTGATCCCACCGCCCGGCGCCGAAGGGGGTTCGGCAGCGGGCTGCGGGTGAGGTGACGGGGGACGCGTCGCGGACGGACGGGCACGAGGGGGCGTGGCCGTACGGGGGACCGGTCGACGCGAGGGGGATGTACCGCTCATCGAAGGAGTCGGGGACTCGGGAAGTCGGGGGACTCGGGGGATTCCCGCGGTCCAAGGGATCCCAGGGATTCGAGGGATTTCAGGGGATTCAGGGATTCAGGGGGTCGTTTCACCCGTCGGGGAGTCGTAGCGCTCGCCGAGGGGAAGCAAGGGGGGAAGCCGCAGGGGGAGGAGCGACGTACAGCCATGGGTGAGGTCTTCGCCGGCCGGTATGAACTGGTCGACCCGATCGGGCGCGGAGGGGTCGGTGCCGTCTGGCGCGCCTGGGACCACCGCCGCCGTCGCTATGTGGCCGCCAAGGTCCTGCTGCAGAGCGACGCGCACTCGCTGCTGCGCTTCGTCCGGGAACAGGCCCTGCGGATCGACCACCCCCATGTACTGGCCCCCACCAGCTGGGCCGCCGACGACGACAAGGTCCTGTTCACCATGGATCTGGTCGCGGGCGGTTCCCTGGTCCATCTCGTCGGGGACTACGGTCCCCTTCCGCCGGCCTTCGTCTGCACCCTGCTCGACCAGCTGCTGGCGGGCCTGGCCGCGGTGCACGCGGAGGACGTCGTGCATCGTGACGTGAAACCGGCCAACGTGCTGCTGGAGGCCACCGGCACGGGCCGGCCGCGGCTGCGGCTGTCCGACTTCGGCATCGCGATGCGGCTGGGCGAGCCCCGCCTGACGGAGACCAACCTGGTCGTCGGGACGCCCGGCTATCTCGCGCCCGAGCAGATGATGGGCGCCGAACCCGACTTCCCCGCCGATCTGTTCGCGGTAGGGCTGGTCGCGCTGTATCTGCTGGAGGGTGCCAAGCCGGACAGCAAGGCGCTCATCCAGTACTTCGCCGAGCATGGCACGCCCGGTGCGCCCAAGGGCATCCCGGAGCCGCTGTGGCAGGTGGTGGCCATGTTGCTCCAGCCGGATCCGGAGGCGCGGTTCCGTACGGCCACGGGGGCGCGCAAGGCCCTCGCCGCCGCCGCGGAGCTCCTGCCGGAACCGGGGCCGGACGACGAGCTGATCGAGATCTTCGACCAACTCGGCCCGCTTCCCAAGGGGTTCGCCCCCGAAGGGCCGCTGGAGAGAGCGAAGGGGCTGGGCCCGAGGCGGGGTCTGCCCGACTCCTCGGCGACCGTGGAAAAGCGGTCCCGGCAGGGAAGTGGCGGGGGCGAGCACTCGGTGCCCGGCGGACAGCACGCGGAGGCTGGGCAGCAGGGCGCCGAGCCCCGACAGTACGCCGAGCCCCGGCAGCAGGGCGCCGAGGCGGTGCCGACGGACCCGCGACGCGCCACCGGCCCGGACCCCACCCCGTTGCCCTCGATGTCGGACACCGGCAGCTTCCATCTGCCGCCTCCGCAGGCCACCGTCACCTCGTCGCCCACGCCCGCACCCGCGCCGGCCGCGCCCGCTCCGTATCGGCAGGCGCCCGTCTCGCCCCACGATCCGACGCACCGCCTGTCCCCCGCCCAGCCACTCCCGCCGGTGTACTCCGGCCCGCCGCTGCCCCCTGCGGAGCAGTACCGCACGGATGCCTCCACGGCCTCTGCGGAGCAGTACCGCACGGACGCCTCCACGGCCTCGTACACCGCCCAGAGCCCGCAGACCCCATCGGTCGGCCAGACGCCGTCACGGCACCGGGCACGGCGGCGTTCCCACGCCGGGCCTCCGGCCAAGGTGGCGGTGCCGCTGCTGCTTCTCGCGCTGGCCTGCTACGCGGTGGGCTTCTGGGCCCTCACCCGCGTCTGAGGGGTCCTGCGAGGGGCCGAGGAGTGCCCGCCCTCTACGTCGTGGTCCGCCGCCTGGCCATGACTGTCCACACCCCGAGCCCCACGAGCAGGGCGCTCCCGGTGCCGATGCCGCCCACGGCGAGTGCTCTCATGGCGGTGGTGTCGCCCGCGGCCACGCCCTCCGCAGCTGCCTCCCGGTCCTCGTCCGAGACCTCGAAGACGCCCTTGGGCACGGACTCCCCCGCGTACTCGGGACCGCTCCGGGGCTGCCCGCTCGTCCGGACGCGCAGGGTCATCGCGAACGGGCCGTTCCCGAAGGTGTCCGCGACGGCCTGCGAGAGATGGGCGACGAGGTAGTGGGAACCGGCGAAGCGCAGCGCGCTGACCTGTGCGGTGGCGGCGTAGCGGTTGGCGTGGTCGACGGGTGGCAGGGGCGGCAGGCTCCCGGACTTTTGGCCCCCGTCGTAGCCGACGCCCACGTCGGCGACGCGACCGCGCGCGGGGTTGTAGAGATCCAGGTCGAGCGCGCCGGACGTGTAGCCGGTGCCGCCGGAGTCGGAGCTTCCGAGCTCCGCGGTGACGGACACCTGCTGCCCCCAGTCGACCGGCACCTCGTAGAAGAGGGTCTGGCCGGGCCGGATGTCGTCCCGCCAGACGCCCTGGTCGACGGGGGTGGCATCGCTGAATCCCGCGCCGCCCTTCCGGCGCTCGGGCTCCCCTTGGAGCGGCTGGGGCGTGGCGGAGTTCCACGCCCCGGGTGCGCTGGTCGTCCCGGTCTTCGCTTCGCCGGGTTCCGTCATCGCGACGAGTTCCAGATCCCAGGCGTCCGGGGAGGAGCCCTCACCGTCGGGGTCGACGCGTTCCACGGACACGAAGTAGGCGCCGGCCTTCCGGCACAGCGGCTTGCCGGCCTCGCGCCTGCCCCAGGCCGCGATGGGGTGGGGGCTGCGTGCGACTCCGAAGCTCGCGGTGTCGTCGGAGCAGGTGTTGCCCTCGGCGTCCTGCATGGTCACCTTGATCCCGTCGATGACGGAGACCGTGCTGCCGGGGGAGGGGACGGCGGTGACGGAGACGTACGCGTTGGACGCGGCGTCGAGGTCGAGGCGGTAGCTGACGTTGCCGCTGCTCGGCAGGGAGCTCCTGTAGGTTCCGCCGGGCTTCAGCGGGGCGGCGTCTCCGGTGCTTCGTGCTCCCTCGACGCTCTGTGCGTCGTCGGCGAAGGCGTACGGGCTCGGTGTGCCGGCGACTTCTCCGGCTGCGGCGGCCTGTCCCGGCAGCACGGCCGCGGTCGCCCCCAGCACCACCGCCGCGGCGCCCACGCGCACGGCCATCGTCGGACGGCGGCGCCACGTCCCCGCGCTCCGCCCCCACGCCGTACGACGCCGTTCCGTACGACACCGACCCCTCACGCGCCACCCCTCACCGTCGCCGGCCACGAAGTCGTGCCACCGTCGCCCATCCTGCCGGGCCGGCCGGGTTCACGAGCGGGCCTCGGCACACAAAACCCCGACCGCGAGGCGGCCGGGGTGTGCTCGGTCTGGGTTGTCGTGACTCACGAACCCGTGGGCACGGAGTCAGTCGCCTCCGTCCACAGATCCTGCTCGGCGCGATCCGCCTGGATCTGGCGGTACACGAGGAGCCCGCCGATGGCGGCCAGTGCGACCAGGAGAAGCTTCTTCACCGCGCGACCTCGTCTTTCCTTGACGTAGGGGACCTCTGGCGCCCGACTATACACACCGACCGATACCGATCGGTGACCTGAGTCGGCCCTCAACTCCCGTCCCGGTAACCGGGATAGAAGCG
Source organism: Streptomyces tuirus (assembly GCF_014701095.1). Classification (NCBI taxonomy): domain Bacteria; kingdom Bacillati; phylum Actinomycetota; class Actinomycetes; order Kitasatosporales; family Streptomycetaceae; genus Streptomyces; species Streptomyces tuirus. The sequence goes on along the minus strand of NZ_AP023439.1, from coordinate 3,789,407 downwards.
GAGTGAACCGCTCCGATCGGAGGGTGATCACACCACGACGGACGGTTACTTTGACCTCTCTCCTCCGCTCTTCTGGGCTTTTGCCCGCCCTTGAGGCCATCCGGGTGGTGTTCATCTGAACATCGCCGCGCCACGGGCGTAGGTCCACCACTTCTCGGCCCCCATACACATCATGAGGAAAGTACGCAAATCGCCCAACCCGAAAGTGAGGGGCCATGGCCCGGAACAAGGTCATGAAGGTGTGGACCGCCATCGTCACCGCATTCGTCGCGCTGTGCACGGCGCTCGGACTCGTCACCACGACCGCCGCCGCGGCCGTACCGCAGACCGAGCAGAAGAGCAACAGCAACGGCGCGAGCATCCCGCAGCAGCGGACGGCGGCACCGGCGACGTTCCCCTGGTCCTCCCCCAGGGCCCTGCCCCCCACGATGAAGCAGCGCATCCGCGCCGAGGCCCACGGCAAGACCCCTCGCTGCCGGCACCGCTCGCCCGCGGACACGGCATCCTCCCCCGGCACCGACTGCACCGACGAGGACCCCGACGCCGACGCGGACCATCTCACGCCCCTGAAGCGCTGAACCCCCCGAACACCACCCAAGCGATCTGCGTACAAAGCCCGGCAGCTCGACAGAGCGGCCGGGCTTACGCATGTCCTGAGCCACGACCTCGGGCCAGGACGTGCCCAGTAGGCCACCCCGAAGCCTTACGCCGCCGTGTACCGCACCGCTGAACCCTGGTCCGGCTCTCGCTGAGGTTCGGCCTTGATCGGCGGGGGTTGTTCCGAACATGGACAGGCGGAGGCGTCGCATACTGACGCCATGCTCGCGCCGCAGCGGTTCCGGGATGCTCGACAGACGAAGTACCACTTCATTGACCATGTGCTCGTGCGCTGTCCGAAGTGCGCCGGAATTGCACATGTTGCCCCGGTGGCGCCTACGGCCGATGGCTCGGCCCCCTCGGTGTTCGCGCGCCGCCGCCTTGTCTGTAGGGCGTGCGGTCTGTCGCGCGATGCGGCCGGGGGAGGGTTTCGACTCTTCGGGGGGCGTGGTGAAGCCACAGATCCTTACTTCGGCCTGCCGTTGTGGTTGCAGGCGGAGACGCGGCACGGCTGGTTGTGGGCCTACAACCCGGAGCACCTGGAGCTGCTCCGCCAGTTCGTACGGGCGCCGCTGCGTGAAAGAACCCCATGGGATGCGCGGGTCAAGAAGATGACGGTTGTCGCGCGGCTACCAAGCTGGATCAAGAGCGCAAAGAACAGAGGTGAGGTCCTGCGTGCCATCGACCGAATCCGGTCGACGCTCGCCTGACCACCTCAACCACACACCTGCCCCAGCTCCCATCCCGTCCGCCGTCGACCCACACGCATCTGGAGCGGGCGGGGTTCATGGCGTCCAGGTGGAGTGCGCCACTGTACGAACGACCTGGACGCCATGGGCCGCGTCTGCACGGTTCTGCCTGAGTCGGTGGTGGTCGGGATGGGGCCCCCGCGCACGCCACTACGGACCCGCAGTCGGGAACGAAGCGAGGCCAGCCGCTTCACCCCGGTCAAGCAGGTCAGCGGGTCAAGGGCGCCGACCCGGTGCTCAAGGACCTCAAGACGGAGTCCTCAATGGAAGATCCACTCATCGGCTGATGTCAGCCATGGACGTCAAAGACCCCCAGCCGCTACCGACTGGGGGTCTTTTCGCTGGTGGGGCTAACAGGATTTGAACCTGTGGCCTCATCCTTATCAGGGATGCGCTCTAACCAACTGAGCTATAGCCCCGCCGCGCTCTGCGGTGTGTCCCGCGCGCTGACTCCTGAAGATTAGCGCACGACATGGGCAGTCCCAAAATCGGTTGTCGGGGCACCGTCAGGGCAACGACAGAGGTGACGTCACTCGTCCTCGGCGAGGGTCAGCTCGACACCGCCCACGAAGCCCGCGGACAGGTTGTAGATGAACGCGCCGAGCGTCGCGAGGGCGGTCGCCAGGACGACGTCGATGACCGCGATGATCGACGTGAACAGCAGGACGTTGGGCAGCGACAGGAAGGCCTGCAGGTCGAAGCCGTTGGACTCGTTCGAGCCGGTGGCCTCGGAGATCGTGCCGCCGACCGTCGAGAAGACGCCCATCGCGTCCATGACCATCCACAGCACGGCGGACGCGACGATCGTGCAGATGCCCAGGGCGATGGAGAGCAGGAAGCTGACCTTCATCACCGACCACGGGTCGGCCTTCGACACCCGCAGCCGCGCCTTGCGGACGCGCGGCGTGGTGCGTGCCCCCGTGCGAGGACGCCGCACGGCGCCGGCAGCGGCGCCCCCGGCCGCGCCGGCCGCCGCCTGCTGCGCCGGGTAGGCCTGCGGCGGGTGGTACGGCCCGGCCTGCTGCTGCGCCTGCCGTTCCCCGGGCAGGGGCGAGGCCGCGCCCGGTTCCTGCGCGGCCGGCTGCGGCTGCGCAGCGGAGGCGGACGGGCCCGCGCCGGGCTTGTTCTGCCCGGTCTGCGGACCTCGGGTGTCCGTCACAGTTCCCCCCTGTGAGTCATGCGCGTCAGGCGAGGGCTTGTCCTTGGTCGGGGACTTGATCGCCTTCAGGTTGGTCGTGTGCGGGTCCGCCGCACGCGCGGCGGAGCCACGACCGCCGTCGTCCGCTTCCGTACCCCTTGAGGTTCCGGCCGGTCCGGCGCCCGTGGCTCCGCTCACGCTGACTCACTCCTCGTGCCTACTCGGCCGAGGGCGCCTCACCCTCGTCCGTGCCGGTGGTCACGGCGCCTTCGGCGGTCTCGTCGACGACCACGTCGCCGTCGACCTCCTCCGCCTCGCGCCCCGCCTCGGCGTTGCGAGCGATGCCCACGACGGCATCGCGCTTGCCCAGATTGATCAGTTGGACGCCCATGGTGTCACGGCCGGTTTCCCTGATCTCGTTGACTCGCGTACGAATCACACCGCCCGACAGCGTGATGGCGAGGATCTCGTCGGTCTCCTCGACCACCAGCGCGCCGACGAGAGACCCACGGTCCTCGACGATCTTGGCGGCCTTGATTCCGAGGCCGCCGCGACCCTGGACGCGGTACTCGTCGACGTTGGTCCGCTTCGCGTACCCGCCGTCTGTGGCAGTGAACACGAACGTACCGGGTCGAACAACATTCATCGAGAGCAGCTCGTCCCCCTCACGGAAGCTCATGCCCTTGACGCCCGAGGTGGCGCGGCCCATGGGCCGCAGGGTGTCGTCCGATGCGGTGAACCTGATCGATTGCGCCTTCTTGCTGATCAGAAGCAGATCGTCGTCTGCCGAGACCAGTTCGGCTCCGATCAGTTCGTCGTCCGTACCGTCCTCCATCGACCGGAGGTTGATCGCGATCACACCGCCGGAACGGGGCGAATCGTAATCCTTCAGAGGCGTCTTCTTCACAAGCCCGGCCTTGGTGGCGAGCACGAGGTAGGGAACCGCCTCGTAGTCGCGGATCGCCAGGATCTCGGCGATCGCCTCGTCCGGCTGGAAGGCGAGCAGGTTCGCGACGTGCTGACCGCGCGCGTCCCGGCCGGCGTCGGGCAGCTCGTAGCCCTTCACGCGGTACACGCGGCCCTTGTTCGTGAAGAACAGCAGCCAGTGGTGCGTGGTGGACACGAAGAAGTGGTCGACGATGTCGTCTTCCTTGAGCTTCGTGCCGCGCACGCCCTTGCCGCCGCGCTTCTGGGCACGGTAGTCGTCGGTCTTGGTGCGCTTGATGTAGCCGCCCCGGGTGACCGTGACGACGATGTCCTCCTCGGCGATCAGGTCCTCGATGGACATGTCGCCCTCGTAGGGGATCAGCGTCGTCTTGCGGTCGTCGCCGAACTTCTCGACGATCGCGGCCAGTTCGGCACTGACGATGCCGCGCTGGCGGACCGGGGAGGCGAGGATCTCGTTGTACTCGTTGATCTTCGCCTGGAGTTCGTCGTGCTCCTGAACGATCTTCTGGCGCTCCAGGGCGGCCAGTCGGCGCAGCTGCATCTCGAGGATGGCGTTGGCCTGGATCTCGTCGATCTCCAGCAGGCTCATCAGGCCGCCGCGGGCGATCTCGACGGTGTCGCTGCGCCGGATCAGCGCGATGACCTCGTCGATGGCGTCCAGGGCCTTCAGCAGACCGCGCAGGATGTGCGCCCGCTCCTCGGCCTTGCGCAGCCGGAAGCGCGTACGGCGGACGATGACCTCGATCTGGTGCGTCACCCAGTGGCGGATGAACGCGTCGAGCGAGAGCGTGCGCGGCACGCCGTCCACCAGCGCCAGCATGTTGGCGCCGAAGTTCGTCTGCAGGTCGGTGTGCTTGTAGAGGTTGTTCAGCACGACCTTGGCGACCGCGTCCCGCTTGAGCACGATGACCAGGCGCTGGCCCGTGCGCGAGGAGGTCTCGTCACGGACGTCCGCGATGCCGCCGATCTTGCCGTCCTTGACGAGGTCGGCGATCTTCTGGGCGAGGTTGTCCGGGTTGACCTGGTACGGAAGCTCCGTGACCACCAGGCACTGGCGGTTCTGGATCTCCTCGACCTCGACGACCGCGCGCATGGTGATGGAGCCGCGTCCGGTGCGGTACGCCTCCTCGATGCCCCGGCGGCCGACGACGAGCGCGCCGGTCGGGAAGTCCGGGCCCTTGATGCGCTCGATGAGCGCGTCCAGCAGCTCCTCGTGGGAGGCTTCGGGGTTCTCCAGGTACCACTGGGCGCCGGCCGCGACCTCGCGCAGGTTGTGCGGCGGGATGTTGGTGGCCATGCCGACCGCGATACCGGCCGAGCCGTTGATCAGCAGGTTCGGGAAGCGGGCCGGCAGGACGGTCGGCTCCTGGGAGCGGCCGTCGTAGTTGTCCGTGAAGTCGACGGTCTCCTCGTCGATGTCGCGAACCATCTCCATCGACAGCGGCGCCATCTTGCACTCGGTGTACCGCATGGCCGCGGCCGGGTCGTTGCCCGGGGAGCCGAAGTTGCCGTTGGAGTCGACGAGCGGCATGCGCATCGACCACGGCTGCGCGAGGCGGACCAGCGCGTCGTAGATGGAGGAGTCGCCGTGCGGGTGGTAGTTGCCCATGACGTCGCCGACGACGCGGGCGCACTTGTAGAAGCCGCGCTCGGGGCGGTAGCCGCCGTCGTACATGGCGTACAGGACACGGCGGTGGACGGGCTTGAGGCCGTCGCGGACGTCCGGCAGCGCACGCGAGACGATGACGGACATCGCGTAGTCGAGATACGAGCGCTGCATCTCCGTCTCGAGCCCGACGGGCTCGACGCGCATGGCCAGGGCGTCACCCTCGGGCGTCGTCACGGGAGTGTTCTCGTCGGTCATTGCTGGTGAAGGTCCTTCCTGGTGCGGTCAGCTGAGACCGACTCAGATGTCGAGGAAGCGGACGTCCTTGGCGTTGCGCTGGATGAACGCGCGGCGGGCCTCGACGTCCTCACCCATGAGGACCGAGAACAGGTCGTCGGCCTGGGCGGCGTCGTCGAGGGTGACCTGGCCGAGGACGCGGTGCTCCTGGTCCATGGTCGTGATGCGCAGCTCCTCGGCGTTCATCTCACCGAGACCCTTGAAGCGCTGCACCGAGTCGTCCTTGATGCGCTTGCCCGCGTTGCGGCCCATCTCGATCAGGGCGTCGCGCTCGCGGTCGGAGTACGCGTACTCGAAGTCGTCCTTGCCCCACTTGATCTTGTAGAGCGGCGGGCGGGAGAGGTACACGTGCCCGGCCTCGACCAGGGGCCGCATGAAGCGGAACAGGAAGGTCAGCAGCAGGGTGTTGATGTGCTGGCCGTCGACGTCGGCGTCGGCCATCAGGATGATCTTGTGATAGCGCAGCTTCTCGATGTCGAAGTCCTCGTGGACTCCGGTACCGAAGGCCGAGATCAGCGCCTGGATCTCCTGGTTCTGCAGGATCTTGTCGATCCGCGCCTTCTCGACGTTCAGGATCTTGCCGCGGATCGGGAGGATCGCCTGGTACTGCGGGTTGCGGCCGGACTTGGCCGAGCCGCCGGCGGAGTCACCCTCGACGATGAAGATCTCGCACTTGTCGGGGTCGTTCGACTGGCAGTCCGAGAGCTTGCCCGGCAGGGACGCCGTCTCCAGCAGGCCCTTGCGACGTGTGAGGTCACGGGCCTTGCGGGCCGCCACACGCGCGGTGGCCGCCTGGATGCCCTTGCGGATGATGTCCGCGGCCTCGTTGGGGTTGCGGTCCAGCCAGTCCGTCAGGTGCTCGTAGACGACCTTCTGCACGAAGGTCTTGACCTCGGTGTTGCCCAGCTTGGTCTTCGTCTGGCCCTCGAACTGCGGCTCGCTCAGCTTGACCGAGATGATCGCCGTCAGACCCTCGCGGATGTCGTCACCCGTGAGGTTGTCGTCCTTCTCGCGCAGCAGCCTCTTGTCGCGCGCGTACTTGTTGATCAGCGAGGTCAGCGCGGCGCGGAAGCCTTCTTCGTGCGTACCGCCCTCGTGGGTGTGGATGATGTTGGCGAAGGAGTACACGCCCTCGGTGTAGCCGCCGTTCCACTGCATCGCGACCTCGAGGGACAGGCTCTTGTCCTTGTCCTCGGCCTCCAGGTCGATCACGGTGGGGTGCACCAGGTCTCCCTTGCGGGAGTTCAGGTACGTCACGAAGTCGACGATGCCGCCCTCGTAGTGGTACGAGACGCTCTTGACCTCGTGCTTCTCGTCCTCGCCCGCCTCGTCCGCGCCGGCGGTGGCCTTCGCCGACTCGCGCTCGTCGGTGAGGTTGATGCGCAGGCCCTTGTTGAGGAACGCCATCTCCTGGAAGCGCCGCGACAGCGTCTCGAAGGAGTAGTCGGTGGTCTCGAAGATGTCCGGGTCGGCCCAGAAGGTGACCGAGGTGCCGTGCTCGTCCGTGGCCTCGTGCCTGGCGAGCGGGGCCGTCGGGACGCCCAACTTGTATTCCTGCGTCCAGCGGTAGCCGTCGGTCTTGACCTCCACCGCGACCCTGGTGGACAGGGCGTTGACGACGGAGACACCCACGCCGTGCAGACCGCCGGAGACCGCGTAGCCGCCGCCGCCGAACTTGCCGCCCGCGTGCAGGACCGTCAGCACGACCTCGACGGCGGGCTTGCCCTCGGAGGGGACGATGCCGACCGGGATGCCACGGCCGTTGTCGACGACCCGCACGCCACCGTCGGCGAGGATCGTGACGTCGATGGTGTCCGCGTACCCGGCGAGCGCCTCGTCGACGGAGTTGTCGACGACCTCCTGCACCAGGTGGTGGAGTCCGCGCTCACCGGTCGAGCCGATGTACATACCGGGTCGCTTGCGGACCGCGTCCAGACCCTCGAGGACGGTGATGGCGCTGGCGTCGTACGAGGCGGTCACCTCGCCGTTCGACGAGGTGACCGCGCCGGTGGTGCCGGCGTCGGTGGACTGAATGTTCTCGTTGGGGTTGCCGGAATCGGCCACGAAGCGCCCTTTCTGGCACAGCACGAGCCAGGCTCGTCGGCGGGTTGCCGGAGCGGCTGCGGCATGTTGCGTTGGTAAGCCTTGATCAGCGTTGCTCAGCTTTTCCCGGACGGTCCCCAGCGAGTGGGGCGGGATTGCTTCCAGTCTACCGGTAGCACTGACACTGATGGGGGTTTGCCGGTACCTGAGTCCGCATGTGCCGCCCTCGACGGGTCTTGTCCGACTCCCGATATGCGGATGGGGGCTCCAAGAGGCTCACGGAGGCACTCAGCGCTTCCGGCCGTCAACCCTTGGCTACTTCGGAGTCAGGTAGCGATTCGCAACCGTGTGCGGGCGCACGACGAGCGGGCCGCAGACGCTCCGAAAGAGCGCAGCGAAGCCCTTGATGTGATGTCAGTCACGTGCTGTCGACGGGCGGGAAACCGGTGCAGATCAGCCGTAGGTATCGCCCGGACCGGTGCTGCCGGGGGCGCGCAACGGGCCGAAGCGGCGGGCCGGACCACCGGGGCCCTGCACCTTGATCAGCCTCACCCTGCCGTGGCCGAGATCCTCGTTCAGGCGCGCGACCAGCGTGGGCGCGAGCAGCCGGAGGTTGGTCGCCCAGGCCGTCGAATCGCAGCGCACGGTCAGGACGCGCTCGTCCTCGTCGTACTTCTCCGGCACACAGTGCTTGGCGACGTCCTCGCCGACGATCTGCGGCCAGCGGCCCATCACACCGCCCACCGCGGCCGGCGCCTCCCAGCCGCGCTCGGTGATCAGCCGGTTGATCGCGGAGCCCAGCGCCATGGGGTCGCGCCCGTCAGCGCGCGCGCCGGAGCGCAGGCCGCCGCGGCGCGCCTGCTTCTTCTGCTGCGCCGCGTCCCCCCGCGCGCGTGCGGCCTCCTTCGCGGCCCGCAGCGCCACGCGCGCGAGGTCGACGCCGGAGGGCTCGGGGGACTTCGAGGGCTCGGGAGCGCCCCCGGATGTGTTCTGCGTCATACGCGCTCCACCGTCCCCTCGGACACGGCGAACCGCGTCCCGGACAGCACATGCGGTACGTCGTCGTCGACCGCGGCCGTCACCAGGACCTGCTCGCCGGGCGCGACCAGCTCGGCGAGACGCTCCCGGCGGCGGGTGTCCAGCTCGGCGAAGACATCGTCGAGCACCAGCACCGGCTCGTTGCCCTCCGCCCTGAGGAGGTCGTACGAGGCCAAGCGCAGCGCCAGCGCATAGGACCAGGACTCGCCGTGGGAGGCATAGCCCTTGGCGGGGAGCTGGCCGAGCTTGAGCTGGAGGTCGTCGCGGTGCGGGCCGACCAGGGTGACGCCGCGCTCGATCTCCTGCTTGCGGGCCTCCGCCAGCGCGGCCATCAGCTGCTCGAAGAGGTCCTCGCGGGTGTGCGCCTCGCCCGGTGCGGACGGCTTGTACTCCAGCGCGATCGGGCCGCCGCCGGGGGCCAGTTGCTCGTAGGCCTTGTCGGCCAGCGGCTGGATCGTGGCGATCAGGTCCAGGCGCTGGGCGAGCAACTCGGCACCCGCGCGCGCGAGATGCTGGTCCCACACGTCCAGGGTGGACATGTCCATGGTGCGACCACCGTGCCGGCGGGCCAGCGCCGCCGACTTCAGCAGGGTGTTGCGCTGCTTGAGGACCCGGTCGTAGTCGGAACGGACCCCGGCCATGCGCGGGGAGCGCGCGGTGATCAGCTCGTCGAGGAAGCGCCGCCGCTCACCCGGGTCGCCCTTGACCAGCGCGAGATCCTCGGGCGCGAACAGCACGGTCCGCACGATCCCCAGCACATCACGTGGCCTGACCTGCGAGGACCTGTTGATCCGGGCCCGGTTGGCGCGCCCCGGGTTCAGCTCCAGCTCGACCAGCTGCTGCCGCTCGCCCTGCCGTACCTGGGCCCGGATGATCGCGCGCTCGGCGCCCATCCGGACCAGGGGGGCGTCGGAGGAGACCCGGTGGCTGCCGAGGGTGGCGAGATAGCCGACGGCCTCGACGAGGTTGGTCTTGCCCTGCCCGTTCGGCCCGACGAAGGCCGTCACCCCCGGGTCGAGCGGGACCTCGACCCGGGGGTACGAGCGGAAGTCGGCCAGCGACAGATGCGTGACGTGCATGGTCGTTCGCCGACCTCCCTCGGTACTCGGTTACTTCTTCTCGACCGCGTGGCCGCCGAACTGATTCCGCAGCGCCGCGATCATCTTCATCTGGGGCGAGTCCTCCTGGCGGGAGGAGAACCGCGCGAACAGCGACGCGGTGATCGCCGGCAGCGGCACCGCGTTGTCGATGGCCGCTTCCACAGTCCAGCGTCCCTCGCCGGAGTCCTGTGCATAACCCCGGAGCTCGTCCAGGTGCTCGTCCCCGTCGAGCGCGTTGACCGCGAGGTCCAGCAGCCAGGAGCGGATGACCGTGCCCTCCTGCCAGGAGCGGAAGACCTCCCGGACGTCGGTCACGGAGTCGACCTTCTCCAGGAGCTCCCAGCCCTCGGCGTAGGCCTGCATCATCGCGTACTCGATGCCGTTGTGGACCATCTTCGCGAAGTGGCCCGCGCCGACCTTGCCGGCGTGCACCGAGCCGGAGTCACCCTCCGGCTTGAGGGCGTCGAAGACCGGCTGCACCTTGGCGACGTTCTCCTTGTCGCCGCCGTACATCAGCGCGTAGCCGTTCTCCAGGCCCCAGACGCCACCGGAGACACCGCAGTCGACGAAGCCGATGCCCTTGGCGGCCAGCTCCTCGGCGTGCTTCTCGTCGTCGGTCCAGCGGGAGTTGCCGCCGTCCACGACGACGTCACCGGGCTCCAGCAGCTCGGCGAGCTGGTCGATCGTGGTCTGCGTGGCCTCACCGGCCGGGACCATCACCCAGATCACGCGCGGGCCGCTGAGCTTGCCCACCAGCTCTTCCAGGCTGTGGACATCGGCGAGGTCCGGGTTGCGGTCGTATCCGAGGACGGTGTGACCTGCGCGGCGGATCCGCTCGCGCATGTTGCCGCCCATCTTGCCGAGGCCGACGAGACCGAGCTCCATCAGTTGTGTTCCTTAGGTTCTGCGACGTGGCGTGGCGGCACGTACGTACCGCGAGGCACTTTCGTACCCGCGTCCGAGCCTAAACCCGGACGCTCGCGCACATCTGTGGGCATACGCGCTCAGTCGTACGCCCTCACCTGCGGCTTTGTCCTCACCCTGTGGACAGCCGTTGGTGATCCTCGGCGTCTCACCGGCCCTCGGGCGGGCTCAGCCGCTGAGGCGCACCGGCATGATCAGGTACTTGTAGGCCTCGTCCGCCTCGGCGTCCAGCGCCGGCTTGCCACTGAGCAGCGCGGGCTTGGTGGACGTCGTGAACGACAGCTGGGCCACCGGGGAGTCGATGGCGCTCAGGCCGTCCAGCAGGAACGTCGGGTTGAAGGCGATCGAGATGTCGTCGCCCTCGAGCTGCGCGTCCACCCTTTCCACAGCCTGTGCGTCGTCGCTGGAACCGGCTTCCAGGATGAGCACGCCCTGCTCGAAGCTGAGCCGCACCGGGGTGTTGCGCTCGGCGACCAGGGCCACGCGCTTGACGGCCTCCACGAAGGGGGCGGTCTCGATCACGGCGACGCTGTTGAACTCCGTCGGGAACAGCGTCCGGTACTTCGGGAGGTCGCCCTCCAGCAGACGCGTCGTCGTACGGCGCCCGGCGCCCTCGAAGCCGATCAGGCCCTCGCCGGAACCCGAGCCGGACAGCGCCAGGATCACCTGGTCGCCGCTGGTCAGGGCCTTGGCGGTGTCCAGGAGCGTCTTGGCGGGCACCAGGGCGACCGCGGAGGCGTCGGGGTTCTCCGGCTTCCACAGGAACTCGCGGACCGCGAAGCGGTAGCGGTCGGTGGACGCCAGCGTGACGGTGTCGCCCTCGATCTCGATGCGGACACCGGTGAGGACCGGCAGCGTGTCGTCACGGCCGGCCGCGATGGCGACCTGGGAGGCGGCGGAGGCGAAGACCTCGCCGGGGACCGTGCCCGTCGCGTTCGGCATCTGGGGCAGGGCCGGGTACTCCTCTACAGGCAGGGTGTGGAGGGTGAAGCGGGACGAGCCGCAGACCACGGTCGCCCGTACACCGTCTGTGGAAATCTCCACCGGTCGGTTCGGCAGCGCGCGGCAGATGTCCGCGAGCAGGCGGCCGGAGACCAGGACCGTGCCCTCCTCGTCGACCTCGGCCTCCACGGACACCCGTGCGGAGACCTCGTAGTCGAAGCTGGACAGGCTCAGCTGGCCTTCCTCGGCCTTCAGCAGCAGGCCGGCGAGGACAGGCGCCGGCGGACGGGCCGGGAGGCTGCGTGCCGCCCAGGCCACTGCCTCCGCGAGTACGTCGCGTTCCACCCGGATCTTCACTGTTGCCGCCTCCTGCTGTTGCCGGCGCTTCTCGCTCTGCCTGGCCCTCGTCGTCTGTCTCGGTGTCGACGGTCCCCGTGACGGGGAGGACACCGGGGACCAGTCTGACGCACCGCACTGACAGTAGGTGCCTCTCGGGGTCAAGTCGTGATGAGCGGCAGCCGGGCACCGAAGACCGAGTTGTGCACAGGGCCCCCTTCGAAACGGATTCCCAGCTCTCTCTAGTCGGGAGTAGTAGTAGGGGCTGTGGATACCGTGGATAACCTCGTTTGCCCAGCTCAGAGCGGCAATTTTGTCCACGGGGCCTGTGGGTGGAGGCGGTGGACAACCGGGCGTATCTGTGGAGAACAGAAAGTTCTGCACACGCCGTGCACAGGGGGAGGCGAGTTCTCCCCAACGCCGTCCCCAGCTTTACCCACCTTTCCCACAGCCCAACCCGGCAGCTTCGTGTGACGCCTTTCACTCGACTCGGTGAGAAGGCGCGTCGCGTTGCCGAACAGTGGACAGGCTTGTGGAGAAGCGACTGATCGCTGGGGACAACTCCTCCCAGCCTGTGGGTAGCCGGTGGACAACTCGGTGCACAGCCTGTGGATCATCTCGTCGTCCACAGTCTGTGGAGATCCTTCGTCCACGAATCCACAACCACCTGAGCTGCCCTGATGGTCTATCAACAGGGGCCCCTGTGGACACGATCTGGACAACTCCCCAGTCCCCAGGATGTGGACGGCAGAAAGTCCCCGAATCTGTGGAGGGAGGCCGTAACCCGGCGGTTAATCGAACAGCGGGTTGCGGTGAGGGGCTCGGCGGGGTTTGTGGCGGCGGGAGCCGGTGAGGGGCTCGGCGGCCCGGAAACCGGGTCACACGGTGGTCGCGCGGCCGCTGGAACGGGGTCCGCGGGACGGCGAGCGGCAGCGCTCCGCAGCGAGGAGTCGCAGTGGATGGCGGGCAGCGAGCGCGCCCTCAGCGCACCGCAGCGCGCCGCAGCGCACCGCAGCGCGCCGCAGCGCAAGAAGAAGGGCGCCACCGGATCCCCCGGTGGCGCCCTCAGCGGTCTTCAGCGGCGAGCCGCCGTCGCGGTAGCCATAGCCCTGACCAGGGCTTGGCCGTCAGCCGTTCTTGATGCGGTTGGTCAGCTCCGTGACCTGGTTGTAGATGGAGCGGCGCTCGGCCATGAGATTGCGGATCTTGCGATCCGCGTGCATGACGGTGGTGTGGTCGCGGCCGCCGAACAGCGCGCCGATCTTCGGCAGCGACAGGTCCGTCAGCTCACGGCACAGGTACATGGCGATCTGCCGGGCTGTGACGAGGGCGCGGCCGCGCGAGGTGCCGCACAGGTCCTCGACGGTCAGCCCGAAGTAGTCCGCCGTCGCGCCCATGATGGCCGTCGAGGTGATCTCGGGCGCCGAGTCGTCGCCGCCGGGGATGAGGTCCTTCAGGACGATCTCCGTCAGGCCCAGGTCCACGGGCTGCCGGTTGAGCGAGGCGAACGCCGTGACCCGGATCAGCGCGCCCTCCAGCTCACGGATGTTGCGCGAGATCCGGGACGCGATGAACTCCAGCACCTCCGGCGGCGCGTTCAGCTGCTCCTGCACCGCCTTCTTGCGGAGGATCGCGATCCGCGTCTCCAGCTCCGGCGGCTGGACGTCCGTGATCAGACCCCACTCGAAACGGTTCCGCAGCCGGTCCTCCAGCGTCACCAGCTGCTTCGGCGGCCGGTCGGAGGACAGCACGATCTGCTTGTTGGCGTTGTGGAGCGTGTTGAAGGTGTGGAAGAACTCCTCCTGCGTCGACTCCTTGTCCGCGAGGAACTGGATGTCGTCGACGAGCAGGATGTCCATCTCGCGGTACCGCTTGCGGAAGCTGTCGCCCTTGCCGTCGCGGATGGAGTTGATGAACTCGTTGGTGAACTCCTCCGAGCTCACGTACCGCACCCGTGTGCCCGGGTAGAGGCTGCGCGCGTAGTGGCCGATGGCGTGCAGCAGGTGCGTCTTGCCGAGCCCGGACTCCCCGTAGATGAACAAGGGGTTGTACGCCTTCGCCGGGGCCTCGGCCACAGCGACCGCGGCCGCGTGCGCGAAACGGTTGGAGGCACCGATGACGAAGGTGTCGAAGAGGTACTTCGGGTTCAGACGCGCGGTGGGTTCGCCCGGGCCGGTCGCCGGCGCGGGCTGTGCGGCCAGCGGGCCGGGAGCACCGGTCGTCGGCAGGTTCGGGCCGACCGGGCCGCCCCGGTGGACGTGTCCGGAGCCGGCCGGTGGCTCGGGCAGCTCCCGGCGCACCGGGTCGCGCTGGTCGTAGTCACCGCGCGACGTGTCGTAGTCGGGACGCTGCTGCTCGTAGGAGGGGCGCTCCATGGGCTGCGGGCGGTAGTCCTGCGAGGGGGAGCCGTAGGCGTCCTGCGAGGGCGGGCCGTAGGAGTCAGAGGAGCCGTAGGAGTCCTGCGAGCCGTATGAGTCCTGGCTGGGTGACGCGTACGGGTCACGCTCGGGAAAGCCGAGGCGCTGCTGCTGCCAGCCGTACTCGTCCTGCTGCGTGGGCCGTGGCCAGGCACCGGGCTCGGGGCGCTGGTACTCGGACGGGTACGCGGGACGGGCGGTGGGAAGTTGATCTGCGCGCGTAGGCGGAAGCTGGTCGCCGGCCGGGCCGGGCAGCTGGTCGGCCCGGTGGCGGCCGTACCCCTCGTACCCGTCACGGTCCTGGCGGTCATAGGGGTCGCGTTCCGGACGGTCGTATGCGTCGCGTTCCTGCCGGTCGTACGCGTCGCGCTCGGGCCGCTCATAGGCGTCACGCTCGGGGCGCTCATACGCGTCGCGCTCAGGACGGTCGTATCCATCACGGTCCGGACGGTCGTATCCCTCGCGGTCCTGGCGCGCGGACGGGAGCTCGGGCTCCTCGTAGCGCGGCTGGGGGCGGTGGGCCGGGGGCGCCGGCGGGGCGGGAGGCTCGCCCGCGGAGTCGTCGACGGTGATCGCGATCCGGATGGGGCGGCCGCACTCGCGGCTGAGCGTCTCGCTGACGATCGGCGCCAGCCGGCCCTCGAGTACGCCCTTCGCGAATTCGTTCGGTACGGCGAGCAGGGCGGTGTCCGCGACCAGCGCGAGCGGCTGGCAGCGCCGGATCCAGTGCTCGTCCTTCCCCTCGACCCCTTGGACGCGGCCCTCCCCGAGGAGCTGCTCCAATACGCGTGGCCACACTGCGGCAAGATCGGCAGGTACGTCAGCCACAGGGCACGCTCTCTCACAGGTCCCACGAACGTGTGGTTCTGGGACGGCTCGGGATGTAAATCGGGTGGGGCAGGGATAAGGGAACGAATCGGAGTTCCGTCACGGTAGTCAGGGCGGCCGGTACGGTTCAAGTTGTTGTCCCCAGCCTGTGGACAAGTGTCTCCCGGCGACTCCTGGTTTGACCGGATGGCGTAGCCGCGCGTACCGTAACCAGGTCGAGTTGTCGATGGCTGCTGCCGCCTGCCTCCGATGGGCACAGATCATTTGGGTGATCGGTCAGCGGTGCACTCGGGCGTAACTGCGAGCTACTCGTGGGCGCACGGTGACAGCCAGGACGGCACCCCGCAACCACCAATTTCTTCTGGAGCCCCCGAGTGAGCAAGCGCACCTTCCAGCCGAACAACCGTCGTCGCGCGAAGACCCACGGCTTCCGCCTGCGGATGCGTACCCGTGCCGGTCGCGCGATTCTCGCGAACCGCCGCAGCAAGGGTCGCGCCAGCCTGTCCGCCTGATCCTGATCAGGTCATGACGTCGTGCTGCCTACCGAGCATCGGCTGAGGCGGCGCGAGGACTTCGCGACCGCGGTACGACGAGGACGCCGGGCCGGACGCCCGCTCCTCGTCGTCCACCTACGTAGCGGTTCCACGGACCCGCACGCGCCTGGGGAGAGCGCTCCCCCGACGCGTGCGGGTTTCGTCGTGAGCAAGGCAGTGGGTGGCGCGGTCGTGCGGAACAAAGTGAAGCGCAGGCTTCGTCACCTGATGCGGGAGCGAGTCGCCCAGCTGCCCCCCGGTAGCCTGGTAGTCGTACGAGCGCTGCCCGGATCGGGCGACGCCGACCATGCACAGCTGGCCCGAGACCTGGATGCCGCTCTCCAGCGGTTGCTGGGAGGGGGCGCGCGATGAAGTACCCGCTGCTGGCTCTGATCAAGCTCTACCAGTGGACGATCAGTCCGCTGCTCGGGCCGGTCTGCAAGTACTACCCGTCGTGCTCCCACTACGGCTTCACGGCCATCGACCGGCATGGTGCCATCAAGGGAACGGCTCTCACGGCCTGGCGCATCCTGCGATGCAATCCGTGGTCGCTGGGCGGTGTGGACCATGTCCCGCCGCGCAAGCGCCCGCGGTGGCACGAAATGCTGCGTAACGCGTGGCGTGCACGCAAGGGCGGGCACTCCGCCGTCGGACCGGCGACCGAGGGACAGACTTCTCCCACAAGTCCGTCCAGTCCTTCGGGCCCGGCCGCAGAGACACCGTCCCATGCCCAAGGAGCATGATTAGTGGACACGATTGCCAGCCTCTTCAGCTTTATCACCACACCCGTCTCCTGGGTCATCGTCCAGTTCCACTCGGTGTACGGCGCCATCTTCGGCCCCGACACCGGCTGGGCCTGGGGCCTGTCGATCGTGTCCCTGGTGATCCTCATCCGTATCTGCCTGATCCCGCTCTTCGTGAAGCAGATCAAGGCGACTCGGGCCATGCAGACGCTGCAGCCCGAGATGAAGAAGATCCAGGAGCGCTACAAGAACGACAAGCAGCGTCAGTCCGAAGAGATGATGAAGCTGTACAAGGACACGGGCACCAACCCGCTGTCCTCGTGCCTTCCCATCCTGGCGCAGTCCCCGTTCTTCTTCGCCCTGTACCACGTGCTCAACAGCATCGCGTCGAACGACACCATCGGCGTGATCAACGAGAACCTCCTGCAGAGCGCGCAGAAGGCGCACATCGTCGGGGCTCCGCTGGCCGCGAAGTTCACCGACAGCGCGTCGAAGGTGGAAGCACTCGGTGCTTCCCTCACCGACGTCCGTGTGGTCACCGCCATCATGATCGTCCTGATGTCGGCGTCGCAGTTCTTCACCCAGCGCCAGCTGATGACGAAGAACGTCGACACCACGGTGAAGACCCCGTTCATGCAGCAGCAGAAGATGCTGATGTACGTCTTCCCGGTCATGTTCGCCGTCTTCGGCATCAACTTCCCGGTCGGTGTCCTCGTCTACTGGCTGACCACCAACGTGTGGACCATGGGCCAGCAGATGTACGTGATCCACAACAACCCGACCCCGGGTTCCAAGGCCCAGGCCTCGTACCTCGACCGGCTGACCAAGCACATCACGCAGCACGACAAGGTCGGCAAGCGCCGTGACCGGGCGATCGTGAAGGCGATCGTCGCCAAGGGCCGCGACCGCAACGAGTTCGAGCGCAAGTTCATCAACGGCCTCAGCAAGGCCGGCCTCGCCGCCCAGGCCGACGGCACCGTGATCAAGAGCGACAGCGCGGCCACGGCCCAGGCCGAGGACGGCACGCCGACCGCCACCGGCGGTACCCCGAAGCGTCAGCAGCCCAAGCGGCAGAGCAAGTCGCAGCGGCAGCACGGCGGAGCCGGCGGTGCCGGCGGTGCCAAGGCGGCCGGTGGGACCGACGAGCCGAAGACGTCGCTGACCAAGTCCGGCGAGCCCGAGGACGCCAAGCCCGCCGCCGCTGCCAAGAAGGGCGGCGCGAAGCCCGCCGGCGGTACCCGCAGCAAGGCCCAGTCCGGACAGCGCAAGGGTCCGCAGCGGCCCAAGTCCCCGTCCAAGAAGTAAGAAGGAGTCCATCCCGTGACGGAAGGCACCACCTCCGCCGCTGCCGAGGGTGCAGACACCCTGACCCGCCTTGAGCAGGAAGGCGAGATCGCGGCGGACTACCTGGAGGGTCTGCTCGATATCGCCGATCTCGACGGCGACATCGACATGGACGTCGAGGCCGACCGTGCCTCCGTCTCGATCATCAGCGACTCGGGCGGCCGTGACCTGCAGAAGCTGGTCGGCCGTGACGGCGAGGTCCTGGAGGCGCTCCAGGAGCTCACCCGTCTGGCCGTGCACCGGGAGACCGGTGACCGCAGCCGTCTGATGCTCGACATCGCGGGGTACCGGGCACAGAAGCGCTCGGAGCTGTCCGAGCTGGGCGCCAAGGCCGCCGCGGAGGCCAAGAGCAGCGGTGAGGCCGTGAAGCTGAAGCCGATGTCGCCGTTCGAGCGCAAGGTCGTGCACGACGCGGTCAAGGCCGCGGGCCTGCGCAGCGAGTCCGAGGGCGAGGAGCCGCAGCGGTTCGTCGTCGTGCTGCCCGCCTGATCGGCCTCTGCTTTCCCCGGCCCCGTCTGTTGAGCAGGCGGGGCCGAACTTTGTCAGCCTGATAGTTCTGGTGGTTCTGGTGTCGGCGCCGGGTGCGCTGACGCGGTACGGAAGGACGGTCCCCCGTGACGGAGGCAGCGGAGCTTCCCCCCGCGCCCGAGCAGGCGCGAGAGGTGTTCGGTGATCGCTTCGCGGATGCGGTGCGGTACGCCGAGCTGCTCGCTGAGGCCGGCGTGCAGCGCGGCCTCATCGGCCCGCGTGAGGTGCCTCGCCTGTGGGAGCGGCACCTTTTGAACTGTGCGGTGCTCTCGGAGGTCGTTCCCGACGGTGTGACGGTGTGCGATGTCGGCTCCGGTGCCGGTCTTCCTGGCATTCCGCTGGCGCTGGTCCGCACCGACCTGAAGATCACGCTCCTGGAGCCGCTGCTGCGGCGCACCAATTTCCTCACAGAGGTCGTGGAACTGCTCGGCCTCGATCATGTGACGGTGGTGCGTGGGCGGGCCGAGGAGGTCATGGGGAAGATCCAGCCCGTGCACGTGGTGACGGCCCGAGCCGTCGCGCCGCTCGACCGGCTTGCCACGTGGGGCATTCCGCTGCTGCGGCCGTACGGGGAGATGCTCGCGCTCAAGGGCGATGCCGCCGAGGAGGAGCTGAAGAGCGCTTCGGTGGCGCTGAGCAAGCTGGGTGCGGTGGAGACGTCCATCCTGCATGTGGGTGAGGGTGTAGTGGACCCGTTGTCCACCGTCGTGCGGGTCGAGGTCGGGGAGAGCCCTGGCGGAGTGCGTTTCGCTGCGAAGCGCGCCAAGGCGGCTCGCACAGGGCGGACGCGTCGTCGACGCTGATCCGTCCTGAGGACGAGACGTACTCCACACAAGCTGCCAAACCTATGCATGCCGGAGTGTCGCGACAGTCCGGCCATGGCTGCTGTGCATCGTGTTTCACGTGAAACGTCGCTCACTGCTGCACGGCATCATCAGTCGTGGCCGCGCTGCGGCCGAACCCCGCGACCGAAAGCCTCTTGGTTCACTCGATGAGGGACCCGAGGTATCCACAGAGGTGGATTTCTCCACAGAACGCCAGGCCTCACTGGTTCACGACCCCGAAGACATGGGAGGCTCTGTTCATTGCGAGCCTGAAGTCGAGGAGAGTGAATCCTTGCGGTCCGACGCCAACATCGCGGGACCGATGACCGATCCGGTCCCCGGTCCCCGTACCGAGTCGATGGGGGCGGATGTTTCACGTGAAACACCGCCTCCGATGGACGACACTCCCATCGGTCGTGCTGCCCAACTGGCGGTGGAGGCTCTGGGGCGTGCCGGCGAGGGTTTGCCACGGCCCGAGCAGACCCGAATTATGGTGGTCGCCAACCAGAAGGGTGGTGTGGGCAAGACGACGACGACCGTCAACCTTGCCGCATCGCTGGCGCTGCACGGTGGCCGGGTCCTCGTGGTCGACCTCGACCCCCAGGGCAATGCGTCCACCGCACTGGGTATCGACCACCACGCCGAAGTCCCCTCGATTTATGACGTGTTGGTGGACAGCCGGCCTCTCTCCGAGGTCGTCCAGCCGGTCCCCGATGTCGAGGGCCTCTTCTGCGCCCCCGCCACGATCGATCTCGCCGGTGCGGAGATCGAGCTGGTGTCCCTCGTGGCACGGGAGAGCAGGCTGCAGCGCGCCATCCAGGCGTACGAGCAGCCGCTGGACTACATCCTCATCGACTGCCCGCCGTCACTCGGACTCCTGACGGTCAACGCTCTCGTGGCGGGCCAGGAAGTTCTGATCCCCATCCAGTGCGAGTACTACGCGCTGGAAGGCCTCGGACAGCTGCTGCGCAACGTCGACCTGGTGCGGGGGCACCTCAACCCCGCCCTGCATGTATCGACCATCCTGCTCACCATGTATGACGGCCGGACGCGCCTCGCATCCCAGGTCGCCGAAGAGGTGCGCACCCACTTCGGCGACGAGGTGCTGCGCACGAGCATCCCCCGCTCCGTCCGTATCTCGGAGGCCCCGAGCTATGGGCAGACGGTCTTGACCTACGATCCAGGATCGAGTGGTGCCCTCTCCTACCTTGAGGCGGCACGCGAGATCGCGCTGAAGGGCGTGGGCATCAGCTATGACGCCACGCACGCCCATATCGGCGTACAGCAGAACGACCCGAGCATGGTGGAGGGCATTCAGTGAGCGAGCGACGGAGGGGGCTGGGCCGTGGTCTTGGCGCACTGATCCCCGCCGCACCGACGGAGAAATCGGTGGCCCAGGCTGCGGCGGGGAACGCTGCTGCCACGTCCCCGGCGGCAGTGCCTGTGCTGCCGAACGATCGTGGGGTGGCCGCGGCGAAGGTCGCGACCCTGCCGGCTGTTTCACGTGAAACAGAGGAGCCGGCGTCGCAGAGTGCTCCTGCCACGCCTGCGGCACCCATCGGCGCGCATTTCGCCGAGATCCCCCTCGACTTCATCACGCCGAACCCGCGTCAGCCTCGTGATGTCTTCGACGAGGACGCGCTGTCCGAGCTCATCACCTCCATCAAGGAAGTCGGGCTCCTTCAGCCGGTCGTCGTACGGCAGGTGGGTGTCGACCGCTATGAGCTCATCATGGGCGAGCGCCGCTGGCGGGCCTGCCGCGAGGCGGGGCTGGAGGCGATCCCGGCGATCGTCCGGGCCACCGAGGACGAGAAGCTCCTCCTGGACGCGTTGCTGGAGAACCTGCATCGCGCGCAGCTGAACCCGCTGGAAGAAGCTGCCGCCTACGACCAGTTGCTGAGGGACTTCAGCTGCACGCACGATCAGCTGGCGGACCGCATCGGGCGATCCCGCCCGCAGGTTTCCAACACCCTGCGTCTGCTGAAGCTCTCGCCGGCCGTGCAGCGCCGGGTCGCCGCCGGGGTTCTCTCCGCCGGTCACGCACGGGCACTGCTCTCCGTCGAGGACTCGGAGGAGCAGGATCGGCTGGCTCACCGCATCGTGGCCGAGGGCCTCTCGGTGCGAGCCGTCGAGGAAATCGTGACCCTGATGGGGTCGCGGCCTCAGAAGGCTCAGAAGCCCAAGGGCCCGCGCGCCGGTGCCCGGGTCTCTCCGGCCCTGTCCGACCTCGCCACGCGGCTCTCGGATCGCTTCGAGACACGGGTGAAGGTCGACCTGGGTCAGAAGAAGGGAAAGATCACCGTCGAGTTCGCCTCGATGGAGGATCTCGAGCGGATCCTCGGCTCACTGGCTCCTGGCGAGGGGCCGGTTCTGCAGAACAGCCTCTCGGAGGGCGACTCCGAAGAGAGCGAGTCCTGAGTCTCCGGAATGGAGCCTCTGCTGTGCAGGGGGACAGAGCGGGCTGTGTCCGGTGTGTGCCGGAACATGGCTCGCTCTTTCCTTTCTGGCGGTATCGATGGAATCGCATCGTGGATACGATGCGTCAGGTACGGCGCAACCACACGGCAGCACCTCTGAAAGGGAGGCGGGGGCCATGCGAACCATGAGCCGCACCGGACTGGTCAGCGCCGGTTTGGGGCTGGGGGCGGTCGGTGGGTTCATCGGCAGTCTTCTCAGGGAACGGAGCGCTCTGACAGCCGCCCGCGACGCGGTGGCGGGCGAAGGAAGCGAGGATCAGCCTTCATGGGCCGCCGGCTCGTACCGCTCACGCTGGACAACCTCCAGGACCTTCCCAAGCGTTGTCGCTCGTGTGTCTTCTGGGAGCTCGACCCAGTCAGCGGTGAGGCCGCGGTAAAGGACGGCACGTCCGCTTCGGAGAAGGAAGCCTGGATCTCAGCGGTGTTGCTGGACTGGGGGTCCTGCGGCCGGGTCGTGTACGTCGACGACGTGCCGGTGGGCTATGTGCTCTACGCCCCACCCGCCTACGTCCCCCGCTCCACGGCGTTTCCCACGAGCCCCGTCTCGCCTGACGCGGTTCAGCTGATGACCGCGTTCATCGTGCCCGGCTACCAGGGGCAGGGACTGGGCAGAGTGATGGTTCAGACGGTCGCCAAAGATCTGCTGCGGCGCGGGTTCAAGGCGATCGAGGCCTTCGGAGACGCGCGCTGGAAGGAACCGGCGTGTGTGCTGCCCGCCGACCATCTTCTGGCGGTGGGCTTCAAGACGGTCCGTCAGCATCCCACCTATCCGCGGCTGAGGCTGGAACTGAGGTCGACGCTCTCCTGGAAGGAAGACGTCGAGATGGCCTTGGACCGGCTCCTGGGAGCCGTGCAGAAGGAGCCGGCGCTGCGGCCGCTGTGAGCAGACAAACGAATGGGCCAACCCTTCCGGGTTGGCCCATTCGTGTTTCACGTGAAACATGCGCCGCCGGTGCGACGCTGCCGCCGATTCACTCGGCGATGAACTCCTCGAGGTCGCGAACGATCGCGGCCTTCGGCTTGGCGCCCACGATGGTCTTGGCGACCTCGCCACCCTGGTACACGTTCAGGGTCGGGATGGACATGACGCCGTACTTGGCGGCCGTACCCGGGTTCTCGTCAATGTTCAGCTTGACGATCTCGATCTTGTCGCCGTACTCGGCGGCGATCGCCTCGAGGGACGGAGCGATCTGGCGGCACGGACCGCACCAGGCGGCCCAGAAGTCCACCAGGACAGGCTTGTCGCTCTTGAGGACGTCCTGCTCGAAGGAGTCGTCGGTCACGTTCTTCAGGGTGCCGGCCACGGCGGGCTCCTTAACTGGTTGATGCGTGGGGCGGGTAGGGAGAGGTCAGACGGAGGTCTTCTCGGGCTCGGGCTGCTCTTCGTCCGCCAGGGCGGCGAGGTAGCGCTCGGCGTCGAGAGCTGCGGAGCAGCCGGTCCCGGCCGCGGTGATCGCCTGACGGTAGGTGTGGTCGACCACGTCGCCGGCGCCGAAGACGCCGGTCACGTTCGTGCGCGTCGACGGCGCGTTCACCTTCAGGTAGCCCTCTTCGTCCAGGTCGAGCTGGCCCTTGAAGAGCTCGGTGCGCGGGTCGTGGCCGATGGCGATGAAGAGTCCGGTCACCGGCAGGTCCGAGATTTCGCCGGTCTTGAGGTTGCGCAGCTTCAGACCGGAGAGCTTCGGGTCGCCCTGGATCTCGGCGACCTCGCTGTCCCACACGAAGGAGATCTTCGGGTCGGCGAAGGCGCGCTCCTGCATCGCCTTGGAGGCGCGCAGTGTGTCCCGGCGGTGGACGACGGTCACCGACTTGGCGAACCGCGAGAGGAAGGTGGCCTCCTCCATCGCGGTGTCGCCACCACCGATCACGGCGATGTCCTGGTCCTTGAAGAAGAAGCCGTCACAGGTGGCGCACCAGGACACACCGCGGCCCGACAGGGCGTCCTCGTTCGGCAGTCCGAGCTTGCGGTGCTGCGAGCCGGTGGCGACGATGACCGCCTTCGCCCGGTGTACGGTGCCGGCCGTGTCCGTGACGGTCTTGATCTCACCGGTCAGGTCGACGGTCACGACGTCGTCCGGGACGAGCTCGGCTCCGAAGCGCTCCGACTGGGCACGCATGTTGTCCATGAGCTCGGGGCCCATGATGCCGTCCTGGAAGCCCGGGAAGTTCTCGACGTCGGTGGTGTTCATGAGCGCACCACCAGCGGTGACGGCGCCCTCGAACACCAGTGGCTTCAGCGACGCGCGCGCGGTGTAGAGCGCCGCCGTGTAGCCGGCGGGCCCGGAGCCGATGATGATCACGTTACGGACGTCGCTCACGGCTTGTTTCCTCGTCTCTGGACTGCGTCGGTCGAGGGGTGGGAGTTCTCTTTGACCTCTCACCCCACCCAACGGATCCTAAGGGGCGCGCATTCCCGCTGTGTCCGGGCACACGGAGACGCGGTGCCCTGCGGTGGCCCCTCGCAGGGCGAAGACGACGTGTTCGCTCAGGCCGACGGGTAGGTGCGCTCCAGGAGGACCTTGCCGGCGGCGGTGGGCGCCTTGTGATCGACACAGGTCGCGTCAACGATGTAGGCGGTGACCCGGGTGGCGTCGGCAGCGTCGGGAAGCAGCACGAGCATGGCCTTCTTCCCTTGGTAGGTGCCGCTCTCGGTGGCCAGAGCCGCGTCGTCGCGCCCGATGCCGTCGCGGACGCAGCCGGGCACCACGACCCCCCTGAAGACCTTCGGCTGGTTGGTGCCGGGGGCCGTCGCCGCGCCGAAGGGGGTGCGGGAGCCGCCGCCCTTGGTCTTGTTCTCGGCCAGGAGCCCGGTGACCTGCTCCTGCAGCTTCCCCTCGGAGAAGGTGTCCGCCGCCGTGGTCTGCCGTTCACCTGAGCCACCGGCGGGAGGCTTGTTGTCGCCGAGCGACGTCAGCAGGACGGACCCCAGACCCAAGGCGGCCACCGTGAAGACGGTCCCCAGGACGGCGATCCTGCGGCGTCCATTGTGGGGGCGGCTCTTTCGGCCCGGACCGGTGGTGGAGGAGCGGGGACGGCCGGCGGGCCGGTCGGGGGGCGTCGACGTTTCACGTGAAACATGCGCATCGCTGTCGTCCTCAGAGACGGAACCGGGAACGCTCGCCGGCTGCGGACTCTCTGCGGCCTCCGGTCCCGCGGCGTTCAGCAGGGCCTCGGCGGCGAGAGCGGCATCGATGCGGCCTGCGACGTCGGCGGGCATGCGCGGCGGACCCGGCAGTGTGCCGAGCAGCCCGCGGATCTCCTCCAGGGAGGTGTAGACGTCCGCACAGAGTTCGCAGTCGTCCAGGTGCCGGCGCAGCTCGGTGGTCCGGGCCGGTGGGAGGAGACCCTCGGCGAGGTCGGAGATCTCCGCGACGTCCGGGTGCCCGGCCATGTCTGTCGTCGACGTCACGCTCGTCCACCTCCGCCCTTCACTGCAGCTGGGTCGCTCGGTCCTGTGTCCGGGGGTTCCGCTCGGTGTGACCCCGCTGCGGGTGGGACGGTCGGCCCCGGCGTCCGGTTCCGTTCTGAGCCCGGGTTCTTGCCCTCACCGCTGTGGTCCGGCCTGAGATGGGTGAGCAGTGGCAGGAGTCTGGCTCTGCCGCGCGCACATCTGCTCTTCACCGTGCCGGTCGGCACGTCGAGAATGCGGGCGGCTTCCGCGACCGGGTAGCCCTGCATGTCCACCAGGACGAGCGCGGCGCGCTGGTCGGCCGGCAGGGTTCCCAGGGCCTCGATGAGTTGCCGGTGCAGGTCGTTGCGCTCGGCGGGGGCGGAAGCCGACTCGTGCGGCTCCAGCAGCTGCTCGAGGCGTTCGGTGTCGTCGACGGGAGAGGTCTTGCGGGAGGCCGCCTTTCGGGCGCGGTCCAGGCAGGCGTTCACCGTGATCCTGTGCAGCCACGTCGTGACGGCCGACTGGCCCCGGAAGGTGTGGGCGGCCCGGTAGGCGGACACCAGGGCGTCCTGCACGGCGTCAGCGGCCTCCTCGCGGTCACCGAGGGTCCGCAGGGCGACGGCCCAGAGCCGGTCGCGATGCCGCCGCACGATCTCACCGAACGCGTCGGGGTCGCCTTCGATGTGCCGGGCGAGCAGGTCCTGGTCGCTCACTCCGTCATATCCGGTGCCGTCTGCCATCGGCCTCCTTCCTCGAGGCAGATGCCGTCAGCTGGTCACCTTGATGTCCGCCACCCTGCCGCGCCACTTGCCGTCGTCCTGCTGCAGCGGCAGTTTCGTCAGCCACACGAGGAGGTACCGGCTCTTGAGTGACTTGCCAGGCTTGAGCTCAACAGTCGTCCCTGAACCTTCGGCGACCGTGGTGTAGGCGTCGAGGGACGTCGGCTCCGCTCCTGCGTCCGGGCTCGCGCTGCGGAGCTCGACGGAGGTGTCCCCCACGAACCTGACGGTCACCTTCCCGACCTGCTGTGTCTTGCCAAGGTCGAGGATGATGCCGACGCCCGACTTGAGCCGGCCGAAGTCCGGGCTCAGGTAGAAGTCCGTCTGCCAGTAGGTGGCTGTGCTGCCGTCGTAGACCTTCCCTATGTCGGACGGCTTCTCCGTCTGATCCCCGAGGGGGTCGAAGTCGCGGGCAGAGCTGATGGTGATCGGCTTGCTGACCGGCTTCTTCGGGCTCTTGTCGTTCCCGTCGTTCGTCTGCGTCCGGCCCGGGTCCTCGGTCTTGCCGCCCTGGTCCATCAGCGCGTCCGCCAGCTGCCAGCTGCCGAGGCCCAGCGCGGCGATCAGGAGCGCGGAGACGGCCCACTTCAGGGCCTTGCCCGTGCGGCTCTGGAGCGGGGGCGGCGGGGTCGGGACCGGCTGGGTGACGCCGGGGCGCGGGGCCTGACGGCCGTACGTGCCTTGCTGGTACGTGGTGCGCTGGTACTCGGGCGGGGCGGTGAACGCCGGCTCCGGTGGACGGATGCGGGGCATCTCACCGATCGCCTTCACCAGTTCCTCGGGCGTCGTGCACGGCGATTCGTGCCGGGAGGCGGTGGCACCGTCGTTGACGAGCGCGCGCATGGAGAGCTCGGACAGGCCGCGGTGCACACCGGCCCGTACCTGGTCGGGCGCGATCAGGCCGATGTCCTTCGGCAGGCCCGACAGGCCGTAGGCGTCGCTCTCGTACGGCCAGCGCTGGGTGAGGGCCGCGTACAGCAGGGCGCCGATGGCCTCGGTGTCCGTGCGCTGCGGAGTGTCGGACGAGACGCCGCGCAGGGCGGCGTTGACGGCGAGGCCGCGGATGCGCCACTGGCCGGTCGAGGCACGGAGCACGGCGTTGGGGTTCAGCCGCAGATGGGCGAGGCCCTCACGATGGGCGGCGGCCATGGCGGAGGAGACCTGACTGACCATCTGGTAGGCGTCGTAGGGCTCCAGGGGCCCGGAGGCGAGGAGCGTGGTCAGTTCCGTCGCGTCGGGAAGCCATTCGTGCACGACGTAGACGACGTCGTTCTCCTCAACCGCGTCCAGCACCTGGACGAAGCGGGGGTCACCCAGGAGGGCGGACGAGCGGGCGGCCGCCAGGACGGAGCGGGCCCGTGAGTGGTCGGCGGGCAGGATGTGCACCCCGACGGCACGGCGGAGCTTCTCGTCCACGGCACGCCAACTGCTGAAACCGTCCAGACGGGTGACGCACTCCTCGAGGCGGTAGCGTCTGGCGAGTTTGTGACCACTGTGCAGTTCGGGCGGCGAGGTCGTTCCGGCACCGTCTGTCCCGGTGCTCTCCTGTACCTCGTCGCTGTCCGTGTCCCGCTCCCGGTTCTTGGCCACCCCGTCGGCCGTGGACTGGTCCGCCTGTGCGGTCAGCGACGACTCGTCGCTGTTGTCTGCCACGTCGACGGCAGCCGTACTCCGTTCCGCCACCGTCGTTCCTGCCTCCCCATCCATTACGCGCCGGCCGGCGTCCCATGCATGCCGCCCGACGCCGAAACCAATTGTGCCCACAGTCCGCCGCTATGCACGACACGCGGTGGCTGACGATGGTTGTGCGCCTACCCGCCGACTCAGCGTCCCAGGCGTCCGCGGACCATGCCGACCAGCGAGTTGAGTTCCTCGATGCGCATGCGGCGGGCGGCGACGAAGAAGATCCCGAGCAGTACGGCGCCGCCGGCCAGGACCGCGGCGAGCGAGCCGGCCGGGCCCTGGCCGAGCGCGTGGCCGATGCCGTAGCAGGCCGCGCCGCTGAGCAGGGCGGCCGGGACCGAGGCGATGCACAGCCGGGCGTAAGTCCGCAGGACGCGGGCGCCGTCGAGGTCTCCGCCGAGCCGCTTGCGCAGCCGGCGCCAGGCGACGCCGACGCCGATCGCGTAGGCCAGGCCGTACGAGGCGGCCATGCCGACCACGGCCCAGCGGGACGGGATGACGAAGTAGCAGATCGCCGAGGCGCCCGCGTTGACCGCGGCCACGATGACGGTGTTGTAGAAGGGAGTTCGGGTGTCCTCGTAGGCGTAGAAGGCACGCAGGACCACGTACTGCACGGAGTACGGGATCAGGCCGAGACCGAACGCCATGAGCATGAAGCCCATGTTGGTGGCCTCGCTGGTGCCCGAGGAGCCGAACATCAGCGTGCACATCGGGATGCCGAGGGAGAGGAACCCGAACGCGATCGGCACGATCGCCACCGCCGTGGTGCGCAGGCCCTGGGAGATGTCGTCGCGGACGGCGCCTCCGTCGCCCTCGGCGGCCGACCGCGACAGGCGCGGCAGCAGGGCGGCCATGAGGGAGACCGTGATGATGGCCTGCGGCAGGCCCCAGATCAGCTGGGCGTTGGCGTAGGCGGCGAAGCCGGTGCCGTCCACCGGCGAGGCCTTGCCCGCGGCGGTGGACAGCTGGATGACGATCATGGCGCCGGCCTGGTTGGCGAGGACGAACAGCACCGTCCACTTGGCCAGCGTGACGGCCTTGCCGAGCCCCTGGCCCTTCCAGTCGAAGCGCAGCCGCAGCCGGAAGCCGGTCTCGCGCAGGTAGGGGATCATCGCGAGCGCCTGGACCACGAGACCGAGCAGCACGCCGATGCCGAGCAGGCGCTGGCCCTCCGGCGGGATGTTCGCGGCCTTCATCCCGGAGTCGGCCGCGGTGCCGTAGACGTAGATGAACATGCCCAGCGTCACGATGATGACGATGTTGTTCAGGACCGGGGTCCACATCATCGCGCCGAACTTGCCGCGGGCGTTGAGGATCTGGCCCATCACCACGTGGATGCCCATGAAGAAGATGGTGGGCAGGAAGTACTGGGCGAAGGTGACGGCGACCTCGTTCGCAGCCGGGTCGCTGGCCACCGGGTCCGACAGCATGCGGATCAGGAGCGGTGCGCCGAGGACGGAGAGCGCGGTGAGTCCGCCCAGCGTCACGACGACCAGGGTGAGCAGGCGGTTGGCGTACGCCTCGCCGCCGTCGTCGTCCTCCTTCATGGCGCGCACCAGCTGCGGCACGAAGACGGAGTTGAGACCACCGCCGACGGTGAGGATGTAGATCATCGTCGGCAGCTGGTAGGCGACCTGGAAGGTGTCACCGAGGAGGCCGACGCCCAGCGCCGACACGATCAGCGCGGAGCGGATGAAGCCGGTGAGGCGGGAGACCATCGTGCCTGCCGCCATCACGGCGCTGGACTTCATCAGGCCCGCGGCGCGGCCGGTCTTCTTCGGGGCGGATGCGGCGGCGGGCTCGGGGGCCGGCGTCTCGTCCAGGACGGGCGGTGCCGCGGTCCGGCCGGGCTCCGCGTACTGACCCTGCGGTGCGTACGGGCCCTGTGCCATCTGCCCCGGGGCCGGGGACGGGCCGGGGACCGCCGGTGACTCGTACGACGGGTGACCGCTGCCCTGCTGCTGGTCCCGGAAGAGGTGAGCGAACGCGTCCGGCTCCTGGCGGGGCTCGCCGGCCTGGGAGACGAGGTCGTCCACGCCGACGAACTGGGTGGTGCGGGCGTCGTCGCCGTACGGCAGATGCCGCGTCGGGCCCTCCGGCTCCGGCGCGGGTGTCTGCGCCCACACCTGCGGGTCGGGCGCGTACGGCGACTGCGGCGGCCGGCCGTACAGCTGCTGCTGCGGCTGGTAGGTGCCGGGGGCGGGCGGCGGGTGCGCGGAACGGTCGTAGAGCGCCTCGCCGACCGGGTCCTGTGCGGAGAGGTCCTGTGCCCGGTAGGGGTCCTGGCCGTAGGCGTCCTGGGGGTGGATGTCCGCGGGCGGCTGCGGCGGCACCTGGCCGTGCTCGGGCGGTGAACCCTCGGGTCCACCCGCGTCGGGGTAGCCCGAGTTGCCCGCGGCACGGCCGCGGTCACCGTCGTACGGCGCGTTCATGCTTACCCCACCTCATCGTCCCGGGCCCACCGGCCACGATTTCTCAACGGTCCACTCTCTCACCCGTGCCGGACGGGTCGGCGCTTTCCGCTGCGGTGTCCGGGGCCGGGTCACTCGGCTGCTCGGAGGCGTCTGCCTCCGAGCCGGCCCCGGTCTCCTCCTTGAGACGCGCGCCGGAAGGCTCCGGGTTCTGCGGCGCGTCTTCCCGGTCGTGCGGGCCGTCGGTCTCGTCGTCCGTCTCGTCGTCCGTCTCGACGGTGTCGTCCTCGGCGGCCTCACGGGCGGCGGCGCGCTTGCGGTGGGTGTACATCCGGAAGCCCGCGAGGACCAGGAGCAGCACGCCACCGCCGATGACCAGCATGACCGTGGGCGTGACCTCGGTGACCTTCACGTCGAAGGTGACCGGGGCGCCGTACTTCTGGCCGTCCTCCGTGTACAGCTGGGCGACGACTTCCGCCCGGCCGTTGGCGTTGGCCGACGTGGGGAACTTCACCGACTGGGCGTGGCCGCCGTTGACGGTGACGCGCTGCTCCTCGTAGGCGTCTCCGCCGATCTTGAGGCGCGTGGGGTTCTTCGACGTGAGCCGCAGCCGCAGGTGGTCGACACCTTGGACCAGGTTGTTCTGCACGGTCACGGGGATCGTGGCACTGCGGCCGGAGAGCTTGGTCTCCGACTTCTGGATCAGCTTGACCCCGTCGATGAGCCCGTTGAGATACGACTCGATGCCATCGCGGTATCCCACCGCCGCGATGCCCCGGCCGCGCCACGACGTGGACATCTCGCGGTTCATGGCCCGCCCGAACGGGGTCACCACCCGGGACTGGCGGGTGAGGATCACCTTGAACTTGTCGAGCTTGCCCTGGGTCCGGGCGATCTGCTCGAAGGCGGCCCGCGGCAGCTCCTGCTTGCGCAGCGAGGAGGGGTAGGCGGAGGCCGGCGGCACCTTGGTGTTGGCCGCCGGGTCGGGCTTGGCCTTGGCGGCGGCGGTGAGGTCCTGCGACTCGGACCAGTTCCCGTCCTGGAGGGTTCCCAGAGCTTCTGCCATGGCCTGTGCCTGGCTCACGGACGGCATGCGCTGCGGGGCGACGACGACGCTGCGCTGCTTGCCGGTCTGCAGGCCGAGCGTGAGGCTCTGGGCCAGGAAGCGCTGCACGGCGAGCGTGGAGGCGGAGGCCTTGGTCAGGTCGCCCTGGAAGGCCGTCGACATCCGGGAGTCCGCGACGACGGCAGTGGTGCCGCCGCCGATGGGCCGGGCCGCGGAGGGCGTGTACGACAGGTTGTCCTGGAGGCTGTCGCTGCGGGTGATCACCTTGTCGGCGCCCGCGGATGTGGCGACCTTCACGATCGACGGGTCGACGGCGCCGTCCACGGGCCAGACGAAGTCCGTGGACGGTTTCACGTGGAGGATCGTGTCCACCGTCTCGTCGGCGACGTCGGTGGCCTCCTTGAGGTGGCCCAGGGAGCCGGTGACGTTCGTGCCGTTGTGGGCGAGGGAGGCCAGGTCCGGGTCGCCGAAGGGCAGGGCGGCCACCTCGTTGCCCGTGACCGCCCGCTGGAGCTCGGCCAGCCAGTGCTTGGCGATCTCCTGGTTCTTGCCGGGGGTGGTGCTGCCGTCCGCGGCGCGGACCTGGTAGCTCCGCGTCATCGCGTCGACGGACGCCAGCAGGTCCGGGTCGACCACCCAGGTCACGTCCAGGCCCTTGCCCAGAGACACCATCTGGTCGAGGCGGCCGCCCGGGGAGATCTCCTCGGCGAGCTCGTCGTCGCGGAAGACCGGCGTCTGCTGCTCGTTCGACCCCGTCTCGGCCGCCATGTGGGCGCTGGAGATGAGCGGCCACAGGAAGGTGGTCTTTGTCTTGGTGTCGGCTTCCTCCGGCTGCCATGGCAGGAATGTGCGCTGGATGCCGAGTACCTGGTCCCAGGGCTGTGCCGAGGTCTCTCCGGAGAGCGAGACGGCCAGCTGGTAGACGCCGTCACGGCCGAGGTCGAGCTTGTCGGCCGGTACGGAGATGCTGAAGGGCTCTGCGACGCCGGGGGTGAGCGCGGAGTACTTCTCGGTGTACTTGCCGCCGACCTTCTCGCCGGAGGGTCCCTGGACGTCGTTGCTCTTCTTGGCGAGGGTGTCGATCGACGAGCGGGTCTCGAGCGGAGGCCCGACCTGGAGGTCCACGTGGGCGCCGGTGACCGTCTGCTTGCCGTTGTTCGTCACCGTGCCCGACACGGTGATCGTGTCCCCGTCGGAGGGGGCGCTGGGTGTGAGCGAGTCGACAGCGACCGATACCGAGCCTGTGCCGGCGGCAGCCTGCAGGGACTCCTGCCCGGCCGCGTCCGCCGGCGTCGCGGCGGGCAGCTGGAGGAGTCCGGCCAGCAGCGGCGCGCCGGTGAGCAGTGCCCCGGTGCGCCGCAGCCAGCGGCGGGCAGGTGAGGCACTGGTCCCCTGGAAGTCTGCCGCCTCGGCCACGCGCTCGTCCGTCCCTCGTCGTCGTCAGTGGTCGTCGGAATGTGCGTCCACGCATGGTAACGATGCGCGCGGAGGGGAAGTGCCGCGGTCCCGCTCCACAAGATCACGGGCCGGCTCCGTTGCTGCCTGCTATATGACTCTATGTGCGGGAGCGGCTCTTTACGGCTGGGGAGCTGCGCTTGTGCGCCCATGACGGACGTGTCCCCTGCATCTGCGTGAGGAGTGGCGGGCGGAATAGGAGGAGCTCTCGGTGGCCCGGGCCACGTACCCTCTTCTGTTGTGCCGAACGCCAACGAAGAAACGTCCAGTGCCCTCAGCCAGGTGCAGCACCGCGCGGTGAGTGAACTGTTGCGGGTCGCTCCTGTCGCCGACGACCTCGCCCGCCGCTTCCAGGAGGCCGGGTTCTCACTTGCCCTCGTCGGCGGCTCGGTGCGGGACGCGCTGTTGGGCCGGCTCGGCAACGATTTGGACTTCACGACGGACGCCCGTCCCGAGGACGTCCTCAAGATCGTGCGCCCGTGGGCGGAGGCCGTCTGGGAGGTCGGAATCGCCTTCGGCACGGTCGGCGCCCACAAGGACGGCTACCAGATCGAGGTGACCACCTACCGCTCCGAGGCCTACGACCGCACCTCACGGAAGCCCGAGGTGTCGTACGGGGACTCCATCGAGGAGGATCTCGTCCGCCGTGACTTCACGGTGAACGCGATGGCGGTGGCCCTGCCGGAGAAGGAGTTCGTCGACCCGCACGGGGGGCTCGAGGACCTCGCGGCGCGTGTGCTGCGTACTCCCGGCACCCCTGAGCAGTCGTTCTCGGACGATCCCCTGCGGATGATGAGGGCCGCGCGCTTCGCGGCTCAGCTCGGTTTCGAGGTCGCCCCCGAGGTCGTCGCGGCGATGACGGAGATGGCCGGGCGCATTGAGATCGTCTCGGCGGAGCGGGTGCGGGACGAGCTGAACAAGCTGATCCTCTCCCAGCAGCCGCGCACGGGCCTGACGCTGCTCGTCGAGACGGGCCTCGCCGAACGCGTGGTGCCCGAGCTGCCGGCCCTGCGCCTGGAGCGTGACGAGCACCACCGTCACAAGGACGTCTACGATCACTCGCTGATCGTCCTGGAGCAGGCGATGGCGCTGGAGGAGGACGGTCCCGACCTCACCCTCCGCCTGGCCGCTCTCCTGCACGACATCGGCAAGCCGCGCACGCGCCGGTTCGAGAAGGACGGCCGGGTCTCGTTCCACCATCACGAGGTGGTCGGGGCGAAGATGACCAAGAAGCGGATGACCGCTCTGAAGTACTCCAACGAGCTGGTGAAGGACGTCTCGCGTCTGGTCGAGCTCCACCTGCGCTTCCACGGCTACGGCACCGGCGAGTGGACGGACTCGGCGGTGCGCCGCTACGTCCGTGACGCCGGTCCCCTCCTGGGCCGCCTCCACAAGCTGACCCGCTCGGACTGCACCACGCGCAACAAGCGCAAGGCGGCGGCTCTCTCTCGTGCCTACGACGGGCTGGAGGAGCGGATCGCCAAGCTGCAGGAGCAGGAGGAGCTGGACTCGATCCGTCCGGACCTCGACGGCAACCAGATCATGGAGATCCTCGGTGTGGGTCCCGGCCCCATCATCGGCCGCGCCTACCAGCACATGCTGGAGATGCGGCTGGAGAACGGGCCGATGGAGCACGACGCGGCGGTGGCCGCACTCAAGGAGTGGTGGGCCCGGCAGGAGAGCTGAGCTGTGAAACGGGGTCATGTTTCACGTGAAACATGACCCCAATGCAGCCAGGCGGCCTGCGGAGAAGGATCGAGGGGCGGTGTTTCACGTGAAACACCGCCCCTCGTCACGTCTGCCTACTTCTTGTAGTCCTTCAGGCAGAGCAGGAAGTCCTTGCCGTCACCGCTCTCGGTGTACGTGTACTGGAAGTCCTTGGCCTCGGCCTCGCACTTGCTGGAGGCCAGCGTCTGCGTGAGGTACGAGCCCTCGATCTTGGCCAGCACCTTGTACTGGGCCTTCGCATCGCTGCACTCGACGACCTCGAGGTCCGGGTTGTCGTCGTTGGCGCTGCCGCGGTGCATGCAGTTGCCGACGGCCGCCGTGTTGGCGTCGTCCCGGCTGGCCAGGTAGCCGCCGATGGCCACGCCGGCCACGGCGATGACGACGACGATGTTCTTGATCGTCTTGAAGCTGAGCTTGCGGCCGGAGGGCTGCGGGGGAACCGGCGCGTACGGAGCAGCGCCCTGGGGCGGGAAGCCGGGCTGCCCGGGCTGCTGCGGGTAGCCGCCCTGGGGCGGGACCGGAGCCTGGGGTGCAGCAGCGGGCTGGCCCTGTGCGAATGGATTGCCCTGGGGCGGCGGAGTGGTCACTTGGGGGTCCCCCTAGAACATGGTGAGTGACGCGAACATGTCGCGAGATAAGACCCACGTAAGGTAGCGGTCCGCACTGACAACGCAGTAGCCAGAAGTGGCTCTGTGTCATTGATGTGACACTTACTGGCGGCCAAAACGGCCCATAGCCATAGCTACTGCCGCGTAGATAACGGCGATCGTGATCACCAGCGGGACGGATTGGCCGTCCGGCGGCAGCATCACGGCGGCCACGGCGGCCGCGCCGACGAAGGAGACGTTGAAGAGGACGTCGTAAACGGAGAAGACCCGGCCACGGAAGCCGTCCTCGACGCAGGACTGGACGATGGTGTCCGTGGCGATCTTCGCGCCCTGGGTGGTGAGCCCCAGGACGAAGGCCGCGGCCAGCAGCGGGGTGGTGGCGAACGGCAGTCCGAGCGCGGGCTCCAGCAGCGCCGCGGCTCCCGCGCACACGACGATCCAGCGGCTCGGCCCGAGCCGCCCCGCGGCCCAGGGGGTCACCACGGCAGCCGCGAAGAATCCGGCGCCGGAGAAGCCCAACGCCAGCCCCAGCAGGGCGAGTCCGTCGCCCGGGGTCGAGGTCAGCGCGTACCGGCACAGCATCAGCAGCATGACCAGCAGGGCGCCGTAGCAGAATCGCATCAGCGACATCGCCGTGAGCGCCCAGGCGGCCTCCCGGCGCTGTGGCGCGGCCAGATGGCGGACACCCGCCGCCAGGTCGCGGGCGGTGCCCGTGAGAGCCGTCCCGATCTGCTCGCGTGCCAAGGGCCGGTCAGGGCCGAGGAGTTCCCGAGCCATGCTCAGCGACGCGAGCGCGGCGCACAGATACAGCCCGGCTCCGACAAGGACCACCGCGGCGTCCGAGTCCGCCACGGCCAGGCGCACGACGAAGGCGAGCCCGCCACCCGCGGTCGCGGCCAGTGTCCCGGCCGTCGGGGAGAGGGAGTTGGCGATGACCAGGCGGTCGGCGTCGACCACACGCGGCAGGGCGGCGGAAAGTCCCGACAGGACGAAGCGGTTGACGGCCGTGACGCACAGGGCCGAGACGTAGAAGAGCCAGTCCGGAGCCGGGCTGAGGATCAGCAGGGCCGTCGCCAGCGCCAGCAGGGCACGCAGCAGGCTGCCGTACAGCAGGACCTGACGGCGCCTCCAGCGGTCCAGCAGAACGCCGGCGAAGGGGCCGACGAGGGAGTACGGGAGCAGCAGTACGGCCATCGCTGAGGCGACGCCGGCCGCCGAGGTCTCCTTCTCCGGCGAGAAGACCACGTACGCGGCGAGCGCGACCTGGTAGACGCCGTCGGCACCCTGGGACAGCAGACGTACGGCGAGCAGGCGCCGGAAGCCCTGGAAGCGCAACAGGACGCGCAGGTCACGGACGACGGCCATGGGGCCCAGCCTCACATACGGGGAGGGTCCCCGGGTCGTACGACCCGGGGACCCTCACAGCCCTGGCAGGAGCGACTGGTTGCGGCGCCTCAGCGCTCGACCTCACCCTTGATGAACTTCTCGACGTTCTCGCGGGCCTCGTCGTCGAAGTACTGCACGGGCGGGGACTTCATGAAGTAGCTCGACGCGGAGAGGATCGGACCGCCGATGCCGCGGTCCTTGGCGATCTTCGCGGCGCGCAGGGCGTCGATGATGACGCCGGCGGAGTTCGGGGAGTCCCAGACCTCGAGCTTGTACTCCAGGTTCAGCGGGACGTCACCGAAGGCACGGCCTTCGAGGCGGACGTAGGCCCACTTGCGGTCGTCCAGCCAGGCGACGTAGTCGGACGGGCCGATGTGAACGTTGCCCTCGCCCAGCTCGCGGTCGCGGATCTGGGAGGTGACGGCCTGGGTCTTGGAGATCTTCTTCGACTCGAGACGGTCGCGCTCGAGCATGTTCTTGAAGTCCATGTTGCCGCCGACGTTCAGCTGCATCGTGCGGTCCAGGACGACGCCCCGGTCCTCGAACAGCTTCGCCATCACACGGTGCGTGATGGTGGCGCCGACCTGGGACTTGATGTCGTCACCGACGATCGGGACGCCCGCCTCGGTGAACTTGTCCGCCCACTCCTTGGTGCCGGCGATGAAGACCGGAAGGGCGTTGACGAAGGCGACCTTGGCGTCGATGGCGCACTGGGCGTAGAACTTCGCCGCGTCCTCGGAGCCGACGGGCAGGTAGCAGACCAGGACGTCGACCTGCTTGTCCTTGAGGACCTGGACGACGTCGACCGGCTCCTCGGCAGCCTCCTCGATGGTCTCGCGGTAGTACTTGCCGAGGCCGTCGAGGGTGTGGCCGCGCTGCACCGTGACACCCGTGCTGGGGACGTCGCAGATCTTGATGGTGTTGTTCTCGGAGGCGCCGATGGCGTCCGCCAGGTCGAGACCGACCTTCTTGGCGTCCACGTCGAAGGCGGCGACGAACTCGATGTCGCTGACGTGGTAGTCGCCGAACTGGACGTGCATCAGGCCCGGCACCCTGGACGCCGCGTCGGCGTCCTTGTAGTACTCGACTCCCTGCACCAGCGATGCGGCGCAGTTGCCTACACCGACGATGGCTACGCGAACCGAACCCATTCCGGTTGCTCCCTGTGTGTACGAGTGAGGCCCTGAGTGGGCTCTCACGTGGCGGTGTCGTCGGGCGTATCCGGACGGGGGTCGTCCCCCGGCCGGGGCAGGCCGCCCGACGCTCCAGATGTGGTGTCACGCGAGGCGGGCTCCCCGGTGGCCGGACCCTTGAGGTCCCGCCCCGCCCGCTCGCTCTCGATGAGCTCGTTCAGCCAGCGCACCTCGCGCTCCACGGACTCCATCCCGTGGCGCTGGAGCTCGAGCGTGTAGTCGTCGAGTCGCTCCCGGGTCCTGGCCAGGGCCGCGCTCATCTTCTCCAGCCGCTCCTCCAGCCGGCTGCGGCGGCCTTCCAGCACGCGCATGCGGACATCGCGTGAGGTCTGTCCGAAGAAGGCGAAACGGGCTGCGAAGGTTTCGTCCTCGTACGCGTCGGGCCCGGTCTGCGAGAGCAGCTGCTCGAAGTGCTCCTTACCCTCCGCCGTCAGCCGGTAGACGATCTTGGCGCGGCGCCCCGTGAGGGGGGCGGCCAGGGCTTCCTCGGGGGTAGTCCCGGGTTCCTCGATCAACCAGCCGTTTGCGACCAGCGTCTTGAGGCAGGGGTACAGCGTCCCGTAGCTGAACGCACGGAAGACGCCCAGCGAGGTGTTGAGCCGTTTACGGAGCTCATAGCCGTGCATCGGAGATTCGCGGAGCAGGCCGAGTACGGCGAACTCGAGGATCCCGGAACGCCGGCTCATCGTCGCCTCCTCTCGCCGCGGTGCGCATGTATCAGTCCGATGTGTCGGGCCGATGTGTCGAGCTGATGTATCGACTCGATACATCACGACGATAGAACGGCCTTCCGGATGCGACAAGAGGGGGGTGGGTGAACGGGATCACATCACCGATTCATCGGACACGAGTTGCCTGATTTGAGGTGAACTTCGGGGCTCGGCAGGTTTTGGCGGTGCGTAGTCTGTGCGCCATGCACATCACCGGGAACCGTGTGACGCCTGTGAGCGTCGTCGTCTTCGGTGTAGTACGGGTGCATGCGGGACCGATGAATGCGGAGCCGACCGCATCCGTACTTCGGGGGGACCGGAAACTAGCCGCCGTTTCCAGGCGCGCAGGGGTGCGCCTGCCCGAGGAGTAGTCGTTCGATGAGCGAGCACCGTCGCAAACCGCCGCAGCCGCAGGGAGGCGGACGTGCCGCGGCCCGACGCGGCCAGTCCGGCTCGTCCCCCGGCCGCCGTGCGGCACCGCGAGGCGCCACCGGGTCTCCGTCCGACTCCTATGGGTCGGACGCTGTCGACTCAGGGGGTGAGGAGCGTCAGTACGGCGGCCGTGCCGAGGCCCGCCGTGCTGCGCAGAGAAGTACGGGTGGCAGCCGCCGCAGAGCGGCCGAACCGACCCGAGGTGGCCGGCGCGCCGCCCCGGCCGGGCCGAACGGGCCCGGCCGGGGCAGAGGCCGCGCCGCCGCCGTCCCAGACAAGAACCGGCTGATCGACTATCCGCGGGCGGGCAAGTACGGCTGGCAGCGCTGGATGCCGTCCTGGAAGCTCGTCTCCGGCCTGTGTATCGGCTTCGTCGGCAGCCTGATGGCCGTGGCGGGCATCGGCTACGCCATGGTGGGCGTCCCCAATGAGGAGAACGCCGCGGCCCTGTCGCAGAACAACGTCTACTACTGGGCCGACGGCAGCCAGATGGTCGCGGCGGGCAGTGGTCAGAACCGGCAGAACGTCACGATCGACCGGATCCCCAAGGCCATGCAGTGGGCGGTGATCTCGGCCGAGAACAAGAGCTTCTACGAGGACAAGGGCGTCGACCCCATGGGTATCGCCCGGGCCCTGGCGAACATGGCCCGCGGTGGCAACACGCAGGGTGGTTCGACGATCACGCAGCAGTTCGTCAAGAACACCTACCTGAGCCAGGAACAGTCGCTCAGCCGGAAGTTCAAGGAGATGTTCATCTCCATCAAGGTGGGCACCAAGCTCACCAAGGGCGAGATTCTCCAGGGATACCTCAACACGTCGTACTACGGCCGAGGCGCCTACGGCATTCAGGCCGCCGCCCAGGCCTACTACGGCAAGGAAGCCAGACAGCTCACGCCGAGCGAGTGTGCCTTCCTCGCCGCTCTCCTGAAGGGTCCGACGTACTACGACCCCGCGGGTAATGACGGCATCGACAAGACGGCGACCAAGAAGGCCAACACCGAGCGCTCCAAGGAGCGTTGGGGCTGGATCCTCGAGCAGATGCACAACGACAAGAGGATCACGGACGCGGAGTACCAGGAAGCGATCAAGAAGTACCCCATGCCCCAGGGCCGCAAGGCGTCCAAGGGCATGACCGGCCAGGTCGGCTACCTGGTGGACACGGCCAAGAAGTACGTCCTGAACCACTCCAACATCTCCGAGAAGCAGTTCGATCTGGGCGGCTACCAGATCAAGACGACCTTCCAGAAGGCCAACGTCGAGGCGCTGGCGAAGGCGGTCAAGAAGGTCGAGAAGGAGAAGCTCGACCCGAAGAACCGTGAGCTGGACAAGCACGTCCAGTTCGGCGCCGCGTCGGTGAAGCCCAAGGACGGCGCGATCGTCGCGCTCTACGGCGGTGCCGGGTACGAGAACGGCCACTTCAACAACAACGCGGACACCTCGGGTGTCCCCGTCGGTTCGACGTGGAAGCCGTTCGTGCTCGCCGCCGCGATGGAGCACGGCACGTATCGGAGCGACGGAGCCGGGGTCTCGCCGCTGAGCAAGTACAACGGCAACGACCATCTCAAGGTCAGGAACAACGACGGCAGCTATGTCCTGAAAAAGGACAACACCCCGTTCTTCCAGGAGAACGAGAGCGACCGCCCGTGGGGCTACATCTCCCTGCACAAGGCCATGGAGCAGTCGGTCAACACGCCGTTCGTGCAGCTCGGCATGGACGTGGGGATGAGGAACGTACGGGATGTGGCCGAGAAGTCCGGCATCCTGGACGCCAGCTTCGCCACGCTCAACCCGTCGTTCGCGCTCGGTACGTCGACGCCCAGTGCGATCCGTATGGCCGACGCCTACGCGACCTTCGCCGCATCGGGTAAGCAGGCCGCCCCGTACTCGGTGACCAGCGTCAAGTTCAACGGCCAGGAGATCGACGGCTTCGACAAGCCGAGGATCACGCAGGCGATGCCGGAGAACGTGGCCAACAACGTCACCGACACTCTGGAGAACGTCATCCAGAACGGTACGGGTAAGAATGCGCTGGCCCTGGGCCGTACGGCGGCCGGCAAGACCGGTACGACGGACGAGAACAAGTCCGCCTGGTTCGTCGGCTACACCCAGCAGCTGTCGACCTCGGTCGCGATGTTCCGCGAGGACCCCAAGAGCGCCAAGCTGCTCTCCATGAACGGCACGGCGGGTGAGGAGTCCATCCACGGTGGTGACACTCCCACCCAGGTGTGGACCGAGTACATGAAGGCCGCGCTCAAGGGCAAGCCCGACCTCGGCTTCCCCGAGGCCGAGAAGATCGGCGCTATTCAGGACGCGGTGGGTGCTCCGTCGCCGAAGCCGACACCCAGCGTGGAGCCCAGCGAGACCGTGACCGAGTCGCCGAGTCCGACGCCCACCGAGAGCCCGACTCCGACGCCCACGCCGAGCAACACCTGTGGGTTCTTCGGATGCGAGAACGACGGCGGGACGGAGAACGGTGGTAACACCGGCAACGGAGGCACAGACGGAGGGGCTACCACCGAGCCCACGCCAACCGATACCGACCTGAGTGGCGGCAACAGCAGAGGCAACGGCAACGGCGGCATCTTCGGAGGCCCCGAGGGATAGTCGCAGCCAGATCGCCCGGCTTGGGTGTTTCACGTGAAACGCGAGGGTGTTTCACGTGAAACAAGGGCCGCCGTCCCACGTGGGTACGGCGGCCCTCGGCGTATTGCCAGACTCGTACGGCAGGATGTGCGGCATGGCCAGTGCAGAATCGACGCAAGCGAGCGTCCATGAGCGGGAGCCGGTGCAGCCGACCAAGGAGGACGAGGTCGCCGCGGCCGGCAGCGAGCTGATCGGCGGTCCGCTCGGGCGGCGTGCCCTGCTCGGGTCGTCCTGGTGGACCCCCGTGCGGGTGATCGCGTTGGTGGCGATCGGCATGTTCGCCCTCGGCCTGGTCCAGAAGGCGCCCTGCTACAACGGCGCCTGGTTCTTCGGCGCCAGCTCCCAGTACACGCACGCGTGTTACTCGGACATCCCCCACCTCTACCAGGGGCGGGGCTTCGCTGATGGGCTCGTGCCCTACTTCGACCGGCTTCCCGGCGACATGCAGTACCTGGAGTACCCGGTGCTCACCGGCGTCTTCATGGAGGTCGCCTCCTGGCTCACGCCCGGCAGCGGCACCATCCAGTACCAGGAGCAGTGGTACTGGATGGTCAACGCCGGAATGCTCATGGTGTGTGCGGCCGTCATCGTCGTCTGCGTGGCCCGCACCCACGCCCGGCGTCCCTGGGACGGCCTGCTGGTCGCCCTGGCGCCTGCCGCGGCGCTGACGGCGACCATCAACTGGGACCTGCTCGCCGTGGCTCTGACGGCGGCGGCGATGCTGATGTGGTCACGGGGCCGCTCCCTCGCGTTCGGCGTGTTGCTGGGGCTGGCCACGGCCGCCAAGCTCTACCCCTTCCTGCTCCTCGGGCCGCTGATGGTGCTGTGCTGGCGCGCGGGCAGGTGGCGCGAGTTCGGGAAGGCCCTGGGGGGCGCGATCGTCGCCTGGGCCGTCGTGAACGGGCCGGTGATGCTCTTCGCCTACGAGGGCTGGTCGAAGTTCTACACGTTCAGCCAGGAGCGGGGCGTCGACTTCGGGTCCTTCTGGCTGATCATGGCCCAGAACTCGGACGATCCGCTCAGCACCGACACCGTCAACACACTGGCCACGCTGCTGATGCTGGTGTGCTGTGCGGCCGTCGCGGCGCTCGCACTGACCGCCCCGCGCCGCCCACGCTTCGCCCAGCTCGCCTTTCTGATCGTCGCGGCGTTCATCCTCACCAACAAGGTCTACTCGCCGCAGTACGTCCTGTGGCTGGTGCCGCTGGCCGCTCTCGCCCGGCCGAAATGGCGGGACTTCCTCATCTGGCAGGCCTGCGAGGTGGCGTACTTCCTGGGGATCTGGCTGTACCTCGCGTACACGACCAGTGGAGACGCTCACAAGGGGCTGCCCACGGACGGCTACCACTGGGCCATCGGACTGCATCTGCTCGGGACGCTGTACCTGTGCGTGATGGTCGTGCGCGACATCTTCATGCCGGATCGGGACCCGGTGCGGCGTTCCGGCGACGACGACCCCTCGGGCGGAGTGCTCGACGGCGCCGAGGACGTCTTCGTTCTCGGCCCGGCGGCTCGTTCACGGCGGCACGTTGCCGATGCCCGGTTCGACGGGCCGCCGGTCGCGTGGGGCAAGCCGGGCCCCACGGGCGGTTCGCTCTGAGCGAACGGCACGAGAGGCCGTAGCCGGGAACGCCGAAGGCCGTACACGGAACACCGTGTACGGCCTTCTTGCTGCGCTGCCAGAAAGGCGCGTCCCGCGACGGTCAGCGGTCCATGATCCGGTCGAACTGCGTGGTGGTGTGCCGCAGATGGGCCACCAGCTCATCGCCGACCTTCGGCTCGGGTGCGTCCGCCGGCACGAACAGGATCGAGACCTGCATGTGCGGCGGCTCCGCGAA
The DNA here is from genome assembly GCF_014701095.1 of Streptomyces tuirus. Lineage (NCBI taxonomy): Bacteria > Bacillati > Actinomycetota > Actinomycetes > Kitasatosporales > Streptomycetaceae > Streptomyces > Streptomyces tuirus. The sequence goes on along the minus strand of NZ_AP023439.1, from coordinate 3,746,672 downwards.
CCAGCGCTGCTTGCCGCCCCAGACGAACGGAGAAAGGTTCCGGTTCACCGTCGCGAGGCCGGCGCGGGCGACGCCCTTGGCGCGCGGCATGACGCCGTGCAGTGCCTTGGGGGCCTCCAGACCCACTCCGTGCGACGTACCGCCCGCCACGACCACCAGGAAGCCGTCGGAGGCCGCCTTCTGCTGCCGGTAGCCGAAACGGTCGCCCTTGGTGACATGCGTGACGTCCAGGACCGCGCCGCGGTACTCGGTGGCGTCGTGGTCCCCCAGCCAGAGCCGCGTGCCGATACGGGCCCGGAAGCGGGTCTGCGGGAACTGCTGCTGGAGCCGGGCGAGTTCCTCGGCCTTGAGGTGGCTGACGAACATGGTGTGCAGGGGCAGCCGGGCGGCACGCAGCCGGTCCATCCAGCCGATGACCTCCTCGACGGCGTCCGAGCCGTCGGTGCGGTCCAGCGGCAGGTGGATGGCGAAGCCCTCCAGGCGGACGTTCTCGATGGCGGCGTGCAGCTGTGCCAGGTCCTGCTCGCTGATGCCGTGCCGCTTCATCGAGGACATCACCTCGATGACCACCCGGGCACCGACCAAGCCGTACACGCCGTCTATCGACGACACCGAGCGGATGACCCGGTCCGGCAGCGGCACCGGCTCCTCGCCCCGCCGGTAGGGGGTCAGCACCAGCAGGTCCCCGCCGAACCAGTCTTTGATCCGGGCGGCCTCGTAGGTGGTGCCCACGGCGAGGACGTCCGAGCCGAGCCGTGTGGCCTCCTCCGCCAGGCGCTCGTGCCCGAAGCCGTAGCCGTTGCCCTTGCAGACCGGCACGAGGCCCGGAAACTGCTCCTGCACGTGCTTGTGGTGCGCACGCCAGCGCGCGGTGTCGACGTAGAGCGTGAGCGCCATGGCCGGACCTGGAACCTTTCTCGCGGTGCCGTGTAGCGGCGGTTGCCGTGTGTCAGAGGTATAGAAGCACTGAACGGGACATCAGCGGCGCGACATGTAGATGTCGAGCGCCTTGTGCAGCAGCTTGTTCAGCGGGAAGTCCCACTCGCCGAGGTACTCGGCCGCCTGGCCGCCGGTACCCACCTTGAACTGGATCAGACCGAAGAGATGGTCGGTCTCGTCCAGCGAGTCGGAGATGCCGCGCAGGTCGTAGACGGTGGCGCCGAGCGCGTAGGCGTCGCGCAGCATCCGCCACTGCATCGCGTTCGAGGGGCGGACCTCACGGCCGATGTTGTCGGAGGCGCCGTAGGAGTACCAGACGTGCCCGCCGACGATCAGCATCGTCGCGGCCGACAGGTTCACGCCGTTGTGGCGGGCGAAGTACAGCCGCATCCGGTTGGGGTCCTCGGTGTTGAGGGCCGTCCACATGCGCTGGAAGTACGACAGCGGGCGCGGCCGGAAGTGGTCGCGCACGGCCGTGATCTCGTACAGCCGCTGCCACTCCTCGAGATCCTGGTAGCCACCCTGGACGACCTCGACGCCGGCCTTCTCGGCCTTCTTGATGTTGCGACGCCACAGCTGGTTGAAGTTCTTGTGGACCTCTTCCAGGGAGCGGTTCGCCAGCGGCACCTGGTAGACGTAGCGGGGCTGGACGTCGCCGAAACCGGCGCCGCCGTCCTCGCCCTGCTGCCAGCCCATGCGGCGCAGCTTGTCGGCGACCTCGAAGGCACGCGGCTCGATGTGATCGGCCTCGATGTCGCGCAGGCGCTTGACGTCCGGGTTCTGGATGCCCGCCTTGATGGAGGGGGCCTCCCAGCGCCGGATGATCACCGGCGGGCCCATCTTCACGGAGAAGGCGCCCTGCTGCTTCAGATGCGCCAGCATCGGCTCGATCCAGTCCTGCAGATTCGGCGCGAACCAGTTGATGACCGGGCCCTCGGGCAGGTAGGCGAGGTAGCGCTTGATCTTGGGAAGCTGCCGGTAGAGGACCAGACCGGCACCGACCATCTCGCCCGTGCGGTCGTCGAACCAGCCGAGGTTCTCGGAGCGCCACTCCGCCTTGACGTCAGCCCAGGCCGGGACCTGCATGTGGCTCGCCGACGGCAGGCTCTGGATGTAGGCCAGATGCTGCTCGCGACTGATGGTCCTCAGGGTCAGGCTCATTTAGGGGCGCTCCTCGGGCTGGTGTGTCCCCATGGGTACAGGGGCTCCGGCTCTCGCGCGAAGCCTACTGCGCCGTGGAAGCGCGCCGGTTGGGCGTACGGAACCTTCGCCCCGGCCCGAGGCCGGCCGGGGCGTGACCCGGTGTTCGGATGAAGGGGGTGTCCTGGCGTCAGCCGATGAGACCGCCGTGCGCCATGCCCAGGAAGAACCCCACGCCCGATGCGCCCAGGCCGAGGATCAGGCCGAACCGCTCGCGGGTCGTCTCCGAGATCCACTGGCCGTACGCACCCGTGAGGATGCCCACGAGACCGGCCCAGGAGCTGAGCAGATGCAGGTCCTCGTCGATGATCGCCGAGAGGAACGAGGTGAGGCCCAGCACCAGGGTCACCGCGAGCAGCGCGTCCTGGAGGGGATGGGGCTGGCCGTCCGTGGCGAAGAGGCCGCCGGCGGTGTTGGGTCGCAATGCCTGTGCCATAGGGCACCTCCTGCGAAAGTCGGCGCATCGTAGCGCCATACACACCCGATGTGTACAGATTGGCTGCCCTGGCGGCCGGATTTCAACCGCAAGCCGCTGTGCGGGTACTCTGTACCGTCCGCACCGGTGTCTGCCCATGTCATGGCAGGGGCTTCTCGCCAGAAGCCTCGATTGTCAGTGGTGGCCGATACCGTTGCTACGCATCACAACCCTCCTGCCACGGAACGACCGTGGCCGCTGAGTCCAAAGGAGGTGGGTTCCACATGCGTCACTACGAGGTGATGGTCATCCTCGACCCCGAGGTCGAGGAGCGCGCTGTCTCTCCGCTGATCGAGAACTTCCTCTCTGTCGTCCGTGACGGCGGCGGAAAGGTCGAGAAGGTCGACACCTGGGGCCGTCGTCGTCTCGCGTACGAGATCAAGAAGAAGCCCGAGGGCATCTACTCGGTCATCGACCTGCAGGCCGAGCCTGCGGTCGTCAAGGAGCTCGACCGCCAGATGAACCTGAACGAGTCGGTCCTCCGGACCAAGGTCCTCCGCCCCGAGACCCACTGAGCTTCCCAGCTCAGCTGATCCCGGGATTCGAGTAGCAAGCAGCCAGAGCAAACCCGCCGAGAGGTTCCCCCATGGCAGGCGAGACCGTCATCACGGTCGTCGGCAATCTTGTCGATGACCCCGAGCTGCGCTTCACCCCCTCCGGTGCGGCGGTCGCGAAGTTCCGTGTCGCGTCCACCCCCCGCACCTTCGACCGCCAGACGAACGAGTGGAAGGACGGCGAGAGCCTCTTCCTGACCTGCTCGGTCTGGCGTCAGGCGGCGGAGAACGTCGCGGAGTCGCTCCAGCGAGGCATGCGCGTCATCGTGCAGGGCCGGCTGAAGCAGCGGTCCTACGAGGACCGTGAGGGTGTCAAGCGCACGGTCTACGAGCTGGACGTCGAGGAAGTCGGCGCCAGCCTGCGCAACGCCACGGCCAAGGTCACCAAGACCACCGGCCGCGGTGGCCAGGGCGGCCAGGGTGGTTACGGCGGCGGTGGCGGTGGCGGCCAGGGTGGCGGCGGCTGGGGCGGCGGCCCCGGTGGCGGCCAGCAGGGCGGCGGCGCTCCCGCCGACGATCCGTGGGCGACCGGCGCTCCCGCTGGTGGCAACCAGGGCGGTGGCGGCGGCTGGGGTGGAAACTCCGGCGGCGGTGGCGGCGGCTACTCGGACGAGCCCCCCTTCTAGGGGCGGGTTCGCACTCACACTTCTTGATCACACAGGAGAAACACCATGGCTAAGCCGCCTGTGCGCAAGCCGAAGAAGAAGGTCTGCGCATTCTGCAAGGACAAGGTCACGTACGTGGACTACAAGGACACGAACATGCTGCGGAAGTTCATTTCCGACCGCGGCAAGATCCGTGCCCGCCGCGTGACCGGCAACTGCACGCAGCACCAGCGTGACGTCGCCACGGCTGTGAAGAACAGCCGTGAGATGGCGCTGCTGCCCTACACCTCCACCGCGCGATAAGGGAAGGGTGACCGACTCATGAAGATCATCCTCACCCACGAGGTCTCCGGCCTCGGTGCCGCGGGCGACGTCGTCGACGTCAAGGACGGTTACGCTCGTAACTACCTGATCCCGCGGAAGTTCGCTATCCGCTGGACCAAGGGTGGCGAGAAGGACGTCGAGCAGATCCGTCGTGCTCGCAAGATCCACGAGATCCAGACCATCGAGCAGGCCAACGCTGTGAAGGCCCAGCTCGAGGGCGTCAAGGTCCGTCTGGCCGTTCGCTCCGGCGAGGCCGGTCGTCTCTTCGGTTCCGTCACGCCGGCCGACGTCGCTTCCGCGATCAAGGCCTCCGGTGGTCCCGAGGTCGACAAGCGTCGCATCGAGCTCGGCTCGCCGATCAAGACACTGGGCGCTCACGAGACGTCCGTGCGTCTGCACCCCGAGGTTGCCGCCAAGGTCAACATCGAGGTCGTCGCGGCCTGAATGCCGCGTCAGCTGAAGCAGTAAGCGAAGGGGCCGCACCCTGGAGGGTGCGGCCCCTTTCGTGTCCGTTGGGTGGCGGCATGCCGGGGGCGTCCGTGTTTCACGTGAAACACCGCGTTCTGTGGAGCACACCCTGTTTCACGTGAAACAGGCAGCGTTTCACGTGAAACGGTCAGCGAGTCGCGCCTGTGACGATCCAGCGCCCCGAACGCGCACGGACCCACAGCGTCACCATCCGCACGGTCATCATCAGCGCCATCGTCGCCCAGAGGGCGGTGAGCCCACCGCCCAATACGGGGACCAGCAGGGCCACCGGCGTGAACACCGCCAGCGTGAGCAGCATGGCCCAGGCGAGGTACGGGCCGTCGCCGGCACCCATCAGGACTCCGTCCAGAACGAAGACGATGCCGGAGATCGGCTGGGAAAGCGCGACGATGATCAGGGCGGGCAGCGCCACGTCCTTGACCCCCGGGTCACTGGTGAACAGGGGCAGGAACGCTGGTCGGGTGGCGACCACCAGTACGCCCAGGACCACCCCGACGGCGATGCCCCACTCCACCATGCGACGGCACGCGTCTCTGGCGCCTTGGGCGTCACCGGCTCCGAGGTAGCGACCGATGATGGCTTGCCCCGCGATGGCGATGGCGTCGAGGGCGAAGGCCAGCAGGTTCCACAGGGAGAGGATGATCTGGTGGGCCGCGATGTCGGCGTCCCCGAGGCGGGCGGCGACCGCCGTGGCGATCATCAGGATCGCCCGCAGGGAGAGGGTGCGGACCAGCAGAGGCACACCGGCTTGTGCGGACGCCCTGATCCCGGCGGCGTCCGGGCGCAACGAGGCACCGTGCTTGCGCGCTCCTCGCAGAACGACCGCGAGGTAGGCCGCGGCCATGCCGCACTGAGCGATGACGGTGCCCCATGCGGAACCCGCGATCCCCATGCCGGCGCCGTAGACGAGCCCGGCGTTGAGGGCGCCGTTGGCGGCGAAGCCCGCGATGGCCACGTAGAGCGGGGTCCTGGTGTCCTGCAGGCCACGCAGGACGCCGGTCGCCGCGAGGACGACGAGCATGGCCGGTATGCCGAGCGCGGAGATGCGCAGATACGTGATCGCGTATGGGGTTGCCGCGTCCGAGGCGCCGAAGAGGTCCACGAGGTGGGGTGCCGTGGGCAGCGCGACCGCGACAACGGCGGCGCCGAGGAGCAGTGCCAGCCAAATGCCGTCCATGCCTTGCCGGATGGCGGCCTGGAGGTCGCCCGCTCCGACGCGACGGGCCACCGCGGCTGTTGTGGCGTAGGCGAGAAAGACGAAGACGCTCACGGCGGTCATCAGCAGGGCCGAGGCGATGCCGAGGCCGGCGAGTTGGGCCGTGCCCAGATGGCCGACGATGGCGGTGTCGGTCAGGAGGAAGAGGGGCTCGGCGACGAGGGCGCCGAAGGCCGGAAGGGCCAGTGCGACGATCTCGCGGTCGTGCTGTCTCCGGCCGGCTCGGCGGCGCACGGGGGCCTGTGTCATGTGCACCAATCTAATCGTCCACAGGTAAGAGATGCAAAGCTTTTGCGACCCTTACTTTCTGTCCCGGGGTGCGCACTGCTGTGCACTCTTCGAGGCGATCTTGAGCCGGTTGGGGAAGTTTTTCTTCTGCACAGCCGGTGGATGGCGAAGTCGCAGGTCAGGGCGGTTCCTCTCGCGAGGAGCGTTGCTTGTTCACAGGCCTGTCCACCGCGTCGTGCACAGGTTTCGCGGAGTTCTCCACAGCATCTGGGCCGTCGTCCACATGGCCTGTGGATAACCAGATTGGCTGACGGTGCCGAGGGGCCTACGGTAGTCCGGCGCCCGCTCCGTCCGCCGGTTTTCAAAACGCCACAAAACCGGCGCGTGCCAACCGGAGTTGGGCCTCTTATTTGTCAGTGCCGTGCCGTAGAACAGAGAGGCACGGCTAGGTCTGCTTCGGCGGACGGGAGGAGGTGGCTCGGTGAGCATTTCCGAGCCCTTGGACGACCCGTGGGCCGACAGCGGGCCCAGTGATCGTCTGCCCGCCTCCCGTCGGCGGGGCGACGGAGCCCGGGGCCGCGACGAACAGCACGAGCGCGGCAGGGACAACGGGGCGTGGGACGGCGGATCGTCCCCGTCGTTCGAGCGGGTCCCCCCGCAGGACATCGACGCCGAGCAGTCCGTCCTCGGCGGCATGCTCCTGTCCAAGGACGCCATCGCCGACGTCGTCGAGATCCTCAAGGGCCACGACTTCTACAAGCCGGCCCACGAGACGATCTACCAGGCCGTCCTCGACGTCTACGCCAAGGGCGAGCCGGCCGACCCCATCACGATCGCGGCCGAGCTCACCAAGCGCGGCGAGATCAACAAGGTCGGCGGGGCCTCGTACCTGCACACCCTCGTCCAGACGGTGCCCACGGCAGCCAACGCGGCGTACTACGCGGAGATCGTCCACGAGCGGGCGGTCCTGCGCCGCCTGGTCGAGGCCGGTACCCGCATCACGCAGATGGGATACGCGGCCGACGACGACGTCGACGAGATCGTCAACCGTGCCCAGGCGGAGGTCTACGCGGTCACCGAGCAGCGCACCAGCGAGGACTACCTGCCGCTCGGCGACATCATGGAGGGCGCGCTCGACGAGATCGAGGCCATCGGCTCGCGCAGCGGCGAGATGACCGGCGTGCCCACCGGCTTCACCGACTTCGACTCGCTCACCAACGGCCTGCACCCCGGGCAGATGATCGTCATCGCGGCCCGTCCCGCCATGGGTAAGTCGACGCTGGCCCTGGACTTCGCCCGGGCCGCGTCGATCAAGCACAACCTGCCGAGTGTCATCTTCTCCCTGGAGATGGGGCGCAACGAGATCGCGATGCGTCTGCTGTCCGCAGAGGCCCGCGTCGCCCTTCACCACATGCGGTCCGGCACCATGACGGACGACGACTGGACGCGTCTGGCGCGCCGGATGCCCGAGGTCTCGTCCGCACCCCTCTACATCGACGACTCCCCGAACCTGTCGATGATGGAGATCCGTGCGAAGTGCCGTCGACTGAAGCAGCGCAACGACATCAGGCTCGTGATCATCGACTATCTCCAGCTGATGCAGGCCGGGGGATCGAAGCGCTCCGAGAGCCGTCAGCAGGAGGTCTCGGACATGTCCCGGAACCTCAAGCTCCTGGCCAAGGAGCTGGAGGTTCCGGTGATCGCGCTCTCCCAGCTCAACCGTGGTCCCGAGCAGCGCACGGACAAGAAGCCGATGGTGTCCGACCTGCGTGAGTCGGGCTCCATCGAGCAGGACGCCGACATGGTGATCCTTCTGCACCGCGAGGACGCGTACGAGAAGGAGTCGCCCCGCGCGGGCGAGGCGGACATCATCGTGGGCAAGCACCGAAACGGCCCGACGGCGACGATCACCGTCGCCTTCCAGGGCCACTACTCGCGGTTCGTGGACATGGCGCAGACCTGATCCGCCCCGACCTCATCGTCCCTCCCCCCGAATGTGCTCGACGGGAAGGTGCCGGGCCAGGTGGACTGGGCCCATGACGACATCTCAGGGAGAACTGCTTCCCGGCACGCGTCGCGCTCTGCTGCACCGCATCGCCGTCGCACAGGCGGAAGGGCGGGCCCCGTCGCTCGTCGCGGCCGTGGTACGGGACGGGACGACGGTGTGGACGGGCGCACGGACCTCGGTGGACGGGCACGCCCCGGACGAGAACGTGCAGTACCGGATCGGTTCGATCACCAAGACCTTCACGGCTGTTCTCGTGCTGCGGCTGCGCGACGAGGGCCTACTGGATCTCGCGGACCCACTCGAGAAGCATCTGCCGGGCACCGGTGTGGGGGAGGCGACCGTCGCCGAGCTCCTCGCGCACACGGGCGGGCTGGCCGCCGAGACGCCGGGACCCTGGTGGGAGCGGAGTCCCGGATCCCTGCGGCCCGAGCTCGCCGACGTACTGGGCGAGCGGCCTCTGCTGACTCCGCCGGGCCGCCGGTTCCATTACTCGAACCCGGGCTACGCCCTGCTCGGCGCACTCATCGAGAAGCTCCGCGGGGCTCCCTGGGAGGACGTGCTTCGGCGTGAGGTGCTCGAACCCCTGGGGTTGCATCGCACGAGCACCCGAGCGCAGGCGCCCCATGCGGGCGGCTGGGCCGTTCATCCCTGGGCCGATGTGATGCTTCCCGAGCCCACCGAGGATCTGGGGCGCATGGCGCCGGCAGGTCAACTCTGGTCGACCACTGGAGACTTGGCGCGGTTCGCGGTCTTCCTGGTCAACGGCGACGAGCGGGTGCTGAGTGCCGAGTCGCTACGGGAGATGAGGACACCGGCCGCGCCTCACGAGGCGGCGGACGTGGCGAGCGGTTACGCCTACTGCCTGGGCATGGAGATCCGGCGACGGAACGGACGGTCCCTCGTCGGACACACCGGTTCGCTGCCCGGATTCCTCGCGTGCCTCATGATCAGCGTCGAGGACGACGTTGCGGCGATCGCCCTGGCCAACTCCACGTCCGGACCGCTGCTGTTCTCCGTCGCCGCCGATCTGGTCCGTATCGTCGCCGAGGCGGAGCCGCGCATCCCGGCGCCGTGGAAGCCGCTGGATGAGGTCGACCCGTCGCTGCTGGGGCTGACGGGGCAGTGGTACTGGGGGACGCACGCTTTCGCCCTGCGGCTGATGGCCGACGGGCTGGTCTCGCTCGGGCCGCTGACCGGCGCCGGCCGTCGCTCGCGGTTCCTCCCGAACGGTGACGGCACATGGACGGGGCTGGAGGGCTACTACGCCGGCGAGCTCCTGAAGGCCGTACGGCGGCCGGACGGGTCCGTGAGTCACCTGGACCTCGGCTCGTTCGTGTTCACGCGTCAGCCGTACGAGGAGCAGGCTTCTGTGCCGGGTGGCGTCGATCCCGAGGGATGGCGCGGCATCCGCTAGGCGGTGGGATGCGTGGGCGCCCCGTTTCACGTGAAACGGGGCGCCCACGCACACCGGTCACATTGCGACGATCTCCGGTACGTCGTCAGGGACGGCGGCACGTATTTCAAGATCGGCCATGGCCGCACCCTACGGCTCTCATAGCCGCACCCGACGAGAGTCAACCGCCCTTGGAGAGGTGACCACGGTGACCACGCAGGGCGCGCTCTAGGCGGGCACCGGAGCCTTCAGCGTCTCCACGACGCGGACCAGCGGGGCCAGCTCCGGGTTCTTCGCCGCTTCGTCGAGGGCCTCGCGCAGGGCGGCGTCATTGGTCGGCCGTGCCGCCTGCAGCAGCTCGAGACCTGCCGCGGTGACGTTCGTGTAGATGCCCCGGCGGTCGGTGGGGCACAGGTAGCGCTCCAGGAGACCCCGGTCTTCCAGCCGGGTGACCAGGCGCGTGGTGGCGCTCTGACTGAGGACGACCGCGTCGGCGACCTGCTTCATCTGCAGATGCCCGCCGTCCCCGTCGTGCTGCCTGCTCAACACGTCCAGCAGGGAGTACTCGCGCGCGCTGAGGTCGTGCCCCGCCTGCAGGGCACGCTCGATGTGGGCCTCGATCCTCCCGTGGAGCAGGGAGAGGGCGCGCCAGCTCTGGGCGAGAGCGGTGAGCGCGGGGTCCGTCGCTGTCATTGGCGTTTCCTCCGTCCCGGAGCGGCTGCCATCCAGGATAGAGCACGACCGCAATTGACGTCGCTTGCACATAACCCGCGTCTGCAACTATTGTGAACGCACGCAAAGCGCTCCTGCAATCGTTTGGGAAGGTACCCCTCCATGCCTCTCGCGCTTCTGGCCCTCGCGATCGGGGCCTTCGGGATCGGAACGACGGAGTTCGTGATCATGGGCTTGCTGCCCGAGGTCGCGGGCGACTACGGGGTCTCCATCCCCACCGCCGGATACCTGGTGACCGGCTACGCGCTCGGCGTCATGTTCGGCGCCCCGCTGATGACGGTGCTCGGCACCAAGGTCTCCCGCAAGCGGATGCTGATGCTTCTGATGGGCCTGTTCATCGTCGGCAACCTGCTCTCGGCGCTCGCCCCGGCCTTCTCCGTCATGCTGATCGGCCGGATCATCGCCTCGCTGGCCCACGGCGCCTTCTTCGGTATCGGCTCGGTCGTCGCGGCCGACCTCGTCGCCCCGGACAAGAGGGCCGGAGCCATCGCGATGATGTTCACCGGTCTGACCGTCGCCAACGTGGTCGGCGTTCCGCTGGGCACGCTGGTCGGGCAGTCCGCCGGCTGGCGGGTGACCTTCGGCCTTGTCGCCGCTCTCGGCCTCATCGGCCTGGCCGGCATCGCCCGGCTCGTCCCCGACATGCCCAAGCCGGAGGGCGTGCACCTGCGACACGAGCTGGCCGCGTTCAAGAACGTGCAGGTCCTGCTCGCGATGGCCATGACCGTCCTCGGCTTCGGCGGCGTCTTCGCGGCCATCACCTACATCGCGCCGATGATGACCCACGTTGCAGGCTTCGCGGACGGCTCCGTCACCTGGCTGCTGGTCCTCTTCGGCCTCGGCATGGTCGGCGGCAACCTCGTCGGCGGCAAGTTCGCCGACCGCGCCCTGATGCCCATGCTGTACGTCTCCCTGGGCGCCCTGGCCGTTGTCCTGGCGCTGTTCACCGTCACTGCCCACGACAAGCTGCTGTCGGCGGTCACCGTCGTGCTGATCGGCGCCCTGGGCTTCGCCACCGTGCCGCCGCTTCAGAAGCGGGTCCTCGACCAGGCGCACGGTGCCCCGACGCTGGCCTCCGCCGTGAACATCGGCGCCTTCAACCTCGGCAACGCCCTGTCCGCATGGCTCGGCGGCCTCGTGATCGCGGCCGGCCTCGGCTACACCGCCCCCAACTGGGTCGGCGCCGCTCTGGCCGCCGGGGCGCTGGCCCTGGCGCTCCTCTCGGCCGCCCTGGAGCGCCGTGCCGGTGGCTCCGGCACCGTCGTCACGGGATCCGCGCCGGCCGAGCAGCGGGCCACTGCCCACCACTGAACCACCGGATCACCCCGATGCACCCCACGATCCGGCACTACCAGCAAGTCCCCCAGGAGAATCCCCTCATGAACACAACCCCCGCTGTCGCCCCCCTGACCACCCAGGACGCCGACGCCCTCGTCGCCGCCGCCCACCGTGCCGCAGACGCCGCAGGCGTCACCGTCAGCGTCACCGTCCTGGACGCGGGCGGCCATCTGCTCGCCTTCCGCCGGGACGACCGCGCCGTGCTGATCTCCGGCGAGACCAGCACCCGCAAGGCCTACACGGCCCTCCAGCTGAACGCGCCCACCGCCGACCTGGTCGACGCGGTACAGCCCGGCGGCCCCTTCCACACGCTGCCGACCGCGCTCGACCGTCCCCTGCTGTTCATCGCGGGTGGTGTGCCGGTGCACCGTGAGGGCCGTTTGATCGGCGCGATCGGCGTCGGCGGAGGTGCCCCGGAGCAGGACCACGGCTTTGCCACGGCCGCCGTGGAGGCCCTCGCCTGACCGGGCTCTTTCAGCGCGAGACCCCTCAGAGCGGCGACGCCGGTTCCCCGATCCCGGGGGAGCCGGCGTCGCCGTATCGAGATCGTCAGCCCGCCGCGACCGTGACCGGCGCGAACCGCCGGGTCCAGTCTCCGGGCAGTTCGGTGATGCCGTACGCCATCACCGAGTTGAAGGCGACGGACTCCAGGCCGTGCTCCTTCACCCACGCGAGGAGCTCCTCGTGGCGCACATCGATGTCGGTGCGCAGGGGGCGGTCGGTGTGGGCGGCGAGGGAGGCGATGAGCGCCTGGGCCACCGATGTGTCGCGTGCGATGAGCGGGCCGACGACGTGGGTGTCCATGTTGGGCCAGGCGGCCGCGTACCCGATGATCCGTCCGCCCTCCTCGGCCACCCGCAACTGATCGGCGAATGCGGGGAGTCGGGTGACGATGTGCGTGCGGTCGGTCCCGAACACCTGCTCGTCGAGGTGGAGGATCGCGGTGAGGTCCTCGGCGGTGGCGGCCCGGGTGGCGACCCTGGGCTCCGGCCCACCGGGAGTGAAACTCCCGATGACCATCTCGGCCCGTCCGATGACCTTGAACCCCAGTTCCTCGTAGAGGGGGCGGCCGTTCGGCGTCGCGTGCAGGGTGAGGGGCGTGGTGCCCATCGCGGACACGACGTGGCGCATCAGCCGGCGTCCCACACCTTGCCGTGCGTGCCGTCCGGCGACCAGGACCATGCCGATCGCGGCGAGAGAAGGGCTCTGGGGGCCGTACTCGGTGACGACGCAGGCGCTCACGAGGCCTCCGTCGGGATCCTCGATGCCGTAGCCCTGCCCGGCTGTGAGGAGGAAGCCCCACTTGTGCTCCTCCCGTGGCCACCCCCGGTCCTCGGACAAGTCGGCGCAGGCGGCTTGATCGCGAAGCGTCAGACGGCGGATGGGCAATGAGGCAAGGGAAGGAGTCGACACGCAGGTCAGGCTGTCTGACATCGGCCCCCGGCGTCCACCTGTTTCAGAGGAGTCATACGAGCTTTTGGCCAGTTGTCGCCGCCCGCACACGTTGCGGACCACCGCTGCATGTTTCACGTGAAACACGTAAGAACACCGGATGTCCGATCGAGGCGTTGAACGGGCTTTTCTCGTCCAATAGTTGACGGACTTGATGATTCGCGGCGTGCCCGTATTCGTGACGAGGCGAGGGGGGACTTGTGTGCGCGGCGGTGGCCGGTAGGGTCGACTCCGGTTCGCATCCGGGATGGGACGACCCGCCCGTGGGCCGAAAGCAGGGCAACGCAGCCTAACGGGACGGAGAGATCGAAGACCCGCGTTTCCGGTTATGCGACGGAAGCGTCCTGACGAGTGAGAAGCTCGACGAGAGTTACTGCGGCCAATGTCACACTCTCGTCTTACTTGTCCGTACGGAGCCGGAATACGGGTTGAATGTGGCCGCATTGGCCGCGACAAGGATGGGAACGCAAGCCGTCCACGGGGGAAAGCAGGCACCTTCCGACTTGGGGAAGTGCGCAGACCGACCGAAAGATGCTCGAGGCGAGGCACACCATGGACGCTCCGACCACCACGTCGGCCGACAACGGCACTTCTGGCGGCGGGGGCGGCTGGTTCACACCCCGCAAGAACCCGACGACGCCGCCGGACAGCGACGCCGGAACCGCAGACAGGCCGGCAGAAGGGCGTCGACCGGCCGCGATACGCCCGGTGGGCAGGCCCGGGGCGGCCGCGGAAGCACCGGCGGACCACACCCCCGCGCCCCCCGACGGCGCGAGCACCGGTGCGCCGGACCAAAGGCGTGAAGCTCCGGAGTCCATACCCCGGTCCACCCCTCCCGCCGCGCAGCACGCCGAGTCCCCCGCGGTCCCGCGCCTTGCCACCGTCACGTCGCCGGGCCCCGTTCCGACAGCGCTCACCCCGACGCCCTTCGCCTCCACCGTTCCGCCGCCCACGGCTGCCGCCGAGGAGCATGTTCCCGCCCAACGGCCCGCCTCGGTGCCGCCCGAAGAAGAGGTCACTCCCGCGCCGGCCGAAGCGGGGTCCCCGGACGCCGTCCTCATTCGTCGCACCATGGCCGAGGTCGCCCCGGTCTCCGACAAGGTGACCTCCTACTTCTACGCCCTGCTCTTCGTCCGCCACCCCGATCTGCGGTCGCTGTTCCCGGCCGCGATGGACACCCAGCGGGACCGGCTGCTCAGGGCGCTGCTCACGGCCGCCGAACACATCGACAACAAGGACGTCCTCGTCGACTACCTGCAGAACCTCGGCCGGGGCCACCGGAAGTACGGCACACGACCCGAGCACTATCCGGCCGTCGGCGAGTGCCTGATCGGCGCGCTGAGTAAGTACGCGGCCGGGGTCTGGAACCCGGAGATGGAGGCGGCCTGGGTCCGGACCTACACCACGATCTCCCAGGTCATGATCGACGCGGCGGCCGCGGACGAACTGCGCGCCCCGGCCTGGTGGTACGCCGAGATCGTCGCGCACGACATGAGAACCCCGGACGTCGCGGTCGTCACCGTCCGCCCCGACCAGCCGTACCCCTTCCTCGCCGGGCAGTACACCAGCCTGGAGACACCCTGGTGGCCCCGGATCTGGCGGCACTACTCCTTCGCCTCCGCGCCCCGCTCCGACGGTCTGCTGTCGTTCCACGTGAAGGCCGTCCCGGCGGGCTGGGTCTCCAACGCCCTGGTGCACCGCGCCCGCCCCGGCGACATCATCCGGCTCGGCCCGCCCGCGGGTTCCATGACCGTGAACCACACCACCGACAGCGGCCTGCTCTGCGTGGGCGGCGGCACGGGCATAGCGCCCATCAAGGCCCTGGTCGAGGACGTCGCCGAGCACGGTGAACGCCGGTCCGTCGAGGTCTTCTACGGAGCCCGCACCGACCACGACCTGTACGACATCGACACCATGCTCCGCCTCCAGCAGACCCACCCGTGGCTCGCGGTCAGAGCGATCATCGACCAGCAGGCCAACCAGCAGCTGCCGGACGCCGTGCGCGCCTATGGGCCGTGGAACGAGTTCGACGCCTACCTATCGGGCCCGCCCGGGATGATCCGCAGTGGGGTGCACGCCCTGCGGGACAGCGGCATCCCGTCGGACCGCATACGGCACGACTCCGTCGAGGAACTGGTCGCCGCCGGAAACTGATCCGCGTCTCAGCCCAGGTCGGGCGCATGCATCGCCAGGACGCCCTCGATGTTGCCGTCCAGGTAATGCCGCAGTGACAGCGGCACGAGATGGACGGAGGCGATCCCGACCCGGGTGAACGGCACGCGCACGATCTCGTACTCGCCGACCGGCGCGTCGACCTCGGGGCCGTGGCGCAGGGACGGGTCCATGGACTCCAGACGGCAGACGAAGAAGTGCTGCACCTTCACACCGGTCGCGCCGCCGTCCTCCCCGATGTGCTCCATGGTGTCCACGAAGCAGGGCACCACGTCGGTGATCTTCGCGCCGAGTTCCTCGTACACCTCGCGGTGCAGGGCGTCGACGACGGTCGAGTCGCTGGGTTCGACTCCACCGCCGGGGGTGAGCCAGTAGGGATCCACACCCGGCTTGGTGCGCTTGATCAAGATCAGGTCGGCACCGTCCAGCAGAACGGCGCGGGCGGTGCGCTTGACCACGGGTCGGACGGTCATGAGTGAAATGTGGCCCGGCTGGTTCCACGTGAAACATCGCGAAACGTCACCGGCTGAGCTCCCAGAGTGAAGCATGGTCCCAAGCACCCCGCTTCGTCGCCAGAAGCCGCCCTTGAGGGCTTCAGCACCAGTCGGCCGAAGCCTGCTGCAACCACTCGTGAGCCCGCGCGATATGGGGCATGGCGAGCGTCCCGGTGCGGACCACCAGGAAGTACGTGCGCAGCGGTGGCACGTCCGGCTCGTTCAGGGCGACGACTTCGCCCCGCTCCAGCGCCGCGGCGCAAAGGTAGCGGGGCAGCACCGCCAGCCCGGCGCCCGCGACCGCGCAGGCCAGGACCGCACGCAGGTCGGGGACGATCACGGTGCCCGGGACGGCCGGGGGCGAGTCGAAGACGGAGGCCCAGTAGCGGGAGACGAACGGCAGCGACTCGTGCACCTCCACCACAGGCACCTTCTCGAGGGCCGGTGCCGGCCTGCGGTCCCGACCGGTGCCGGCCTGCTCGGCCCAGCGCGGAGCCGCGACCAGGATGTGCTCCTCGTCGCAGAGCGCAGTCGCCGTGAGCAGGGCGCCGCGCGGCTGGGCGGTGCTGATGGCCAGATCATGGTGTCCGGCGGAGAGCCCCTCCAGTGTTTCCTCGGCGTTCCCGAAGGACGCGCGCAAGGCGAAGCCCTGGCCGTCCTCGCCGGTCAGCTCGGTGAGGGCGGGCAGGGCTCGTTCGGCCGTGAACTCCGGCGGGCCTGCGAGGTGCAGCGTCCGTAAGGAGGAGTCGTCGTCGAGGCCGGTCTCGGTGATCTCCACCAGGGCGTCGAGATGGGGTGCGGCCTTGTGGGCGAGTTCGTCGCCGATGCTCGTCGGGGTCACGCCCCGGGCCTGTCGCAGGAACAGGGGGCGGCCCAGCTGCCGCTCCAGCGTCCGTATCTGCGAGGTGACGGCAGGTTGGGAGAGGCCGAGCAGAGCGGCGGCACGGGTGAAGGAGCCGGCCCGGTGCACGGTCACGAAGGTCCGCAGCAAGGCCAGATCCACCGCACACACTCCCTCTTCGGCCCCCGCTCCGGCCCCCCGGCCGCGCTCAACTATAAATAAGTCGATAGGTCTCTGTCGCTACGGTGATTGGACACTGACAGAGAGTCAACTAGCCTTGGTCGCGCGGTTCTTGCGCGCGGAACCGGGGGACGGTCCGAGCCACGAGGGGGGAGGCTCGGACCGTCCGTGACGATGGTCAGGCGGCCGACGCGTCCAGCGCACGCAGCACATCCACCACCAGGTCCTCCGGATCCTCGGCGCCGACCGACAGGCGGACGAAGCCCTCCGGCACCGCGTCCCCGCCCCAGCGTCCACGCCGTTCGGCGGTGGACCGCACCCCGCCGAAGCTCGTCGCGTCGTCCACGAGCCGCAGCGCGTCGAGGAAGCGGTCGGCACGCTCGCGCGTGGGCAGCGTGAACGACACCACACACCCGAAGCGCCGCATCTGGCGCCTGGCGATCTCGTGCGAGGGGTCGTCGGGAAGCCCCGGGTAGCGCAGCCCCGTCACCTCGGGCCGCTCGCGCAGCGCCTCGGCGACCGCCAGGGCTGTCGCGCTCTGCCGGTCGACCCGCATCTGAAGTGTTGCGATCGAGCGGTGCGCGAGCCAGGCCTCCATGGGCCCGGGAATCGCACCGACGATCTTGCGCCAGCGGCGCACGGCGGCCATCGCCTCGGCGTTCCGGCCGACGACATAGCCCAGGAGGACGTCACCGTGGCCGGTCAGCTGCTTGGTGCCGCTGGCCACCGCGAAGTCGGCGCCGAGCTCCAGCGGACGCTGGCCGAGCGGTGTCGCAAGGGTGTTGTCGACGGCCACCAGGGCACCACGCGCGTGTGCCGCCTCGGCGAGCCGCCTGATGTCGCACACGTCGAGCCCGGGGTTCGACGGGGTCTCGATCCACAGCAGCCGTGCGCCGTCGAGGACGTCCAGCTGGGCGTCACCGCCCGTCGGCGCGGTGCGCACCTCGATGCCGTACGCCTCCAGCTGTGCGCGGACCAGCGGCAGCGCCTGGTAACCGTCGTCGGGCAGGACGCACACGTCGCCGGTGCGCAGCAGGGAGAAGAGCACCGCCGAGATCGCGGCCATGCCGGAGGCGAAGACGAGCGTCTCGGCGCCGTCCTCGCGGGGCGCTTCCAGTTCGCCGATGGCGCGTTCCAGCAGCGTCCAGGTCGGGTTCTCGTCGCGGCCGTACGTGTAGGGGCCGGTCGGGTCGCCCGGCAGGTGGAAGTGGGCGGCGAACACGGGGCCGGGCAGCGTCGGCTCGTGCTTGACCGGCTCGGGCAGCCCGGCCCGCACCGCCCGCGTGCCGTCCCCGGCGCCCGCGGCCGACTGGCCCACGGCGCCCGTCACCTTGGCTGCGGCACTCGTCCCCTGGTCGGTGGCACCCGTCACCTCGTCGGCGGCGTTCGTCGCCTTGTCCACGGCATCCGTGACGTCGTCCACGGCGACCGTCACCTCGTCGACGGCACCCGTCGCCCGGTCCGCCGCACGCGTCACCTGGCTCGCGGCATCCTTCGCCCGGCCCGCGTCGTCGGCCGCCCTGGCCGGGTCGCCCGTCGTCCCGGCCGCGTCACCCGTCGCGGAATCGCTCATGCCGCCTGTCCCTCCAGATTCTTGCGCACTGCGGCGAGCAGACCGGCGCTCGCCGCCTCCACCATCTCAAGACACTCCTCGAAGCCGTCCATGCCCCCGTAGTAGGGGTCCGGTACGTCGAGGTCATCGTCGCCGGCGGCGGGGTCGTACGAGCGCAGCAGCCGCACCTTCTCCGCGTCCTCCTCCGTGGGCGCGAGCCCGCGCAGGGCCCCGAGATGGCCGGAGTCGAGGGCGATCACCAGGTCGAGGCGGGAGAACCAGGACGACCGGAACTGCCGGGCCGTGTGGCCCCCGGCGTAGCCGTTGTCCTCGAGGACGGCCACCGTACGCGGGTCGGCTCCGTCGCCCTCGTGCCATCCGCCCGTGCCGGCGCTGTCGACCTCCACCAGCTCGTCGAGACCCGCCTCCGCCACCCGCGCGCGGAAGACGATCTCGGCCATCGGGGAACGGCAGATGTTGCCCGTGCAGACGAAGCAGACCCGGTATGTCATGTCCGCTCAGTCCCCGTCGGGCAGCACGACGTGCAGCGCCCAGGAGACGACCGAGATGATCAGACCACCCACGACGGCCGTCCAGAAACCCTCCACGTGGAAGCTCAGATCGAGCGTGTCCGCCAGCCACGAGGTGAGCAGCAGCATCAGCGCGTTGACGACCAGCGTGAACAGACCGAGCGTCAATATCAGCAGCGGCAGGCTGAGGAGTTTGACGAGCGGCTTGACCAGGAAGTTCACCAGGCCGAAGAGCAGCGCCACAATGATCAGGGTGCCGACTTCCTTGACCGTGCTGTCACCGGTCAGGGTGATCTTGTCGAGCAGCCAGACGGCGACCGCCAGGGCGCCCGCGTTGGCGATCGTCTTGACTACGAAATTCTTCATGTGTCTGATCGTGGCAGACCTGATCGGACGCGGGCACAAAAGGCAGGGGCGGACAAGACGATGAAGGCATTCCGGCTGGATGAACTGGAGGCGGAGCGCGCCGCCAACGAGGGCGCCTACCTGCAGTTTCTGCGGGAGCAGAACATGTCGGTCGGCTTGTACGCCCTTGACGCGGGCGAGCAGGATCCACAGAAGCCGCACCATCAGGACGAGGTCTACTTCATCGTGAGCGGCCGGGCGGCGATCACCGTCGGTCTGGAGACGACCCAGGTGGCGCGCGGCAGCATCGTCTACGTGCCGGCGGGCGTCGCCCACAAGTTCCACCACATCACCGAGGATCTGAGGGTGCTGGTGGTCTTCTCTCCCTCCGAGAGGTGACGGACCGCCTCAGGGTTCCCTAGGGGTTCGGTCAGGGGAGGACAAGGGATGCGAGGCGCCCGTTCGAACCTTCCTGGACCTAGCATCGAGTGCAGGACATCAGAGATCCAGAAGGACCGACAGGACCCGGCACTCGAGCGGGCGGAGAGGTAAGGACGAGGGCGATGCGAGAGATCTTCACGGGGCTGCCGTGGTGGGTGAAGTGGATCGCGGTGCCGGTCATCGCCCTGGTCGTGTTCGGCGGGCTGATCGCCAGTGTGGTCGGGTTCGTCATCGGACTGCTCTTCAAGCTGCTGGTCTTCGTGGCACTGGTCGGCGGACTGATCTACGTCGTACGGAAGTTCACGTCGAGTTCCTCGTCGCGCAGCGACTGGTGAGGCGCGTGGGAAACCGGTGGGGGTAGCGGGAAACGCCTGGAATCACCGGTTCCCTCGGGCGAGGGAAGTTTCCCGGCGGGGCCGTCTGCACGCGGTGGCAGGCGAATAGAGTCCGGAACTCGACGCGGGGACTTCCCCGCGAGCGGCATTCACCCCCACCCGTGTTCCTCCGCACGGTCTGCCCCCTCGCGCTTCGGGAGAGCCCCTTGGTCCCGGCTGACACCGCCTCCGTCCACCTCCGCACCGTCCCCGCACAACCTCGCTCGGCGGCGCCCTCAGGGCCACCGCCCCCCTCCGCACCACCACCTCCACCGACCCTCATCGGATCCGTGCAGCGCGCTATGCGCCTGCTGGAGACCGTCGCCGGGCACGAGTACGGCGCCCCCGCCAAGCAACTGGCCCGCGAGACCGGGCTGGCACTGCCCACGACCTACCACCTGCTGCGCACGCTCGTGCACGAGGGCTATCTGCGCCGGGACAAGGGCCTGTTCTTCCTCGGTGCGGCCGCCGAGCGGCTGAGCAGCAGCGGAGCGAGGCAGAAACGTCGCAGCACGGTCGTCGACGCGCTCGCCCACTGGCGGGACGTCCTGGGCGTGCCCGTGTACTACGCGGTCTACCGCGAGGGTGAGATCGAGGTCATGTGCGTCTCCGACAGTCCTGGCACCCCGGCGGTCGAGGAGTGGGCCGACTTCCGGGAGACCGGGCACGCGCACGCCATCGGCCAGTGCCTGCTGTCCCAGCTGGACGAGGAAGCCCGCCGAGACCACCTCGACCGCTACCCGGTGCAGCCCCTCACGCCGTACACCGTGCGCGACAACCACAGCCTGCTCCGGCGCATGGAGCGGATCCGGCGCATGGAACCGGTGACCGAGCGTCAGGAGTACGCCCTGGGCACGGTCTGCGCCGCGATTCCGCTCACGTTCGGCACCACGGCAGCGACGATGGCCATCTCACTCCCCGCACACCAGGCCGATCGGTTGCTGCCCGCGGCCCGGGAGTTGCAGGCCGAGATCGGGGCACTGCTCGGCTCACTCGCGCTCTGTATCAGTATGTGAAAACTCACTCCTTGTGATCTGCTGTGTACGTTCAGCAAGATTCCACCAAGTGTCAGAGGTTCGTTCCCGGCCAGTCACGGCGAATGACGGGGTTATCGATGCGCGAGTCCGTACAAGCAGAGGTCATGATGAGCTTTCTCGTGTCCGAGGAGCTCTCCTTCCGCATTCCCGTGGAGCTGCGCTATGAGTCCAGTGATCCCTATGCCGTCCGGCTGACGTTCCATTTGCCCGGTGATGCCCCGGTTACGTGGGCTTTTGGGCGGGAGTTGCTGATCGACGGTGTGGGCCGGCCGTGCGGGGAGGGCGATGTGCGGGTCACGCCCGTCGATCCCGACGCGCTCGGCGAGGTGTTGATCCGGCTTCAGGTGGGCAGTGACCAGGCGTTGTTCCGTTCGTCGACGGCGCCGCTCGTCGCTTTCCTCGACCGTACGGACAAGCTGGTGCCGCTGGGACAGGAGGGCTCGCTCGCCGACTTCGACGCACACCTCGACGAGGCGCTGGACCGCATCCTCGCCGAGCAGGGCGCTGGTTGAGACATGACCCCGGCGGCACGGTGGAGTAACGCTTCACCGGATGCCGCCGAGCTGTGCAGGAACGCTTCTTCCTGCGATCTTCGTATGACCGGGCGATCCTCATGCGGGTCGGGCGGCGAAGGACGAGGCGCCGCCGTCGGCCCAGGGGGCGTCAGCGCTTGCGGCGTCGGCCCCTGCCCCCGCGCGCGGGGACGGCAGAGGCTTCCACGGCCGGCTCCGTGCCGGGGCGGTCGGCGGAGACCACCAGCGCCGCCAGGGCTGTGGTGACCGGCACCGAGGCGACCAGGCCGATCGAACCGATCAGCGTGCGCACGATCTCCTCCGCGACCAGTTCGCTGTTGGCGACCGTCCCCACGCTGCTCTGCGCGATCGAGAACAGCAGCAGGAGCGGCAGCGCGGCACCCGCGTAGGCGAGGACGAGCGTGTTGACGACCGAGGCGATGTGGTCGCGGCCGATCCGGATGCCCGCACGGTAGAGCCCGCGCCAGCCCATCGAGGGGTTGGCCTCGTGCAGCTCCCAGACCGCCGAGGTCTGTGTGACCGTCACATCGTCGAGCACGCCCAGGGAGCCGATGATGACGCCGGCGAGCAGCAGACCGCTCATGTCGATCGTCGGGTAGAGGCCGTGGATCAGGCCGGTGTTGTCGTCGGTGTTGCCGGTCAGGGCCGCCCAGCCGATGAACACCGAGCCGAGGATGCCGATCAACAGCAGCGAGATCAGGGTGCCCAGCACGGCCACCGACGTCCGGGCGGACAGGCCGTGGCACAGGTACAGGGCGATGAGCATGATGGCGCTGGCGCCCACCACGGCGACGACCAGCGGGTTCGAGCCCTGCAGGATCGCGGGCAGGATGAAGAAGTTCAGCACCATGAAGCTGATGGCCAGCGCGACCAATGCCATGACACCCCGCAGCCGTCCGACGACCACGACGGCGATCGCGAAGATGCCGGCCAGCAGCCCCATGGGCACACTGCGGTTGATGTCGGTGACCGAGTACTGCAGGTCCTTCGGCGCCGAGGGCTCGTAGGCGACCACGACCTCCTGGCCCTCGTGCAGCTGGCGGGACTGGTCGGGCTGGACGATCTCGGTGAACGTGCGGCCCTTGTCGTCGCCGCTGTCGACCCGGATCGTCGCCCGCTTGCAGGTGCCCTTCTCCTGCTGCACCGCCGAGGAACCCTCGGCGGTGGAAGTGTCACCGGTCGGCGGGACGCCCGAAGCGCCGGCCTCCCTGCAGCTCACCTCGACCACCTTGGTGACCGTGGCGTCCTGAGTCTGCCGGTCGAAGCCGACGCCGGTGCGCTCGTGCGACGGAGCGCCGCCCGGCCACAGCACGGCGAGACCGACCAGCACCGCCGCGGCGAACGGGATCAGGATCGCCGCGATGACCTTGCGCAGATGCCGGGAGACGGGCGTGGCCGGACCGTGGCTGTGGGAGTGCCCGTGCCCGCCACCCGGGGAGGAGCCGGACCCGTGACCGTGTCCGTCGCCCCCGCCGTGTCCGTGTCCGTCGCTTCCGCCGTGTCCGTGCCCGCCACCGCCACGGGGTCCTGAGTCGTGTCCGTCACCGGGGCCCGGGCCGGGGCCCTGCCCACCGGCGGGGCCGCCGGGGCCACCGTGGCCACCGGAAGGACCGGCACCCTGGCCTCCGCCGGAGCCCTGCCCGGACTCACCACCGGGGCCGGAGCCGGGACCGAAACCCGCGTCACGCCCGTACCTGAGCCCGGGACTCTGCCCTCTGGTCGGCCCAGGCCCGGCCGGGGTGGCGAAATCATGGCCGGCACCACGGCCGTTGCCGTTTCCGGCGCCGGATCCGCGGGGCGGCTCGGGCGGTGGGTAGGAGGGACGCTGCGTCGTGGTCACCGCCCGATCATCGCAAGAACGAGGGGGGCCCTCTGTTCACCGCGCCAGAATTGCCGCTAGCGTGGAGGCACCTTTTGTACACGCGGGAGCTCGGAGCACCGGGCTGAGAGGGCGCTGACCTCCGTCCCAGCGATGTTTCACATGAAACATCGCCGGACTCGAGTGATGTTTCACACGAAACGTCGCCGGACGGAAATCGCTGCGTCGACCGCCGAACCTGTTACCGGGTAATGCCGGCGTAGGGAGTAGGTCTCATGACCAGCAAGGACGCACGCACGCCTGCCTCCGTTCAGGACGAGAAGTCCGAGGAGGCCGGGAAGTCCATCGGCTGGCACAAGGCGTATGTCGAGGGCACCCGCCCCGACCTGCGCGTGCCGGTCCGTCAGGTGCACCTCACCAACGGCCAGTCGGTCACGCTGTACGACACGTCGGGCCCGTACACCGATCTGCTCGTCGACACCGACGTCCGCAGGGGCCTGTCGCCACTGCGCGAGAACTGGATCATCGCTCGCGGCGACACCGAGGAGTACGCGGGCCGTCCCGTGCGCCCCGAGGACGACGGCATCAAGCACACCTCGCCCCGGGGCGGCCTGCGCAACCTGGACGCGGTCTTCCCCGGCCGCCCTCGCCAGCCGCGCCGCGGCAGGACCGGGCAGGCGGTCACACAACTCGCGTACGCCCGCCGCGGCGAGATCACGCCCGAGATGGAGTACGTCGCCATCCGGGAGAGCGTGGCGCCGGAGGTCGTGCGGGACGAGATCGCCGCGGGCCGGGCCGTGCTGCCGGCCAACGTCAACCACCCGGAGATCGAGCCGATGATCATCGGCAAGCGGTTCCTGGTGAAGGTCAACGCCAACATCGGCAATTCGGCGGTGACGTCCTCCATCGAGGAGGAGGTCGAGAAGATGACCTGGGCGACCCGCTGGGGCGCCGACACGGTCATGGACCTGTCGACCGGCCGCAACATCCACACCACGCGCGAGTGGGTGCTGCGCAACTCCCCCGTCCCCATCGGCACCGTGCCGCTCTACCAGGCCCTGGAGAAGGTCGACGGCCGGGCGGAGGAGCTGACCTGGGAGATCTACAAGGACACGGTCATCGAACAGGCCGAGCAGGGCGTGGACTACATGACGGTCCACGCGGGTGTGCGCCTGGCGTACGTGCCGCTGACGGCGAACCGCAAGACCGGCATCGTCTCCCGCGGCGGCTCGATCATGGCCGCCTGGTGCCTCGCGCACCACAAGGAGTCGTTCCTGTACGAGAACTTCGAGGAGCTCTGCGAGATTCTCGCCGCGTACGACGTCACCTACTCGCTCGGGGACGGTCTCCGTCCTGGATCGATCGCGGACGCCAACGACGAGGCGCAGTTCGCGGAACTGCGCACCCTCGGGGAACTCAACCGGATCGCGAAGCGTTTCAACGTACAGACCATGATCGAGGGCCCGGGCCACGTCCCGATGCACAAGATCAAGGAGAACATCGACCTTCAGCAGGAGATCTGCGATGAAGCTCCGTTCTATACGCTCGGCCCGCTGACCACGGACGTCGCACCGGCGTACGACCACATCACCTCCGGCATCGGTGCCGCGATGATCGCCTGGTGGGGCACGGCGATGCTGTGTTACGTCACGCCCAAGGAGCACCTGGGCCTGCCGAACCGCGACGACGTCAAGACCGGCGTCATCACCTACAAGATCGCCGCCCACGCAGCCGACCTCGCCAAGGGACACCCGGGTGCGCAGGAGTGGGACGACGCGCTGTCCGACGCCCGTTTCGAGTTCCGGTGGGAGGACCAGTTCAACCTGGCCCTCGACCCGGACACGGCGCGGGAGTTCCACGACGAGACCCTGCCCGCCGAGCCGGCCAAGACGGCTCACTTCTGCTCGATGTGCGGTCCCAAGTTCTGCAGCATGAAGATCTCGCAGGACATCCGCCGTGAACACGGCGGCACCCGGAACGAGATCGAGGAGGGCATGGCCCTGAAGTCGAAGGAGTTCGCGGCGAGCGGCAACCGCGTCTACCTGCCCATCGCGGACTGACCCCTCGCGGAATGACCCGGCCGCGCACAGGCCCGGGGGCCGTTGGTCCCCCGGCCTGTGGGTCCGCCCACGGGTACGCCCGACCGGGTTTGCCCACGCGGACGCACCCACGCGGATGCGCCCATGCGGATGCGCCCATTCGGTCCGCCCATGCGGATGCGCCCATTCGGTCCGCCCGCTCGGATGGGCTCGACGGGGCTACTCCGGCTGGTGCTCCGGCCCGCCGAAGTCCGGGCTGCTGTAGTCCGGACTGCTGAAGCTGGGGCGCGAGCCGCGGTCGCCGTCGTCCGGGCTGGTGAACCCCGGGCGGCCGTAGCCGAGGTGAGGCATGCGGCTGACCGGCGTCGACGACGGCGTGTGGTGCAGCGCGGCGGCCGCGCCGGGGTCGACGAGAGCATCCCGCAGGAAGGGCAGGATGCCGCGTTCCAGCAGGGCCTCGTGCCAGGCCTCCTTGGCCTGGGCCACCTCGCCCCGCAGTTCGCCGTACGACCCGCCGTCGGCCGTGGGCTTGTTGCGCAGGGCGGTGAGCAGCAGTCCCACGGCGGCGACGAGGATCGCGACCGCGGTCACGGCGCCGAACACCCAGCCCGTGGTGAGCATGGTCCGGGCGAACCCCTGCTCGGGGTCGAGCATCCGCAGGATGTAGCCGACGAGCAGGAAGATCGCCGCGGCGGTTCCGGCCAGGACGGGTGCGAGCACGGCGACGACGGCGACGGCGCCCGCGCCGGCGGTCTCGGCGACCCCTCCCATGGTCGCGGCGAGCCCCGACGCGTCCGTACCCGGCTCGGAGGAACCGGATGCACGCAGGGTCGGTGAGCCGGCCGACGCCGGTTGACGCAGTTCGTCGCGGACCTTGACGTAGTGCTGGTATTCGGCCGACGCGGCCGCCGTGATGAGTGCGGTGGCGTTCAGCGCCATGGTGCGCAGCTGTTCGGAGTTGAGGCGCTGTCCTACAGCGGCCAGTTCCGGACGGTGTGGTGCGGAGCGCAGCGCCTCATCAAGGATCCGCTCGTATTCCTGGCGGTCCTCGCTCAGCAGGTGCTGCGGAACGCTGTTCATGTGCATCCCCCGATGCTCCGTAGGGCTTGGGGCTCGGCATGCTGACGAGCCGTCGGGCAGAAACGGAGGGGAGCCTGCTACGGATAAGCCGATGGTAGAGCGGCGACGGTATGCGGTGACAGGGGGTTTACCGAAATTGGCCCCTCACCGGCCGGGTCCTCCGATCGGGAGCGCCTGCCCGGTGAACGGTCACGTACCCAGCGGCAGTTGCTGGACCAGCAGCTTTCCGGCCATGGTCACGCCGCCGTCCATGGCGATGGCGAGTCCGTCGGCGTAGACGTGCGGCCCCTCGATCACGGGGTCGCGGTTGTCCTCGTCGTCCTCGGAGCCGACCTCGCCCAGCAGATACGGAATCGGGCTGTGCCCGTGAACGATGCGGGTGCCGCCGTACGTATCGAGCAGGGAGCGCACGGCGTCGGCGCCGCCCTCGTCGCGGAAGGAGAACCGCTTGGTGAACTTGCGGAACAGGTCCCAGACCTCGTCCGCGTCGTTGCGGGTGATCGTCTCGCGGACGGTGTCGTTGACCTCTTCGATGGAGCGGCCGTAGTCGAGGTAGGCGGTGGTGTCGGAGTGGACGAGCAGGTGGCCGTCGACCTCCTCGACGGCGTCCAGGCGGGACATCCACTGCAGGTGGTGGTCCTGGAGGCGGTCCATGTCGGTCTTCTGGCCGCCGTTGAGCAGCCAGGCCGCCTGGAAGGTGGCGGTGCCCGCGCCGGAGTTGACGGGGGTGTCGCCGAACCGCTTCGCGCCCAGCAACAGCAGCTCGTGGTTGCCCATGAGCGCCTTGCAGTAGCCGCCGGCCGCGGCGGCCTCGGCGGACAGCCGCATCACCAGGTCGATGACACCGATGCCGTCCGGGCCGCGGTCGGTGAAGTCGCCGAGGAACCACAGCCGGGCGGTGCCCGCGCACCAGTTGCCGGCGGCGTCGAGCAGGCCCTTTTCCTGGAGGGCCGACACCAGCTGGTCGAGGTAGCCGTGCACGTCACCCACGACGTACAGCGGGCCCTGCCCGGTGGAGGCCTGCGGGGCGGTGGCGGTCTCGGGGTCCACGGTCACCTGGACAGTGTCACCCCGGTTGACGACGGGAAGGTCGCGCTGAGTCGGCGTGTATCCCTCGGGGTAGGTCTCCTCGGGCGGCGGGGCGACCTCGCCGGGGTGGACGCTGTGGACGTGCGGACCGGCCTCGTGGACGTACGCGGGCACCCGGAAGTCGCGCAACGTCGCCGTGCGCTCCACCTCGGGTCCCTGACCGGCCCCCTGAGTCATCGACCCCTCCACCATCGCGCCGCATTGCACCGCATCGGACTGCCTGGTCGTAGCGGCCCGCGGGTGTCGTGGGCCCATCATAGGAATGCGGATCGCGCCATGTGATGACCCAGGGGTGGTGAATCAGAGCAAGAGTCCAGTTCACCGCGGCTTTCGCCCCGTTTGGGCCGGGCTTTGACCACCGTGTGACCGTCCTCGCTCTTCTTCTCTTCGCGAGAACGATCCTTTCTCTCCGGGGGACCGGCCCTGTTTCTCCCCAGGAGTACGACCTTCCATCGACCCGGGTGCGGGGCTTACGTCCCCTCGGGTGAACGCGGCGGGCTGACCGTCGTGCGCGGCGGGCGTCGCTGGGACGAGGTGCGCACGATCAGCTCCGTCGGTATCACCTGCTCCACCGGGTGGTCGGAGTCCACTCCCTCGATGGCGTCGATGAGGAGCTGGACCACCGCCGTGCCGATGCGGCGCGGCTTCAGGGAGAGCGTGGTGATGGGCGGCTCGGTGTTGGCGTACACCGTGGACTCGCTGCAGCAGACCAGCAGCAGGTCCTCGGGGACGCGCAGGCCGTAGCGGCGGGCGGCGGCGAGCAGGTCGGTGCCGTTCGGGTCGAACAGGCCGTAGACCGCGTCGGGCCGGTCGGGCCGGGCGAGGAGCCGGTCGGCGGCGACGGCGCCCGCGCACGGATCGTGCGCCGGGTAGGCCTCGTACACCGGATCCTGGCCGACACGCTCGCACCAGCGCAGGTACGCGGTGGTCGACAGGTGGGTGTACGTGTCGGTGCTCGTGCCGGTCAGCAGGCCGATGCGGCGGGCGCCGGCGTCGGCCAGGTGGTCGAGGATGCCGAGGACGGCGGCCTCGTGGTCGTTGTCGACCCAGGCCGTGACCGGCAGCGCACCGGCCGGGCGGCCGTCGGAGACGACCGGCAGCCCTTGCCGGACGAGTTCGCTGACGACCGGGTCCTGGTCGGAGGGGTCGATGACGACCGTGCCGTCCAGGGCGACGTTCGACCACACGTCGTGGCGCGACGTCGCGGGCAGGATGACGAGGGCGTAGCCGCGGGCGAGCGCGGCGGAGGTGGCGGCCCGCGCCATCTCGGCGAAGTACGCGAACTCCGTGAAGGTGAAAGGTTCATCCCCGTACGTGGTCACGGTCAGGCCGATGAGTCCCGACTTGCCGGTACGGAGGGTCCGGGCCGCGGCCGAGGGCCGGTAGCCCAGCCGGTCGGCGACTTCCCGGACATGGCGCCGGGTGGCGTCCGGGAGCCGGCCCTTGCCGTTGAGGGCGTCGGAGACGGTCGTGATGGAGACTCCGGCGGCGGCGGCCACGTCTCTGATGCCGGCCCGACCCGGCCGGCTGCCTCGCCGTGAGGTTTCCGCGCGGCTCACCTGGTGCTTCCCTGCTGCTGTCATGGCGAGCCGATAGTAGGGCTCATGCGGTGGGGTAGTGCGGACGCATATGCACGCGTTGACAGGCACGTTTTTGCATGATCATTTGACCCCAATTGCTTGGGAAACCAAGGGCGTTGAGCGCTCTCATGCCAGTACGTGTCTTGTCGGCGCGTGCGGGCCTGCCAAGGGGTCGATGTTGCGAAGAGGTCTCAACTCACCTGCACGGGGGATGCGCGCCACGGCGTGCACCACCGGCGCATAGATATATGTGCAGCGCGCCCCCGGATTCGTACGCCTTGGTGTGGTGATGCCCCTGATGCCGGTGGGACCGACGAGACGGGGGCCGGTCGCTCGGTCGTGGCTATACGCAGCGGCGCTGAATCCTCATAGGGTGAGCAGTATTGGATGTCGGCGGCGGTCATGGGCCGCCGGTCTTCACGAGGAGGACTGCGGTGAGCGAGACGAGCCCCAAGCTGCGCGCCGAGCTGGAGGGGATTCCCACCTACAAGCCGGGCAAGCCCGCCGCGGCAGGTGGTCCGGTGGCCTACAAGCTGTCCTCCAACGAGAACCCGTATCCGCCGCTGCCGGGCGTGATGGAGAGCGTGACGGCGGCGGCCGACACCTTCAACCGCTACCCGGACATGGCCTGCACCGGGCTGATGAGCGAGCTGTCCGAACGGTTCGGAGTCCCCCTCTCTCACCTAGCCACCGGCACCGGTTCGGTCGGTGTCGCCCAGCAGCTGATCCAGGCCACCGCGGGCCCCGGCGACGAGGTCATGTACGCCTGGCGGTCCTTCGAGGCGTACCCGATCATCACGCAGATCAGCGGCGCGACGTCGGTCCAGGTGCCGCTGACGGCCGGGGAGGTGCACGACCTCGACGCGATGGCTGACGCGATCACCGACCGCACGCGCCTGATCTTCGTCTGCAACCCCAACAACCCGACCGGCACGGTGGTGCGGCGGGCGGAGCTGGAGCGCTTCCTCGACCGGGTGCCGAGCGATGTGCTGGTGGTCCTCGACGAGGCCTACCGCGAATTCATCCGCGACCTCGAGGTGCCGGACGGCCGTGAGATCTACCGCGAGCGGCCCAACGTCTGCGTTCTGCGGACGTTCTCCAAGGCGTACGGCCTCGCGGGCCTGCGCGTCGGTTTCGCCATCGCCCACGAGCCGGTGGCCGCGGCGCTGCGCAAGACGGCGGTGCCGTTCGGCGTGAGCCAGCTCGCGCAGGAGGCGGCGATCGCCTCACTGCGGGCCGAGGACGAACTGTTCGGCCGGGTCGGCTCCCTGGTGTGCGAGCGCATCCGCGTGGTCGAGGGACTGCGCTCACAGGGGTGGACGGTGCCCGATACCCAGGCCAACTTCGTGTGGCTGCGGCTGGGGGAGCGCACGGTCGCGTTCGCGCAGGCGTGCGAGCAGGCGGGTGTGGTGGTTCGGCCGTTCCCGGGCGAGGGTGTGCGGGTGACGGTCGGGGAGGCCGAGGCGAACGACATCTTCCTGAAGGTGTCGGAAGGGTTCCGCAGGGAGCTGTAGTCCTCAGTGGAGCGGTGGGGCTCTGCGAGAGGCGGGGTGCGGGTGCGGTGACGCTCCGCAAACAGCCGTAGGGCCTTGCGGGCCAGGTCAGGCGTCCAGGAGTTCCACGCGTACGGGGTCGCCGTCCCGCACGGTGGCGAGCAGGCCCGGGTCGCCGTCGAGGCGGCCCAGGACATTGCACGGGCCGGCGAGGCGGCACTCGTCGCCCCGGGAGATCGGCGTGGGTCCGTAGGGGAGGGCGAGGGCGTCGCCGTCGGTCCAGAAGGCGACGGTGCCCGGCTCGACGACCTCCCGGGAGCCTGTTTCACGTGAAACCGACACCCCCGTGTCGAAGTACACCTCCTCGCCCCAGGTGCGTGCGGTGGAGACGAGGGGCAGTGCCTTGATCAGGGCCTGACTAGTCGGGGTGTCGTCGAGCCATGCGTCGAGATGGCCCGCGGGCCAGGAGATCCGTATCTGTACCGATGTCGGTGCCTGCATGCCGTCGATTCAACAATATGTTGAAGTTGGGGCCAAGAGGTCGGTTGTGACGGGGGAGACAGGGGACCCCCTCCAGGGCTCGAAAGTGCGTGCTGCATAATGGCTTGTGAATGTGAACGCTTTCACAAGCGTAGGTAAGGAGCGGCGACGTGGACCTGGCTCTGGCGCCGGAGACCCTGGCGCGATGGCAGTTCGGCATCACCACCGTCTACCACTTTCTGTTCGTCCCCCTGACGATCTCGCTGGCCGCGCTGACGGCTGGTCTGCAGACGGCCTGGGTGCGGACGGAGAAGGAGAAGTACCTCCGGGCGACGAAGTTCTGGGGCAAGCTCTTCCTGATCAACATCGCGATGGGCGTGGTCACCGGCATCGTGCAGGAGTTCCAGTTCGGCATGAACTGGTCGGACTACTCGCGCTTCGTGGGTGACGTCTTCGGTGCGCCGCTGGCCTTCGAGGCCCTGATCGCGTTCTTCTTCGAGTCGACCTTCATCGGTCTGTGGATCTTCGGCTGGGACAAGCTGCCGAAGAAGATCCATCTGGCCTGTATATGGATGGTCTCGATCGGCACGATCCTGTCGGCCTACTTCATCCTCGCGGCCAACTCCTGGATGCAGCACCCGGTGGGCTACAAGATCAACGAGGCGAAGGGCCGGGCCGAGCTCACCGACTTCTGGCTGGTGCTCACCCAGAACACCGCGCTCGCCCAGGTCTTCCACACGCTCACCGCGGCCTTCCTGACCGGCGGCGCCTTCATGGTCGGCATCGCCGCCTTCCACCTGGTCCGCAAGAAGCACGTCCCCGTGATGAAGACCTCGCTGCGGCTGGGCCTCGTCACCGTCGTCATCGGCGGCCTCCTCACCGCGATCAGTGGCGACGTGCTCGGCAAGATCATGTACCAGCAGCAGCCGATGAAGATGGCCGCGGCCGAGGCGCTGTGGGACGGCGAGAAGCCGGCCCCCTTCTCGGTCTTCGCCGTCGGCGACGTCGACAAGGGCCACAACAAGGTCGCCATCGAGATCCCCGGCCTGCTGTCCTTCCTCGCGAAGGACGACTTCACCTCGTACGTGCCCGGCATCAACGACGTCAACAAGGCCGAGCAGGAGAAGTACGGGCCCGGTGACTACCGGCCCAACATCCCCGTGGCCTACTGGGGCTTCCGGTGGATGATCGGCTTCGGTATGACGTCGTTCGCCATCGGCCTGGCCGGACTGTGGCTGACCCGCAAGAAGTTCATGCTGCCGCGGCACCTGAGGGTGGGCGACGACGAGGTGCCGCATCTGGTGCTGCTGCCCAAGAAGGCGCTCGGGCCGACCCTCACCAAGTGGTACTGGCGCATCGCGATCCTCACCCTGGGCTTCCCGCTGATCGCCAGCTCCTGGGGCTGGATCTTCACCGAGATGGGCCGCCAGCCGTGGGTCGTCTACGGCCTCTTCCAGACACGTGACGCGGTCTCCCCCGGTGTCTCCACGGCCGAGGTCATCACGTCGATGGTCGTCTTCACCACGCTGTACGCAATTCTCGCCGTGATCGAGGTCAAGCTGCTGGTCAAGTACGTCAAGGCGGGCCCGCCGGAGCTCACCGAGGCCGACCTCAACCCGCCCACGAAGATCGGCGGCGACTCCCGTGACGCCGACAAGCCGATGGCCTTCTCGTACTAGGCCGAGGGAGCTGCACAGTCATGGAACTGCACGACATCTGGTTCGTCCTGATCGCCGTCCTGTGGACCGGCTACTTCTTCCTGGAGGGCTTCGACTTCGGAGTCGGTGTGCTCACGAAGCTGCTCGCCCGCAACCGGCCCGAGAAGCGGGTGCTGATCAACACCATCGGCCCCGTCTGGGACGGCAACGAGGTGTGGCTGCTCTCGGCGGGCGGCGCGACCTTCGCCGCCTTCCCCGAGTGGTACGCGACGCTCTTCTCCGGGTTCTACCTGCCCCTGCTGCTCATCCTGGTCTGTCTGATCGTCCGGGGTGTGGCCTTCGAGTACCGGGTCAAGCGGCCCGAGGAGAAGTGGCAGCGCAACTGGGAGACGGCGATCTTCTGGGCCTCGCTGCTGCCCGCGTTCCTGTGGGGTGTGGCCTTCGCCAACATCGTGCGGGGCGTGAAGATCGACCAGGACTTCAACTACGCCGGCGGCGTCCTGGACCTGCTCAACCCGTACGCGCTGCTGGGCGGTCTGGTCACGCTGTCGCTGTTCACCTTCCACGGGACGGTGTTCGTCGGGCTCAAGACCGTCGGGGAGATCCGGGAGCGGGCGCGGAAGCTGGCGCTGCGCGTCGGGCTGGTGACCGCCCTGCTGGCGCTCACCTTCCTGCTGTGGACGCAGTCCGACCGGGGCGACGGTGTGTCGCTCGTGGCGATGGTCGTGGCCGTGGTATCGCTCCTCGTGGCCCTGGTCGCGGCCCGGGCCGGGCGTGAGGGCTGGGCGTTCGCCCTGTCGGGACTCACCATCGTGGCCGCGGTGGCGATGCTCTTCCTGACGCTCTTCCCGAACGTCATGCCGTCGACGCTGAACCCGGACTGGAGCCTGACGGTCACCAACGCCTCGTCCAGCCCGTACACGCTGAAGATCATGACCTGGTGTGCCGGGATCGCCACCCCGGTCGTCCTGCTCTACCAGGGCTGGACGTACTGGGTGTTCCGCAAGCGGATCGGCACGCAGCACATCGCCGAGACCGTGCACTGAGGTGTGTTTCACGTGAAACCAATCGATCCGCGTCTGCTCCGGTACGCCCGTGCCACCCGGGTCTTCCTGGTGGCGGTCGTGGCCCTCGGGGCCGTAGGGGCGGGGCTGGTCATCGCCCAGGCGATGCTCATCGCCGAGGTGGTGGTCGGTGCGTTCCAGCACCGCATGGCGGTGTCCGACCTCGGCACTCCCCTGCTGCTGTTGGCCGCCGTCGCGGTCGGACGGGCGCTGGTGGGCTGGCTCACCGAGCTCGCCGCGCACCGGGCCGGCGCAGCCGTGAAGTCCGAGCTGCGGGGGCGGCTGCTGGAGCGTTCCGCCGAGCTGGGGCCGGGCTGGCTGAGCGGACAGCGGACCGGTTCGCTGGTCGCCCTGGCCACCCGGGGAGTCGACGCCCTCGACGACTACTTCTCGCGGTATCTGCCGCAGTTGGGTCTCGCGGTGGTCGTGCCGGTGGCGGTCCTGGCGCGGATCGTCACCGAGGACTGGGTCTCCGCCGCCATCATCGTGGGCACCCTGCCGCTCATCCCGGTCTTCATGGTGCTGATCGGCTGGGCGACCCAGTCCCGGATGGACCGTCAGTGGCGGTTGCTGTCGCGGCTGTCCGGGCACTTCCTGGACGTCGTCGCCGGGCTGCCCACGCTGAAGGTCTTCGGGCGGGCCAAGGCGCAGGCCGAGTCCATCCGACGCATCACCGGCGCATACCGGCAGGCGACCATGCGGACGCTGCGGATCGCCTTCATCTCCTCCTTCGCCCTGGAACTGCTCGCGACGATCTCGGTGGCGCTGGTCGCCGTGACGATCGGCATGCGGCTGGTGCACGGCGAGATGGACCTGTACACCGGCCTCGTCATCCTGGTCCTCGCGCCCGAGGCGTATCTGCCGTTGCGTCAGGTCGGGGCGCAGTACCACGCGGCGGCGGAGGGGCTCGCCGCCGCCGAGGAGGTCTTCGAGGTTCTTCAGACGCCCGTCCCGGCGTCCGGCTCCGCGGCCGTACCGGAGGGTGCGCTGTCGTTCGAGGACGTGACCGTCCGGTACCCGGGGCGGTCGGCGGACGCCGTCTCGAACGTGTCTTTCGATGTCGAGCCCGGGGAGACGGTCGCGCTGGTGGGGCCGAGCGGCGCCGGCAAGTCGACGCTGCTGAGCGTCCTGCTGGGGTTCGTGCGACCGGCCGCGGGGCGGGTGCGGGTCGGGGACGTCGACCTCGCCGACGCCGACCTTCAGCAGTGGCACTCCCGGATCGCGTGGGTGCCGCAGCGCCCGCATCTGTACGCCGGCACGATCGCCGAGAACGTACGCCTGGCGCGGCCCGGCGCAGACGACCACTCGGTACGGCGGGCGCTGCGGGACGCCGGGGCACTGGACTTCGTCGACGCGCTGCCCGAGGGCGTGGACACCGCGCTCGGCGAGGACGGCGCAGGCCTGTCCGCCGGGCAGCGGCAGCGGCTCGCGCTGGCCAGGGCGTTCCTCGCGGACCGGCCCGTGCTGCTGCTCGACGAGCCCACAGCGGCGCTGGACGGGGCCACCGAGGCCGAGGTCGTGACCGCGGTACGGCGCCTCGCGGCCGGACGGACGGTCCTGCTGGTGGTGCACCGCCCGGCGCTGCTGGAGATTGCGGACCGGGTGGTGCGGCTGGAGGAGCCCGAGACCGCCGCTGCCCTGTCTGCGGCACCGGCCGTGGCCCGGGGGGCTGGAACGCGGTCCCATGAGGTCCAGGTGCGCGTCCCGGACGAGCCTGTCGACGAGGCGGCTTCAGGCGATGTCCTCGCACGCGTCCGCGCCATGTCCGGTGCCCGGCGCGGGCGTCTGGGACTCGCGCTGCTGCTCGGGAGCCTCGCCCTGGGGAGCGCCGTGGGGCTCATGGCCACGTCCGGGTGGCTGATCTCGCGGGCCTCACAGCACCCGCCCGTGCTGTATCTGATGATGGCCGTCACCGCGACGCGGGCGTTCGGGATCGGGCGCGCCGTCTTCCGGTACGCCGAGCGGCTGGTGTCGCACGACGCCGTGCTGCGGATGCTGGCGGACACCCGGGTCGCGGTGTTCCGCAGGCTGGAGCGGCTGGCGCCGGCCGGGCTGCGCCGGGTCCGCCGGGGTGATCTGCTCTCCAGGCTGGTCGCGGACGTGGACGCGCTGCAGGACTACTGGCTGCGGTGGCTGCTGCCCGCCGGGGCGGCCGTCGCCGTGTCGGCCGCGTCGGTCGGCTTCACGGCATGGCTGCTGCCCGAGGCCGGGGCGGTGCTCGCGGCCGGGCTCCTGGCGGCGGGGGCCGGCGTGCCGCTGATCACCGGCGCGGTGGCCCGGCGTGCCGAACACAGGCTGGCGCCCGCCCGTGGCGTGCTCGCGACGCGGGTGGCCGATCTCCTCACCGGCACCGCGGAACTGACCGTCGCCGGCGCGCTGCCCGCGCGGACCGCCCGGACGCGCGAGGCGGACGGGGTACTCACCCGGATCGCCTCGCGCGCCGCCACCGCCACGGCCCTGGGCGACGGCCTCACCGCGCTGATCTCCGGACTGACCGTCACGGCCGCCGCCCTGGTCGGCGCGCAGGCGGTCGCCGCCGGACGGCTCGACGGCGTGACCATGGCCGTCGTCGTCCTCACCCCGCTCGCCGCCTTCGAGGCGGTGCTCGGGCTGCCGCTCGCCGTGCAGTACCGGCAGCGCGTGCGCCGGAGCGCGGAGCGGGTCTACGACGTGCTGGACGCCCCGGAGCCCGTGCGGGAGCCGGAGCGGCCCCAGCAGGCGCCCGCGTCGCCGTTCCCGCTTGTCCTCACGGGGCTGACCGCCCGGCACGCCGGGCAGGACCGGGACGCGCTCGCCGGGCTCGACCTGACCCTCGAGGAGGGCCGCCGGATCGCCGTGGTCGGCCCTTCCGGTTCCGGCAAGACCACGCTGGCGCAGGTGCTGCTGCGCTTCCTGGATGCCCAGGGGGGCTCGTACACGCTCGCGGGCGTGGACGCGTACGGGCTGCGCGGTGACGACGTGCGGCGCCTCGTCGGGCTCTGTGCGCAGGACGCGCACCTCTTCGACAGCTCGCTGCGCGAGAACCTGCTGCTCGCCCGGAAGGACGCCGGCGAAGAACACCTGCGCGCCGCGCTCGAACGCGCCCGGCTGCTGGACTGGGCCGACAGCCTGCCCGACGGGCTCGACACGCTCGTCGGCGAGCACGGGGCGCGGCTGTCGGGAGGGCAGCGGCAGCGGCTGGCGCTGGCCCGGGCGCTGCTCGCCGACTTCCCCGTCCTGGTGCTGGACGAGCCCGCCGAGCACCTCGACCTGCCGACCGCCGACGCGCTCACCGCAGATCTGCTGGCCGCCACCACGGGCCGGACGACGCTGCTCATCACGCACCGGCTGGCGGGCCTCGAAGCGGTCGACGAGGTGATCGTGCTGGACGAGGGACGGGTGGTGCAGCGCGGACCGTACGCCGAGCTGCTGGCGGCGGACGGACCGCTGCGGGGGATGGCGGAGCGGGAGTCGGCGGCGGAGGCGCTGGTGGGGGCGCGGTAGGCCCTTGGCCTCGGCACCCTGACGTCGGCGCCCTCGGCCTCGGCGTGTGGCGCGGTAGGCCCTAGGCCCCGGTGCGTGGCGTGGCCGCCCCCGACCCCTGTGCGCGACGTCGGCGCTCTCCGCCCCGGCGCCTGACGACCGCGCGCCCTCTACCCCAGCGTCTTGGCTCAGGTGCCTCGACTTCGGATGCCCTCGGTCTCGGCACCCTCGGCTGCCCTCGGTCTCCGCATCCCCGGCCGACTGCCGGCATCGGCGCGCACTGGGCCGTTCGGCGCAGCCGGTCCCCCGGGCGTACGACGTGAACAGGACCGGGTCGGCAGTGCTGGGCGACGATCGCTGACATGCGCTCATATCGCCGTCATCGGCTGCTCGTTCCGGTTTTGCTGTGTGCGCTGGCCGTGCTCGCGGCCCGGCCGACGGCGGCGGGCAAGGACCCCGGGAGCGACACCGGCACCGGCGGCGGCCCCGCCACCGGCCTCAGTGCCGAGGTCATGCGGCTGTACGAGGAAGCCGCGGTGGCGACGCAGCAGTACGAGGCCGGCCGCAAGGAAGCCGACGAGCAGCGGGCGGAAGCCCAGCGCGCGGAGGCCCTCCTGGACGCGCAGCGGCGGCACATCGCCGACCTGCACGAGGATCTGGGCCGGATCGCGCGGGCGCAGTACCGCAGCAGCGGTGGTCTGCCGGTGGCCGCCCACATGATCCTGGCCGACAGTCCCGAGGGCCTGATGCGAGGTCAGCACGCCTTCTCGCAGGCGGATCTCGCCGTGAACAACGCGATCTCCAAGAACAAGCGGGCCGAGGCGCGGCTCGCGGCGGACGAGGCCAGGGCCGCGGCCCAGTGGGAGGTGCTGGAGAAGCGCAACATCCAACTCGCCGCTCTGAAGGCGGACATCGAGCAGAAGCTGGAGACGGCCCGCTCGGAGCTCCAGGGGCGGGCGGACGCGGCGGTCGCCGCCGGGGCGTGCCGCGGGGCCGTCCGGCTGGATCAGCCGGTGACGGGCTTCACCGACGGCGACTGGGTCGCGCCGGTGGAGACGTACGAGCTGTCGGCGTCCTACGGCAGTGGCGGTGCGCGGTGGTCGAACCGGCACACCGGGCAGGACTTCGCGGTACCGATCGGCACTCCGGTGCGGGCGGTGGGCGCGGGCCGGGTCGTGAAGGTGTCCTGCGGCGGTCCCTTCGGCATGGAGATCGTGCTCAAGCACGCAGGCGGCTACTACACGCAGTACGCCCATCTGGCTTCCGTGGCGGTCGACCAGGGGGAGGGCGTCAGCCCCGGGCAGTGGATCGGCCAGTCGGGCACCACGGGCAACTCCACAGGGCCACACCTGCACTTCGAGGCCAGGGTCACACCGGAGTCGGGCTCGGCGGTCAACCCGGTGTCGTGGCTGTCGGCGCGCGGGGTGTCCCTCTGAGACACCCCGCGCCCGCGGCTACGGCACTTCCGTCAGCAACTGCTCGATCACGACGGCCACCCCGTCGTCGTTGTTCGCGACCGTCCGGCCCGAGGCGGCGGCGATCACGTCCGGGTGCGCGTTGCCCATCGCGTACGACCGGCCCGCCCAGGTCAGCATCTCCACGTCGTTCGGCATGTCACCGAAGGCCACGACCTGCTCGTGCGAGATGCCGCGCTCGGCACAGCACAGGGCGAGGGTGCTGGCCTTCGACACCCCGGGGCCGCTGATCTCGAGCAGGGCGCTGGGGCTGGAGCGGGTGACGTTGGCGCGGTCGCCGATGGCGAGGCGGGCCAGGGTCAGGAAGGCGTCGGGCTCGATCTCGGGGTGGTAGGCGAGGATCTTCAGCACCGGCTCCGCGGCGGCCGGGTGGTCAGGGCCCAGCAGCTCCTCGGCCGGGGCGAGGCTGTCCGGGGTCTCCATGTGGAGCTTCGGGTACGCCGGCTCCTGGTAGAAGCCGTAGGTCTGCTCCACCGCGTACACCGTGCCCGGCGCCGCGTCGCGCAGCAGCCGTACGGCGTCCAGGGCGTTCTCCCGGGCCAGTTCCCGCACCTTCACGAACCGGTGGGCGCCGGGTCCGCCGTGCAGGTCGACCACGGCGGCGCCGTTGCCGCAGATCGCCAGGCCGTGGCCGTGCACGTGGTCGCTGACGACGTCCATCCAGCGGGCCGGGCGGCCCGTGACGAAGAAGACCTCCACGCCCGCCTCCTCGGCGGCGGCCAGCGCGGCGACCGTGCGCGGCGACACCGACTTGTCGTCGCGCAGCAGGGTGCCGTCGAGGTCGGTGGCGATCAGCCGCGGCGGGAGGGTCTCGGCCGCGGTCTCGGGCTGTCGGGTCGCTGAGGTCACCCGGCTATTGTCCCGCACATGCCTGCACGGGCGTGCAGGGCTCCGCACAGGTGAGTGGATACCGCCCTCACCAGGAGCCCTGCACCGGCTGCCCTTCACCAGGAGCCCCTGGCCAGAGGCCCCCGGCACATCCCTCCGCGCTCAGCGCAGCTGCGCCGGCGCCTCCATCGCGATCTGCTCGAAGACCTTCTCGTCGGCCGCGAACGGCGAGTCGGGGATCGGCCAGTGAACCACGATCTCCGTGAAGCCCAGCTCCGCGTGCCGCCCGGCGAAGTCCACGAACGCGTTCAGGGACTGGAGCGGGGCGACACGGTCCGGCGTGAATCCGGTGAGCAGGACCCGGTCGAGATCGGTCATGTCCCGGCCGACCTCGGCGCAGATGTCGTCGAGCCGCTCAGCCTGCCCGCGAATGGCCTGAATCGACTGTTCAGACGTGCCACTCTCGTACAGCTTGGGGTCGCCGGTGGTCACCCACGCCTGCCCGAACCGGGCGGCGAGCCGCATTCCGCGCGGCCCGGTGGCGGCCACCGCGAACGGCAGCCTGGGGCGCTGCACACAGCCGGGGATGTTCCGCGCCTCGTGGGCGGAGTAGAAGTCGCCCTCGTAGGACACGGCGTCCTCGCTGAGCAGCC
Organism: Streptomyces tuirus; assembly: GCF_014701095.1. Lineage (NCBI taxonomy): Bacteria > Bacillati > Actinomycetota > Actinomycetes > Kitasatosporales > Streptomycetaceae > Streptomyces > Streptomyces tuirus. The sequence goes on along the minus strand of NZ_AP023439.1, from coordinate 3,706,500 downwards.
GGTCGAGCAGCGGGACGAACTCGGCGAAGCGGTCGGCGCGCTCGCGCGGCGTCCACGGCTCCTGGCCCAGCGCGGTGGCGTCGAAGCCCGAGCCGCCTGCGCCTATGCCCAGCGTGACCCGCCCGCCGGAGATGTCGTCGAGGGAGATCAGTTCCTTGGCGAGGGTCACGGGATGCCGGAAGTTCGGCGAGGTCACCAGGGTGCCGAGTCGCAGCCGCTCGGTGACGCTCGCGGCGGCCGTGAGGGTCGGTACGGCGCCGAACCACGGGCCGTCCCGGAAGGTGCGCCAGGACAGGTGGTCGTAGGTGTACGCGGTGTGGAAGCCGAGCTGCTCGGCACGTGTCCAGGCCGAACGGCCGCCTTCGTGCCAGCGGCGGTACGGGAGGATCACGGTACTCAGACGCAGACTCATGGCATCGAGCGTAAGGGAGTGCCGATGGTGGCCCGTGTTTCACGTGAAACAGTCACCAGGCGCGCCGGGTGAACGCGGACACAGTGCGCGGTCGGCCGGATGCGGTGGGTCAGTGCGGTTCGGGGAAGCGCAGATAGCGAGCCGGGACGGCGTCGGTCAGCCACACCCCGTTCGCGCTCACATGGAAGGCGTGGCCGTCGCGGTGCATGGCGCCCGCGTCCACCGTCAGCACGACCGGCCGGCCCCGGCGGGCGCCGACCCGGGTCGCGGTCTCCCGGTCGGGCGAGAGGTGCACGGCATGCCGGTTCATCGGCCGGAGCCCCTGGGCCCGGATGGCGTCCAGGCTGCGGTCGACGGTGCCGTGGTAGAGACGGGCGGGTGGGGTGGCCGGCGCCAGCCCGAGGTCGACCTCCACGCTGTGGCCCTGGCTGGCGCGGATCCGGGTGCCTTCGACGGCGAAACGCCGCTTGTCGTTGGTGGCGACGACGTGGTCCAGTTCGTCGCGGGTGAACCGGAAGCCGTGGGCGGTGGCCGCGGCGATCAATGTGTCGATCTCGACCCAGCCGGCCTCGTCGAGTGTGAGCCCGATGCGTTCCGGCTGGTGGCGCAGATGTTTCGACAGGTACTTCGACACCTTCACGGTGCGTCTCTCGTCCATCCCACCAGAGTGCGTGAGGGTCGGGAATCACGCGATCGAGTTTCGCTCCCGAGGTTTGATCCACAACCAAGTGCGGTTATCCACAGGGGAATTGGCGTCTCTGTGGACAACTGGCCCTCGCCACAAGGGCTTTGGGCCCTCAGACCGGCGGCTTCACCCGGGCGAGGCCCCGCAGAGCCCCCGGCGTCCACCGCGACAGCCAGCGCGCACCCCGCGCCTCCGGAGTCACCGGCACCACCGCCTCGTCGCGGGTCACGGCCCTCAGGATCGCGCGGGCGACCTTCTCCGGCGGATAGTTCCGCAGCCCGTACAGGCGGGAAGCGCGCTTCTGCAGCCGCTTCTCCTCCAGGGCGTCGACCCCCGCGAAACGCGCCGTCGACGTGATGGCGGTGTTCACGATGCCCGGGCAGACCGCCGTCACGCCGATCCCCTGCCCGGCGAGCTCCGCCCGCAGGCACTCGCTGAGCATCAGCACGGCAGCCTTGGACGTGCTGTACGCGGGCAGCGCACGGGACGGCTGGTACGCCGCGGCCGACGCCACGTTGACGATGTGACCGCCCTGCCCGCGCTCGGCCATCCGCCCGCCGAAGAGCCGGCAGCCGTGGATGACACCCCACAGGTTGACGTCGAGGACCTTCTTCCAGTCCTCCGGTGTGGTGTCGAAGAACGACCCGGACAGCCCGATCCCGGCGTTGTTCACCAGGACGTCCACCACTCCGTACTCCGTGGTGACCTTGTCGGCGAGCTTCTCCATGGCCTGTTCGTCGGAGACGTCGGCCGTCTCCGCCCAGGCGTCGGGGGCGCCCAGCAGGCGTGACGACTCGGCGGTGCGGGCCGCGGCCTCCGCGTTCCGGTCGACGGCCACCACCCGCGCGCCGGCCTCGGCGAACGCGAGCGCCGTCGCCCGCCCGATGCCGCTGCCCGCCCCGGTGACCAGCACGAGCTGCCCGCCGAACCGCTCCGCGTGCTCCCCGTTCGCCGCCCGCGGGGACCGCCCGCTCTCGACGGACGTCACGAACTCCTCGATCCAGGAGGCCAGCCGGTCCGGGCGGGTCCGTGGGATCCAGTGCCCCGCCTGGATCGTCCTGCGGGTCAACTGCGGAACCCACTGCTCCAGTTCGTCGTGGAGCCGCTCCGAGAGGAACCGGTCCTCCAGGGGCGTGATGATCTGCACGGGCGCGTGGGCGTGCGCGTCCGGGCGCGGCCCGCGCAGCCGGGGCCGGACGTTGTCCCGGTACAGCCAGGCCCCGTGGGCCGCGTCCGAGGGCAGGGAGGCGGTGGGGTAGTCGCCCCGGGGCACCTTCTCGAGGCGCTCCAGCATCCGCGGCCAGCGCTTGCCGAGCGGGCCGCGCCAGGCCAGCTCGGGCAGGACGGGTGTGTGCAGCAGATAGACGTACCAGGACCGGGCGCCCTGCCCGAGGAGCTGCCCGATGCGCCGCGGGGTGGGCCGCTGCACCCGCTTGCCGATCCAGTGGCCGAAGTGGTCGAGGGACGGCCCGGACATCGAGGTGAAAGAGGCGATGCGCCCTTCGGTGCGCCGGACGGTAGTGAACTCCCAGGCCTGCACCGAACCCCAGTCGTGCCCGACCAGGTGCACCGGCGCGTCCGGGCTGACCGCGTCCGCCACGGCCAGGAAGTCGTCCGTCAGCTTCTCCAGCGTGAACCCGCCCCGCAACGGCCGCGGGGCCGTCGACCGGCCGTGGCCGCGGACGTCGTACGCCACCACGTGGAAGCGGTCGGCGAGCCGCTCGGCGACCTCGGACCACACCTCCTTGCTGTCGGGGTAGCCGTGGACCAGGACTACCGTGGGCCGCCCGGGATCCCCCATCTCGGCCACGCACAGCTCGACTTCGCCGGTCCGCACCCTGCGCTCCCGCGCGCCCGTCAGCAACGTCATCCGGCGAATCTGGCAGTTGTTAGAGACTTCGTCAATAGGGCGCTGCCCCGGCCCCCACCCGGCGTGGTAACTCCCGAGAACCAGCTCCCCTAGGGGCCCGTAATACTCAGGGCTGATCCCAAGACAGCTCTGCGGAGTGATGACCGCCACGCGCACGGCCCCTACCTTCGAAGGGTGACTGTGATCGCGACCGAAAGCCTGAGCAAGCGGTTCCCCCGGGTGACCGCGCTTGACCGGCTCTCCGTGGACGTCGGACCCGGTGTGACCGGACTCGTCGGAGCCAACGGAGCCGGCAAGTCCACACTGATCAAGATCCTGCTGGGTCTGTCCCCCGCCACCGAGGGCCGCGCCGAAGTGCTCGGCCTCGACGTCGCCACCAAGGGCGGCGCCATCCGCGAGCGGGTCGGCTACATGCCCGAGCACGACTGCCTGCCGCCGGACGTCTCGGCCACCGAGTTCGTCGTCCACATGGCGCGCATGTCCGGCCTGCCGCCCACGGCAGCGCGCGAGCGCACGGCCGACACCCTGCGCCACGTCGGGCTGTACGAGGAGCGCTACCGCCCCATCGGCGGCTACTCGACCGGCATGAAGCAGCGCGTCAAGCTCGCGCAGGCCCTGGTCCACGACCCTCAGCTGGTCCTCCTGGACGAGCCGACCAACGGCCTCGACCCGGTCGGCCGCGACGAGATGCTCGGCCTCATCCGCCGGATCCACACCGACTTCGGCATCTCGGTCCTGGTCACCTCCCATCTGCTGGGCGAACTGGAGCGCACCTGCGACCACGTCGTCGTCATCGACGGCGGCAAGCTCCTGCGCTCCAGCTCCACCACGGACTTCACGCAGATCACCACCACCCTCGCCATCGAGGTCACCGACACCGACGAACACCCGGACGGCACCCGCGCGGTCCGCGAGGCGCTGCACGCGCGCGGGGTGAGCGTCGAGGACGGCAGCGGCCTGCCGGGCGCCGGCCACGTCCTGCTGCTCACCGCGCAGGGCGAGGAGACGTACGACGTGGTCCGGGACGTGATCGCGGACCTCGGACTCGGCCTGGTGCGCATGGAGCAGCGCCGGCACCACATCTCCGAGGTCTTCACCAGCACCGACGAGCGCGAGCAGCGGAAGGAGGCGGTCGGCCATGGCGGTTGAGCACTCCACGGGAACAGCCGCCCCGGCACCGGGCGACCAGACCCGCATCCACAACATCGGGTACCGCGACTACGACGGCCCCCGCCTCGGCCGCGCCTACGCCCGCCGCTCCCTGTACTCGCAGTCCTTGCGCGGCTCCTACGGCCTCGGCCGCTCGGTGAAGTCCAAGGTGCTGCCGATGCTGCTCTTCGTGGTGATGTGCGTGCCCGCGGCCATCATGGTCGCCGTCGCGGTCGCCACCAAGGCCAACGCCCTGCCCGTCGACTACACGCGCTACGCGATCATCATGCAGGCGGTCATCAGCCTCTACGTCGCCTCGCAGGCACCCCAGTCCGTCTCGCGCGACCTGCGCTTCAAGACGGTGCCGCTGTACTTCTCGCGGCCCATCGAGACCGCCGACTACGTCCGCGCCAAGTTCGCGGCGCTGGCCTCGGCACTCTTCATCCTCACCGCCGGCCCCCTGCTCCTGCTCTACGTGGGCGCGCTGCTGGCCAAGCTCGACTTCGCCGACCAGACCAAGGGATTCGCACAGGGGCTCGTCTCGGTGGCACTGCTCTCACTGCTCTTCGCCGGCATCGGCCTCGTCATCGCATCCTTCACCCCGCGCCGCGGCTTCGGCATCGCGGCCGTGATCGCGGTGCTGACCATCACCTACGGCGCGGTCTCCACCCTCCAGGCCATCGCCGACGCACAGGGCAGCGGCGAGGCCGTGCCATGGATCGGCCTGTTCTCGCCGATCACGATCATCGACGGTGTGCAGTCCGCGTTCCTGGGCGCGACGTCCGCCTCCCCCAGCGGGGTGGGCCCGAGCACCGCCGAGGGCGTCGTCTACGTCGTCGTCGCCCTGGGCCTGATCGCGGCGAGCTACGGCCTCCTGATGCGCCGCTACAAGAAGGTGGGACTGTGACCACGCTCAACATCGACCACGTCTCCCGCTGGTTCGGCAACGTGGTCGCCGTCAACGACATCACCATGACCATCGGCCCCGGCGTCACGGGCCTGCTCGGCCCCAACGGCGCCGGGAAGTCCACCCTCATCAACATGATGGGCGGCTTCCTGGCCCCCTCCACCGGCTCGGTCACCCTCGACGGCCAGGCCGTGTGGCGCAACGAGCAGATCTACAAGCAGATCGGCGTCGTCCCCGAGCGGGAGGCGATGTACGACTTCCTCACCGGCAAGGAGTTCGTCCTCGCCAACGCCGAACTGCACGGCCTCGGCGCCAAGGCGGCACAGAAGGCCCTGGCCACGGTCGAGATGGAGTACGCGCAGGACCGCAAGATCCAGACGTACTCCAAGGGCATGCGCCAGCGCGTGAAGATGGCCTCCGCGCTCGTGCACGACCCGTCGCTGCTGCTGCTCGACGAGCCCTTCAACGGCATGGACCCGCGCCAGCGCATGCAGCTGATGGACCTGCTGCGCCGCATGGGCGACGAGGGCCGCACGGTGCTGTTCTCGTCCCACATCCTCGAAGAGGTCGAGCAACTCGCCTGGCACATCGAGGTCGTCGTCGCCGGCCGGCACGCCGCCAGCGGTGACTTCCGCAAGATCCGCCGCCTGATGACCGACCGGCCGCACCGCTACCTGGTGCGTTCCAGCGACGACCGCGCCCTCGCGGCCGCGCTGATCGCCGACCCGTCGACGTCCGGCATCGAGGTCGACCTCGCCGAGGGCGCGCTGCGCATCCAGGCCGTCGACTTCGGCCGGTTCACGGCCCTGCTGCCGCGGGTGGCCAGGGACCACGGCATCCGGCTGCTCACGGTCTCGCCGTCCGACGAGTCCCTCGAGTCCGTCTTCTCGTACCTCGTCGCGGCGTAGGAGGCCCTGATGTACGACCCCACAGTCGCCCGGCTCACGTACCGGGCCCTGCTCGGCCGTCGCCGGGCCCTCATCCTCGGCGCCCTGCCGATGCTGCTGATCGTGATCGCCGTGGCGGTGCGCGGCCTGGCCGGGGCGGACGACCAGACCGCGGCCGACCTGCTGGGCGGCCTCGCCCTCGCCACGATGGTGCCGATCATCGGTGTCATCGCCGGAACCGGCGCGATCGGGCCGGAGATCGACGACGGCTCGGTGGTGTACCTGCTGTCGAAGCCGATCAAGCGGCCGACGATCATCTTCACCAAGCTGATCGTCGCGATCGCGGTGACCATGGTGTTCTCCGCGGTGCCGACGCTCCTCGCCGGCTTCATCCTGAACGGCAACGGCCAGCAGGTCGCCGTCGCCTACACGGTGGCCGCACTGGTCGCGTCCATCGCCTACGCGGCCCTGTTCCTGCTGCTCGGCACGGTGTCCCGGCACGCGGTGGTGTTCGGTCTCGTCTACGCGCTGGTCTGGGAGGCCCTGTTCGGCTCCCTGGTGCCCGGTGCGCGCACGCTGAGCGTCCAGCAGTGGTCGCTGGCGGTGGCCCAGAAGGTGTCCGGAGGGGACCTGGTCTCCTCGGACGTGGGTCTGACCACGGCGACGGTGCTGCTGCTGGCCGTCACGGTGCTGGCCACCTGGTTCGCCGGACAGAAGCTGCGCTCCCTCACCCTCGCCGGCGAGGAGTGACGTGCCCCGGCCCTGACGGAGACTTCACCTCGGTCAGGGCACACTGGGCGAACGGAATGTCGGAGAACCACACGGGAGTTGGACGGCTGGGAGGACGGGGATGGCGGACGAGAGAGCTCAGGACGAGACCCGGGACGACCTCGACGGGGTCGTACTGGACGAGGACTTCATACGCTCCGCCGGGACCTCCGAACCGTCCGCCCGTGCCCGGATGCTCGCCGCGAAGTGGCGCCGCGAGGAGCCCGAGCCGCAGCCCTGGCGCTCCGACGAGCCGCCGGCGGGCTGGTTCTTCAGCAAGGTCCGGCGGCGCAGGTGGCGCAGGAAGTAGCCGGTGGCGCAGGAAGTAGCCGGTGGCGCAGGAAGTAGCCGGCCGCGCCGCGGCGATCCGGGCGCCGATTTAATCAGTGGCGTCCAATTCGCCTGGCAGGCACAGTGGTTGTCGTCACCGCCGGGCGGAGAGCCCGGCGCCACGTTTTGGGAGAGGAGCGGGACGATGTCCATGCACGGCAGTACGTCCAGCTCCCTTCAGGGCAGCCCGCGGCGGGATCCGGAGTAGCCACCACCCCTCCGTCGAACCCGCCCCACACGGGGAGCTGCCCGGGGCGGCCGCTTCGAGCACGCGAATCGCACATCGCGTGGGCCGCCCACCCGGAGGATTGGCCGAGTGGTAAGGCACCGGTTTGCTAAACCGCGGTCGGGTCGAAAGGCCCGCGCACGTTCGATCCGTGCATCCTCCGCCGAGCACCACCCGACGCCGGGCGCGACCGGCCCTGGGCTCAGCACAGCATCGGGCGAGCCGCCCCACGTCCCACCGGGCGACGGCCCGGCGCTCAGCCCAGCAACCGCTCCAGCACCACCGCGATGCCGTCCTCGTCGTGGGAGGACGTCACCTCGTCGGCCACCGCCTTCAGTTCCTCGTGGGCGTCCGCCATGGCGACGCCGTAGGAGGCCCAGGCGAACATCGGTATGTCGTTGGGCATGTCTCCGAAGGCGATCGTGTCGGCTGCCTTCATCCCGAGCCGGCGGGCCGCCAGGGACAGGCCCGTCGCCTTGGACAGACCCAGGGGGAGAAGCTCGACAATGCCCTCGCCCGCCATCGTGACCGTGACGAAACCGCCGGCGGTCCGCGTGGCCGCCTCGCACAGCTCGTCGTCCGACAGGGTCGGGTGCTGGATGTACAGCTTGTTCAGGGGCGCGGTCCACAGGTCCGACGCGTCCGTGAAGGGCGTGGCTGGCAGAGTGCCCTGGACCGCGTAGCCCGGACCGACCAGCACCTCGCCGTGGAGGCCGTCTCGGCTCGCCGCCAGGTACAGCGGACCCACCTCCGCCTCGATCTTGGCCAGCGCCACCCCGGCCAGCTGCCGGTCCAGCGTCACCGACGTCAGCAGGCGGTGCGCGCCGGCGTCGTAGACCTGCGCGCCCTGGCCGCAGACGGCCAGGCCCTGGTAGTCGAGGTCGTCGAGGATGTGCCGGGTCCACGGGACGGCGCGGCCGGTGACGACGATGTGCGCGGCGCCCGCCGCGGTGGCCGCGGCGAGTGCGTCACGGGTGCGCTGCGACACCGTGTCGTCGGAGCGCAGCAGCGTCCCGTCGAGATCGGTGGCGACGAGCCGGTACGGGAAGCCTCCGTGGGAAGCCGTGTCGTTCACTTGGCCACCGGCTCCAGGACCTCCCGGCCGCCCAGGTACGGACGCAGCACCTCGGGCACGCGCACCGAACCGTCGGCCTGCTGGTGGTTCTCCAGGATCGCCACGATCGTGCGGGGAACGGCGCACAGCGTGCCGTTCAGCGTGGCCAGCGGCCTGACCTGCTTGCCGTCACGGACGCGGATCGACAGGCGGCGGGACTGGAACTCGCCACAGTCCGAGGTCGAGGTCAGCTCGCGGTACTTGCCCTGGGTCGGGATCCACGCCTCGCAGTCGAACTTGCGGGCGGCCGAGGCGCCCAGGTCGGCGCTCGCCACATCGATCACGCGGTACGGCAGCTCCAGCGAGGTCAGCCACTGCTTCTCCCACTCCAGCAGGCGCTGGTGCTCGGCCTGCGCGTCCTCGGGAGCGACGTAGGAGAACATCTCGACCTTGTCGAACTGGTGCACGCGGAAGATGCCCCGCGTGTCCTTGCCGTGCGAGCCGGCCTCGCGGCGGAAGCAGGGCGAGAAGCCCGCGTAGCGCAGGGGCAGGCGGTCGGCGTCGAGAATCTCGTCCATGTGGTACGCGGCGAGCGGCACCTCGGACGTGCCGACCAGGTAGAGGTCGTCCTCGGCGATGCGGTAGACGTCCTGGGCCGCCTGGCCGAGGAAGCCGGTGCCTGCCATCGCCTGCGGGCGCACCAGAGCGGGGGTCAGCATCGGGGTGAAGCCGACCGCGGTGGCCTGCGCCATCGCCGCGTTCACCAGGGCGAGCTCCAGGAGGGCGCCCACGCCCGTGAGGAAGTAGAAGCGCGAGCCGGAAACCTTGGCGGCCCGCTCGACGTCGATCGCGCCGAGGATCTGGCCGAGCGCCAGGTGGTCCTTGGGCTCGAAGCCCTCGGCGGCGAAGTCGCGGATCGTGCCGTGCGTCTCGAGGGTGACGAAGTCCTCCTCGCCGCCCACGGGCACGTCCGGGTGGACGAGGTTGCCGAGCCTCTGGAGCAGCTCCTGAGTCTCGGTCGCGGCGGCGTCGCGCTCGGCGTCGGCCGCCTTGACGTCGGCGGCGAGCTGGCCCGCCTTCTTCAGCAGCTCGGACTTCTCCTCGCCGGTCGCCTTGGGGATGAGCTTGCCGAGCGCCTTCTGCTCGGCGCGCAGCTCGTCGTAGCGGACGCCGGACGACCTGCGCCTCTCGTCGGCAGACAGGAGGGCGTCGACGAGCGCGACGTCCTCTCCACGGGCGCGCTGCGACGCGCGCACACGGTCGGGGTCCTCACGGAGCAGGCGAAGGTCAATCACGCGCCCAAGGCTACCGGTGCGGGGTGACCGTCCACGACTCACTATTCCGATGGCTACTTACGTACCGTTATGGGCGAATTGCGCACAGTGTCAATAAAGAAGACGCCTCTCCCCGGAACGAGGCATCCGGCGGGCGCCGCCTTGACTCGAATCCCTTGCGGGAGACGGGACTTGGGGTTGAGTTGTCCACAGGGATCCACACCCCGGGAAGAGTTATCCACAGGCTGTGTGCAAGATCTGTGGACTTCGGAATTGATCACTCCGGACGCCTCGACCACCTCATGAATTCCCTTCGCAAACCCGATCTACCCTCACTTTCGATGGAAAAAGGTCACCCCGAAGAGTTACGGAAGGGGAAACGGTGGACGAAGGGTGACCTGCCCGGTGATGGGTGCATCAGGGGCCTGTAGGGCGATTTGTCGACTGACTCACGCTTCGTTGTCGACTTGTCCCCAGGTCGAGAAGCGGACCTGTGGATAACTTCTGTGGATAACGACTATCAGCAGGTACGACCGGTCCGGGAACAGGCTCGGAAGCCGGTCAGAAACGCCCGTCCTGGCATCGCGCGACCCAGTCCGCCGCCCCCGCGAACTCCTCGTCGGAGGTCCCCAGGCGCGGCGGTTGCACATCCTCGGGCCGCAGGTCCGCGCGCGGGTAGGAGCCGAGGTAGCGCACCTGGAGGCAGATCCGCTTCAGACCCATCAGGGCGTCGGCCATGCGGCGGTCGGAGATGTGGCCCTCGGCGTCGATGCAGAAGCAGTAGTTGCCGATGCCCGCGCCGGTCGGCCGGGACTGGAGCAGCATCAGGTTGATGCCGCGGGTGGCGAACTCGCCGAGCAGGTCGCGCAGGCCGCCGGGGTGGTCGTCGCGCTGCCACAGCACGATCGAGGTCTTGTCCGCGCCGGTCGGCGCGGCGGGCCGGGCCGGACGGCCCACCAGCACGAACCGCGTCTGGGCGTTCTCCGCGTCGTGGATCCCGGTCTCCAGGGCCTCCAGGCCGTAGCGGGCGGCCGCGAACTCACCCGCGAAGGCCGCGTCGTACTGGCCCTCCTGGACCAGGCGGGCGGCGTCCGCGTTCGAGGCGGCGGACTCCCAGTGGGCGTCCGGGAGGTGCTTCTTCAGCCAGTTGCGCACCTGCGGCTGCGCGGCCGGGTGGGCCGAGACGGTCTTGATGTCCGACAGCTTCGTGCCCGGGCGGACCAGCAGCGCGAAGGTGATCGACAGCAGCACCTCGCGGTAGATCATCAGCGGCGCGCCGGCGACCAGCTCGTCCAGGGTGGTGGTGATGCCGCCCTCGACGGAGTTCTCGATCGGCACGAACGCGGCCTCGGCCTCGCCGGCGCGTACCGCGTCGAGCGCGGACTGGACCGACACGTACGGGATCAGCTCCCGGGTGGCGGCCTCGGGAAGCGTGCGCAGGGCGACTTCGGTGAACGTGCCCTCAGGACCGAGATACGCATAGCTCGCTGGCATGACCTCACCCTAATGGGCCCGCGGAAGCGCTATCCCCCACAAGCCCGTACAGGGGTGAACTCTCACCCCTCCAGCAACTTCTGCCCCACGTACTCGCCCTCCGCCGCCCCGCCGGGCACCGCGAACAGCCCGCTCGACTCATGGCGGATGAACTGCGACAGCGCGTCACCGCGGTCGAGCTTGCGCTGCACCGGCACGAATCCGCGCAGGGGATCGGCCTGCCAGCAGATGAAGAGCAGGCCGGCGTCGGGCACACCGTCGGTGTCGATGCCGTCGTGGAAGGAGAACGGGCGGCGGAGCATGGCCGCGCCGCCGTTCTGGTCGGGCCGGGTGATGCGCGCGTGGGCGTTGATCGGAACGACCAGGTTGCCCTGGGCGTCCGTCTTCTCCAGGTCCATGGCGGTCGTCTCCGTGCCCCCGGACAGGGCCGCCCCGTCGGACTTGCGGCGTCCGATCACGTCCTCCTGCGCCTTGACGGAGAGCTGCTCCCAGTCGTCGAGGAGCATGCGGATGCGGCGTACGACGGCGTAGGAGCCGTTCGCCATCCAGGCCGGTTCGGCCTTAGCGGGGACGAAGATGCGCTGGTCGAAGTCGGTTTCGCCCGGCTTCGGGTTGCGGGTGCCGTCGATCTGGCCCATGAGGTTGCGGGCCGTCATGGGGTGGGCGGTGGCGCCCGGGGAGCGGTTGAAGCCGTTCATCTGCCAGCGGACCCTGGCCGCCCGGCCCGCGTCCTTCTGGATCGCGCGCAGGGCGTGGAAGGCGACCAGGGCGTCGTTGGCGCCGATCTGCACCCAGAGATCGCCGTTGCTGCGGTTCTTGTCGAGGTGGTCGGAGGAGAACTCGGGCAGCGGGTCCAGGGCGATTGGGCGCTGCTTCTCCAGACCCGTCCGGGCGAAGAAGCTGTGGCCGAAGCCGAAGGTGATCGTCAACGACGACGGGCCCGCGTCACGGGCCACGTCGGTGTCGTCGTGGCTGCCCGGCTCGCCTGCCATCAGCCGCCGGGCCGTCTCCGACCAGCGGCGGAGCAGGGCCGCGGCTTCCTTGCGGCCGGAGCCCGCCGTCAGGTCGAAGGCCACCAGATGGCCGCGTGCCTGGAGGCCGTCGGTGATGCCGGGCTGATGTTTCCCGTGAAACATCGCCCGGTCCGTGCCGAGCGAGGTGAGCGGAGCGGCCGCCTCGGAGGGGGCGGTGGCGTAGCCCACGGCGGCACCCGCCGTGCCGAGGACGAGCCCGGTGGCACCCGCGGTGCCGAGCAGCCGCCGCCGTGAGAGGCCCTCGTGGGCGGGGGCCGCTTCGCTCTGCGCCGTGCCGGCCTCGGGGGTGCGGGTCTTCGGAAGGGACTGGTCAGGCATGGTCGTTCAGCCGATCTGCGCGTTCTTGGAGACGGTCACCTCGTCGATGTCGGAGGTCCGCACGGTCACGTCGACCTGCCAGTCCCCGGCCATGGGGATCTGCACTCCGATCGCCGACCAGTGTCCGGTGGCGATGTGGTCGGGGACGACGGGCAGGGGCCCGATGTCCTTGGCTTTGAGGGTGAACTCGACCTTCACCTCAGGGATGTCGAAGGCTTGGCCGTTGGGGCGTTCCACGTAGACGTGCATCTCGTTGCCGCCCACGCGGGCGGGGTCGACGTCGATGGTGACGATGCCCTTGCCGTCCTCGCCGCCGGTGTCGAACGGCATGTTCAGGGTCAGCGCCCCGGACGCGCCCTCGTCGGCGGAGGAGGACGCGGAGGCCGCGGTGGCCGCCTTGGCCTCCTGCTCGGTGCGTCCCGGCTCGGTCTGCGTCAGGACGGTGGTCACGGCGAGCAGCACGACCGCGATACCGGCCTCGGCCAGCACGGAGCGGCGCAGCCCGAAGCGGTTGGGGTCCGCGTCGCGCATCCGCCTCTGCTGGGCCGCGTCCCGGGCGGCCTGCTGCCGGGCGAGCTGCGCGGCGCGTTCGGAGTCGGCGGGCTCGGCAGGCTCGGCGGGTTCGGCGGGCCCGGCGGACTCGGTGCCGGGCTGCTCGTCGGTGTCGAGGCCGCTCTCGTTCTCCGCACGGGCGTCCCTGTCGCCGACGGCAGCGGCTTCCCCGGCGCCGTCAGCCCCCGCCCCGACGCGCGCCTTCTCCCGTACCGCCGATGCATCGACCGGCACCGTCTGTGCCAGCCGCCCGGTCCAGCGGCGCGAGATCCACGCGACGCCGACCAGGACGACCACTAGGGCGATCTTGGCCAGGAGGAGCTGCCCGTAGCGGGTGTCGGTGAAGGCCGACCAGGAGCCGAGCTGGCGCCAGGACTGGTACGTCCCGGTCGCGATCAGGGCGAGGACGCTGCCGAAGGCGACCTGGGAGAAGCGGCGTACGGCCGGTGCGTCGACGGGCGTGTCGGCGGGCGCGCGGTACAGGGCGACCAGCAGCGCGCCCAGCCCGCCGAGCCAGGCGGCGACGGCCAGCAGGTGCAGCACGTCGACCGGCATGGCGATGCCCGCCTGGAGGCCGACCGAGGCGTGCTCCGACATCGCCCAGCTCGCCGCGAGCCCGGCCGCCACCACGACGCCGCCGATCGAGAGCCCGAAGGTCAGGTCCCGCTTCTGCTCGGCGTCCTCGCTTGAATCAGGCTGTCGGCGCGAAGCGCCGTCGGTCAGGGTGGTGGTGGGAGACGGGCGGGCGTACGCGCCGAACAGCACGGCGATGAAGAGGGCCGCCGCGGCGAGCAGCAGCAGCCGGGACACCAGGGCCGCACCGCTCTTGGTCTGCAGCACCTGCCCGAGCAGGGACAGGTCGAAGATGTCGGCGACCTTCCCGGAGCCGGTGAAGGAGCCGCGCAGAAGCAGCAGGGCGAGCGTCGAAGCGGTGAGTGCGACCCACCCGGAGACGACGAACCGCTGCACCGGCCGCACCCCGGAACCGCGCCGCCAGCAGGCCAGCACGAAGGCGGCGCCGCCGGCCATCACGATGAACCCGGCGTACGACACATACCGTCCGAAGCCGTACAGCCATCCCACGACGCCGTCGTCGGTCGACTGCCCGGAGACCGACACGGATGTCTTGGAGGGGGCGCCGATGGAGAAGGTGTAGGCGCCGGCGACGGGATGGCTGTCCGCCGAGACGACCTGGTAGGCCACCGTGTACGTGCCGTCGGGCAGGCCCGAGTGCAGGGGCACGGCGTACGTCGTGCCGCTGACGGTGGCCGGTTCGGCCGTGTCGACGCGCTTGCCCTCGGGGTCGAGGACGCGCAGCGAGTCGTCGGACAGTGCGACCGGTTCGGAGAAGGTGAGCGTGATCCGGGCCGGGGCCTTGTCGACCACCGCCCCCTGCCCGGGGTCGCTGCCGGTCACCGCGGCGTGCGCGGAGGCCGGGCCGGCTCCGGTGAGGAGTGCGCAGGCCGCGGCCAGGAGCAGCAGCACCAGTGTCCGGACGCGGGGGGCGATGGTCTGCGTCACAGGGGTCCCTCCCTCAATGTCCGGTCTTCGGGGTGTAGGTCGCCGGCTTCACCGGCATCTCGACCTTCACGGGTCCGGAGTGGGCGAAGTGCAGCTCGACGGAGACCGTCTGACCTTCCTTCGGCTTGCTCTTCAGCTGTTCGAACATCAGGTGGTCGCCGCCGCTCTTCAGCTCCAGCCGGCCGCCCGCGGGGATCTTGAGGCTCTTGACCTCCTGCATCGCCCCGTCGACGGTCTCGTGCACGGTGACCTGCCGGGCGATGTCACTGGTGACCGAGGTCAGCTCGTCGGGGGCAGCGCCCTTGTTGGTGACGGTGAGGAAGCCGGCCGCCATGTCGCCGGACACCGGTTGCGGCATGTAGGCGGAACCGGCGGACAGTTCCGCCTTCCCGGAGCCGTTGTCGCCGGAGTCGGCCGAGTCGGAGCCGCCGCAGCCCGCCAGGGCCAGCGCTCCGGCTATGGCCAGGGCCGCCGGGCCGAGCCGCCGCCTCACGGGTTCTCCCCCTTGATGATCTTGGGGAGGTCCTTGGTGTAGTCGTCGACCTTGGCGTTCTCGCCGTAGAGCACGTAGCCGCCGTCGGTCTTCGGGGAGAAGGCGATGACCTGGGTGCCGTGCTCGGAGATGAGCTTGCCGTTCTTGTCCTTCCGCGTCGGCTCGATGGAGATGCCGAGGGTGCGGGCGCCGGCCTGGATGGTCGCGAAGTCGCCGGTGAGACCGACGAACTCGGTGTCGATGCCCTTGAGCCACTTGCCCAGCCCGGCCGAGGTGTCGCGCTTGGGGTCGGTGGTGACGAACACCACGCGCAGCTCGTCCTGTTCGGCCTTGGGCAGCTGCTTCTTGGCGACGGCGATGTTGTTCATCGTCAGCGGGCACACGTCGGGGCAGTGGGTGTAGCCGAAGTAGATCAGCGTGGGCTTGCCCGCGGTCTCCTTGCGGAGGTCGTACTTCTTGCCCTGCGTGTCGGTGAGGACCAGGTCCGGCTTCTCGAACGGCTTGTCGAGGACGGTGGCGGCCTTGTCGGAACCGGCCTCCTCCGACACCACGGTGACGGGCTTGTCGCTGTCGTCGCCGCTGCCGCATGCGGTCAGGGTGAGGGAGGCGGCGGCGAGGAGTGCGGCCGCGGCGAAGGTCTTGGTGCGCATAGAAAAATGTCCCAGATGTCGGTGACCCGGCGCGCACCGGATCCCCGCAGGGGGCGGGGATCCGGTGCGCGCCGTCAACGGAAGCGGCGTCAGGCGTTGGACCGCCGGCGCCCGGCGAGCACGCCGTAGGCGACGCCGGCGGCGCCGACCACGATGCCGACGATGCCCAGCACGCGGGCGGTGGTGTCGGTGCCGTCGGAGGAGGCGGAGTCGTCGGCGGCGGTGTGGGTGGAGGCCTTCTCGGCCGACTTGGCGTCGGAGTCGTCATCGGACGCAGCGCCGTGGTGCCCGTCCTCGGAGGCGGCGGACAGCTCCAGCACCGGGGCCGGGTTGTCGGGCTCCTCCTTGCCCTTCTCCGGCACCTCGATCCAGCGGACGACCTCCTTGTTGGAGTACGTCTGCAGGGCCTTGAAGGCCAGCTGGTCGGTGTCCTCGGGGAGCTGGCCGACCGAGAGCGGGAACTTCTCGAAGTAGCCGGGCTCGATCCCCTTGCCGTCGGCGGTCCAGGTGACCTTGCTGACGGCCTCGGTGATCTTCTCGCCGTGCATCTCCAGCGGCTTGTCCAGCTTGGACTTGGTGACCTCGATCTTCCAGCCCGGCATCGGCTCCGGCATGACGGAGGCCAGCGGGTGGTCGGTGGGGAAGTTGACCTCGAGCTTGGTGGTGGAGGCGTCGTCGCGCTCGTTGGGGACCTTGAAGTCGATGACCGCGTAGCCGCCCTTGGCAGCCGTGCCCTCGGGCTGCACGGAGACGTGCGCGAAGGCGGGGGCGGACAGGGCGAGAACGGTGACACCGGCGGCGGCACCGGCCGCGACGATTCGGGAAGCCTTCATGAAAGGAGCACTCCGCTGTGAGTCGGTCTGGATGAGGAAGGAGGGATGCGCGCCCACGCGCGTGCCGCACGACGGCGGCCCCTCCTCCGCGGGATCCAGGAATCCAGGGCTCCGGCAAGGAGTCCCGGGCATCCGAGGGGCGGAAGTGGTGGTGGTCGCGTCGCGTCAGGCGGCGAGGGCGAGTGCGGCTGCGGAAGCCGGGGAGGCCGGCGGGCCGCGACGGATGACCGAGTGCTGGAGTGCCGTGGTGCGCGGCATCGGGGGCGCGGGCCGGGCGGTGTGCGCCGGGCGCGGGTGGGCCTCCGGGGCTCCCGGAAGCCCGGCGCGCAGGGCGCGTACCAGCGCGAGAGCGGCCCGCAGGGAGCGCATGAGCGCTCCCTCGGTGACTCCCTGCGCCGACAGTTCGGTGAGCCGCAGCAGCGCCAGGTCGCCGTGGCGCAGCAGCCAGCCGGCGGCGAGCGCCGCGAGGACGTGTCCGAGCAGCATCGGCAGGGACGGCCACAGCGAGGCGGCGGAGCCGGGGACGGCGTCCGCGGCCAGATGCGTGTGGGCCCGGGTGGGCGGCTGGATCCGGGCGTCGGTGAGGATCTTCTGCGCTTGCACCGGGCTGATCGCCGCCGCCGTGGTGCCGCACGCGAATCGCGCGGCCTGCTGGATCAGTGCGGCGTCGCTCCCGCCCGCGGGCACCGAGGACGTGACGGCGGCCGTACCGTGCTGGCCGAGGCCGAACAGGGTGTGCAGCACCGTCTGACCGGCCGCGAGCAGTGCCGTGATCCCGACCAGCGAGCGCACGCGCCCGGCCAGCGGAGCGGCCACGGCGGCGACCCCGAAGAACCCGGCGCCCAGCGTCCACAGCGGGATGCCGTCGCAGGAGGCGACTGCGTGACCTGCCCCGGCCAGCACGACACAGACCGCGGCGAACACCGCGGCCCGCAGGATCCGGAGCGTGTGTCCGGAGCGCGTCGCGCGCGCGTGGGGGGCAGTCATGGCGGGCTCATCATCGCACTGGCCCCGCATGCCCCGTGCGGCAGGTCCACAAGATGCCATACGACCGGAACGTCACGCTCTGGCACCGCGTGCCCCCGGATGCGCCGAAGTCTGCCCTCACATACACCGATCAGGACCAGCACGCATCCGCCGTATGGGCGGCGTCACGTCAACTTCACGCTTACACATGGGCACGGAGGGCAATACGTATCGGTATGTCGAGCCGCAGCCAGGAGGCTGGAGCATGAGCATCTGGTGGTCACTCCATCTGCGGCGCGAAGCTGCGAGCGTGCCGCTCGCCCGCCGCCTGCTGATCGGCACGATGGAGACCGCGGGCGTCGACCCGGACATCTCCTACGACCTCTCCGTCGCCCTCAGCGAGGCGTGCGCGAACGCCGTGGAGCACGGCGGGGACACCGGGCGCGGCCCCGGCTCGGAGGCGTACCGGGTCACCGCCTACCTCGACGGCGAGAAGTGCCGGATCGAGGTCGCCGACGCAGGCCCGGGTTTCCCCGCGGCGCCCGCAGGCCGGTCCCGCCCGCCGATCCGCCCCGCTCACTCCGACGCGGAGAACGGCAGGGGGCTGTGCCTCATCGAGGAGCTCGCCGACCATGTCCACATCGGCAACAAGCCGGGCCGGGGTGGAGCCGTGGTGAGCTTCGACAAGGTCCTGAAGTGGCGGTCCGGCGCACCGCTGATGGCGGTCTGACCCTCCCGACGACGGGGCGGTGTTTCACGTGTTTCACGTGTTTCACGTGAAACACCGCCCGTGACCGGACCGGCGCCCTTACAGCGCGTCCCAGTCCAGCGTCGTACGCGCCAGCCCCGCCACCTCCGTCAGCAGCGCCAGCCGTGCCGCGCGGACCGCCGGGTCGGGGTCCATCACCAGCACCTCGTCGAAGAACACGCCGATCGCGTCGACCAGCGGGGCGGAGACCTCGATCAGCGCGCCGAGATCGTCCTCGCGGCCCTGCAACGCCTGGCGTACGGCCTGTGCGCTCTCGGCGAGACTCAGTTCGGCGGGGGCGGTCAGCAGTGACGTGTCCGCCGCCTCGACACCGCCCTCGGGCAGGATGCGCACCACCCGCTGGAACGCGGCGGCGAGCGCCTCGAACGCCTCGCTTCCGACATGGCGCTCCAGCGTGGCCAGCGTGCGATCGCCATGGGCGGGCCGGTCGGCCCAGACCAGGACCGCCTGGACGAGCCGGTGCTCGTGCCCGGCGTCCGTGAGCTGCTGCTCATAGCGCCGGGTGATCAGCTCGGCGGCCTCGGCGACCCGCTCGGCGGGTACCTCGACGCCCTGTGCGGCATACCGTACGGCCGCCGCGCGCAGCCCCTCGCTCACCCGCACCCCGGCCACGGCGGGCAGGCTCCGCAGCACGTTGAGCAGCCCGATCGCGGCCCGGCGCACCCCGTACGGGTCGGAGCTTCCGGTGGGTGCGGCGCCGATCAGGAACATGCCCGTCACCAGGTCGAACCGGTCGGCGAGGGACAGCACGGCCCCCGCGTCACCGGCGGGCAGGGCGCCTCCGGCGGACCGGGGCAGCTCCATCTCGGCCAGTGCCCGGGCGACCTCCGGGGACTCGCCGGCCCGGCTGGCGTACTCCTCGGCCATGACCCCGGCCAGCCCGGAGAACTCGATCACCATCTGCGAGGCCAGGTCGAACTTGGCCAGCGCGCCGGCCCGCCGTACGACCTCCACCGACTCCTCCGGGAGCCCGGCCCGTCCGGCCAGGTCCTGGGCGAGGGAGGCGAGCCGGACGGCACGGTCGGCGACCGTGCCCAGCCGGTCCTCGAAGGTCAGCTTGTCCAGCCGCCGCCGGAACTCCTCCGGCGCCACCTTGAGGTCGGCCCGCCAGAAGAACGCGGCGTCCTCGTAACGGGCCCGCAGCACCGCCTCGTTGCCCGCCCGCACCACGTCGTCGTCGCACAGGGCGTTGGCGAAGGTCACGAAGTGCGGCATGAGCCGCTCGCCGTCCAGCACCGGCAGATAGCGCTGGTGCTTGCGCATCACGGTGGTCAGCACGCTCGCGGGCAGTTCGAGGTAGCGCTCGTCGAACGACCCCCGCACGGCGTAGGGGAACTCCAGGATGTCGGTGATCTCGTCGATCAGCCCGGCCTGGCCCTCGACGTCGATGCGCCCGCCCACCTCGGCGGCGGCCTCCAGGGCCCCGCGCACGACCGCGCCGCGCCGGGCGTCCCGGTCGAGCAGGATGCCATGCATGTGCAGGAAGTGCGGGTAGCCCTCGGCGGAGGTCACCCGGACCTCCGGGTAGGGGGCCTGCCGCTGCACCCGCGTGGTGTCGCCGGCCGACAGCGAGGAGACCACGACGGGCAGGGGAGTACGGCCCAGCAGCGCGAGCAGCCAGCGCACGGGGCGCGAGAACGACAGCCCCGGGTCGCTCCAGCGCATGTTGCGTCCGGCCCGCAGCCCGGAGACGACCTCGGCCAGCAGATCGCTGAGCACCTCGACCGCCGGGCGGCCCTCCTCGTGCCGGGTCAGGGCCACGTACTCGACGCCCTTGACCTCGACGATCCGCACGTCCGTCGGTTCGGCGCCCTGGCTGCGGGCGAAGCCCAGCAACGCGGGCGTGGGAGCGCCGTCCTTGAAGGCGGCGGCGACCTTGGGCCCGCGCACGGTCTTCATGGTGTCCCGCTCGCGCGGCTGCACACCGTCGACGGTGATCACGATCCGGCGCGGGGTGGCCAGCACGTTGATCGCGCCGTGCCCCAGCCGGGTCGCGGCGAGCTTGGCGGTGACCGACTCGCGCACCGCCTCGGTGGTCGCGGGGACGTCGGCGTAGGGCAGTTCCTCCACGCCGATCTCGAAGAGCAGCGTCTCGACGCCGGGCACCTTGGGCAGCACGGCCCGCTCGGCCGGAGCGGGCGCCGCCGCCCGCCCGAGGGGATGCTCCAGCGCGGCCCGCCGCCGCTCCCACAGTTTGGCCGTCTCGTGGGTCAGGCCGCGCATCAGCGAGAACGCCTTGGCCCGCTCGGTGGTGCTGATCGCACCGCGCGCGTCGAGCACGTTGAAGGTGTGGCTGCACTTGAGCACGTAGGTGTACGCCGGGACCGGCAGCTCCAGGTCCAGCAGGCGCCGGGCCTCGGCCGCGTACGACTCGAACAGCCGGTGGTTGGTGTCGATGTCGGCGTCGTCGAGGTAGTAGCGGCTCATCTCGTACTCGTTCTGCCCGAACACCTCGCCGTAGGTGATGCCCGGCGCGTAGGCGATGTCCTTGAAGTGGGACACGCCCTGAAGGTTCATCAGGATGCGTTCGAGACCGTATGTGATCTCCACCGACACCGGGTCCAGGGCGACGCCGCCGACCTGCTGGAAGTAGGTGAACTGGGTGATCTCCATGCCGTCCAGCCAGACCTCCCAGCCCAGCCCCCAGGCGCCGAGGGCGGGCGAGGCCCAGTTGTCCTCGACGAACCGCACGTCGTGCGCGTTCAGGTCGACGCCCAGGGCGCGCAGGCTGCCCAGGTAGAGCTCCTGCGGGTTGCCCGGGTCGGGCTTGAGGATCACCTGGAACTGGGTGTGGGTCTGGAGCCGGTTGGGGTTCTCGCCGTAGCGCGAGTCGTCCGGCCGCACGCTGGGCTCCACGTAGGCGACGCTCCACGGCTCGGGACCGAGCACCCGCAGCGCCGTGGCCGGGTTGGCCGTACCGGCTCCGACCTCGGTGTTCAGCGGCTGCGTGATCATGCAGCCGTTGTCGCTCCAGTACTTCTGGAGGGTGAGGATGGCGTCCTGCATGGTCAGCGCCGTCGATACGTTCTTCATGATGATCGCGCCTGTTCCCCGAGTCGGACCGGCAAGGTCGGCCATGATCTCATACGTCAACTACCGCTGACCTGCTGTTTCTTGACCGACCGGTTGGACGTGTGAGGGAAGGGCCAGTAGGTGCCCCAGGGGGCGATGGAAAGGGGCCCACAGCCGGGACCCATCCGTCTCATGGGTGGCACCCCTACATTCCCGGCCCATGACGGGAACGCAGTACGGGAACGGCCGTGAGGACCAGGCACTAGCGAAGGCCGCCGTCGACGCCCTGGTCGGTCAGCTGGCCCTGGCCCCCAAGCCGGGCCTGCCCGACCCGCGGGAGCGCACAGCCCGGGACCACAGCGCCCTGCGGTGGTCGGCCCGAGCACTGCTCCCCGGCCTCATCGCCATGGCCGCCACAGCCCGCCGCACGGGCGAGCCCAGCGCCCGCCTCCGCGCCGACCTGGGCGCGATCGGCCGCTCGACCGAACACACGGTGGCGCTGGCGGGCGGCGGCCACCGAGGCGCCCTGTGGACGCTGGGCCTGCTGGTGGCGGCGGCAGCCCTGCGGCCGGAAGCCGGTCCGGCCGACACCACGGCCCTGGCCAAACAGCTGGCCGCCTACCCCGACCGCCGCGCCCCACGCCGCCCCTCGCGCGGCTCCACGATGTCGGCCCGCTACGGCGCGGCCGGCGCGCGGGGAGAGGCCCGGGCCGGCTTCCCCCACGTCCGCCGCGCCCTGACCGCCCTCGCCACGGCCCGCAGCCAGGGCGCCAGCGAGCCCCAGGCCCGCCTGGACGCCCTGCTCACGGTGATGTCCACCCTCCAGGACACGGAACTGCTGTATGCGGCCGGTCCGGTGGGCCTGCGGCAGGTCCAGGCAGGAGCACGGGGTGTCCTGCAAGCGGGCGGTACGGCCACCGAGCCGGGGGCGGCGGCCCTGGGAGTTCTCGATACGGACCTTCGCCGGCGAGCCTGGTCCCCGAGGGGGAGCGGGCCCCTGCTGGCAGGCGCCCTGTTCCTGGACGCCCTCAAGCCTGCGGGGGCGCGGGGCTGAGTCCCTGTGCGGCTCCGCCGCGTGGCGCGACCAAGCCCCCACGCCCCCCAGACAACACTCAGCCCTTGAGAGAGGCCATCCACGCCTCGACCTCGTCGGACCGCCGAGGCAGCGCCGCACTGAGGTTCCGGTTGCCGTCCTCGGTGACGAGGATGTCGTCCTCGATCCGCACCCCGATGCCCCGGTACTCCTCGGGCACGGTGAGGTCGTCCGTCTGGAAGTACAGCCCGGGCTCGACCGTGAGGCACATGCCCGGCTCCAGCGTGCCGTCCACGTACGTCTCCACCCGCGCGGCAGCGCAGTCGTGCACGTCCATGCCGAGCATGTGCCCGGTCCCGTGCAGCGTCCAGCGCCGCTGCAGCCCGAGCTCCAGCACCCGCTCCACAGGCCCTTCGACAAGGCCCCACTCGACGAGCTTTTCCGCCAGCACCCGCTGCGCGGCGTCGTGGAAGTCGCGGTACTTCGCGCCGGGCTTCACCGCCGCGATCCCGGCCTCCTGGGCCTCGTACACGGCGTCGTAGATCTTGCGCTGGA
Organism: Streptomyces tuirus; assembly: GCF_014701095.1. NCBI lineage: Bacteria > Bacillati > Actinomycetota > Actinomycetes > Kitasatosporales > Streptomycetaceae > Streptomyces > Streptomyces tuirus. Next base: position 3,683,708 of record NZ_AP023439.1, on the reverse strand, counting down.
GATCGCTGAACCGTCCGTTGATCGGCAGCGTGCGCGTCACGTCGGCCGTGTAGTACGTGTGCGTCTCCACTCCCGCGTCGAGCAGCAGCAGCTCGCCGGAGCGGACCGCCCCGTCGTTGCGCACCCAGTGCAGCGTGCAGGCGTGCGGTCCGGCCGCGGCGATCGTGCCGTAGCCGACGTCGTTGCCCTCGACGCGCGCGCGGAGGAAGAACGTGCCCTCGATGTACCGCTCGGAGGTGGCCTCGGCCTTGTCGAGGACCTTCACCACGTCCTCGAAGCCGCGCACGGTCGAGTCGACCGCCTTCTGCAGCTCGCCGACCTCGAAGTCGTCCTTGACCAGGCGCGCTTCGGAGAGGAAGACCCGCAGCTCCTCGTCGCGTTCGGCGGTGACCTTGTCGGTCAGGGCCGCCTCGATGCCGGCGTCGTAGCCGCGCACGACCCGTACCGGCCCGGTGGCCTCGCGCAGGGCGCCGGCCAGCTCGCGCACGTCGGAGGCGGGGATGCCGTACAGCGTCCCGGCCTCGGTGAGGGAGTGGCGGCGGCCGACCCACAGCTCGCCCTGGCCGTCCAGCCAGAACTCACCGTTCTCGCGGTCGGAGCGCGGCAGGAGGTAGATGGTCGCCTCGTGGCCCTCGTCCTTGGGCTCCAGGACCAGGACGCCGTCTGCGCTCTCGTCGGGCCGGCCGCCGGTGAGGTAGGCGTACTCGACGGAGGCGCGGAAGGCGTACTCGGTGTCGTTCGAGCGGGTCTTCAGGTTGCCCGCGGGGATCACCAGACGCTCGCCCGGGAAGCGCGCGGAGAGCGCGGCCCGGCGGGCGGCGGTCTCGGCGGCCTGGGGGATGGGCTCGAGGTCGCGCAGCTCGGTGTCGGCCCAGCCGCTCTTCATGTTCTCGGCAAGCTCGTCGGACACGCCGGGGTACAGTCCGTTCTTCCGCTGCTTGATCGGCTCTTCGCTCTCGTCCGGGGTCGCCGGTGTGAGCTCCTCGGCCACGGTCATCCTCCTCGATATGGCACTGGACCACCGTCCACTCTACGGCGGCGTGGAACCGGGCCCGGGGCGACGAGGAGCGTCACTCGAAGCGGACCGCCAGCAGGACGACGTCCTCCGCACCCTCCGCCGCGTCCAGCCCGTCCGGCAGCACGCTCCGCAGGACGTGGTCGGCGATCGCGCCGGGGTCGCCGCGCAGGGCCCGGGGCACTCCGGCCGCCGCCGTGTGCAGCCGGGCGAAGGCGCGGTCGGTGGTCTCGCCGGTGCGGTGCAGCAGCCCGTCGGTGTAGAGCAGAACCGTCTCTCCGGGTTCGGCGAGAATCTCCACGCTCGGCGCTTCCCAGCAGGCGAGCATGCCCAGCGGGGCGGAGACGGACGTCTCCACGAACTCCGTGCGGCGCTGTCCGATCAGCAGCGGCGGGCTGTGCCCGGCACCGGCCAGCGTGATCTTGCGGGCGGCCGGTTCGCAGTAGCCGAACAGGGCGGTGGCCGAGCGGGCCGGCTCGGTCAGCCGCAGCAGCAGCTCCAGGTCGGACAGGACGGCGACCGGGTCCTCCCCCTCCATCACGGCGTAGGCGCGCAGCGACGCCCGCAGCCGTCCCATCGCGGCGACCGCGCTGGGGCCCGAGCCGGTGACGGACCCCACGGCGAGACCGAGGGCGGCGTCGGGCAGCGGCAGCGCGTCGTACCAGTCGCCGCCGCCGCGCGGGCCGCTGCGGTGCCGGGCGGCGAGCTGGACGCCGGCGACCCGGGGCAGCCGCGCGGGCAGCAGCTCGTCGGACATCGTGGCCATGGACGTGCGCGTGCGTTCCAGTTCGAGGAGCCGGGCCAGGTGCTCGGCGGCGTAGCGCGTGTAGAGGCCGGCCAGGTGGCGCTGCCGCTCGCCCGGTTCGGCGGGCTCGTCGTAGAGCCACACCACGGCGCCGAGGCGGCCGGCGGTGTCGGTGGCCAAGGGGAGGGCGTAGCTGGCGGCGTAGCCGAGGCGGGCGGCGACCTCGCGGTGGCGGGGATCGAGTCCCTCCTCCGCGAACAGGTCGGGTACGGCGATGCCGCCCTCGCCGCCCGGCAGGCCATCGAGGATCCGTCCGTAGGACAGGGCGCTGCGCGGCACTGTCTCGATGTGGCCGAGATCGGCGCGGGCGAGACCCAGTCCGGTGGTGGTGTCCGGACCGAGTCCGTCGCCCGGTTCGAGGACGACGAGTCCGCGCCGGGCGCCCACCAAGGCGGCGCCGGCCCTCAGCAGTTCCTGGAGCGCCTCGTCGAGCGTGGCCGTGCGGGCCAGGCGTTCGGTGAGCTCGTGCAGGGTGGTGAGGCCGGAGACCCAGCCCGCGAGGCGGTCCTGGAGCACCGCGCCGGGAGGGGCCGGGGGAGGTGCGGGGACGGCCGGGGACGAACCCGTCGTCACGGGCGCGACAGTGTGTGCGGGTGCCGGAACCGTTGAATCGATTCCGGCCACTTTCGGAGGGTGCGGAGCGTTCATGGCGTCCGGCCTTCCAACCGGTACGTACTGCTCAAAAGCATCGCAAACCCCCATGTCATTCTGCGTCGCTAGCAGTGTCTCCACATGTACACGCACTCGTGAGGAGATGTCCAGCATTGTCCTGCCGGGATTCCTGGTGTCCGTGAGGTGCGAGGGAACAACTCCCCTTCCTCTTGCGGAAAAGCAAAGTTGGCTTAAAACTGCCTCAGGGGACGGCTTATTGCGGTCGACTGGGCTTGCTCGACGGAGCGTCACAACGGTCGTGATGGGTACGTACTCGGTAAAGGCCAGGGGTGGTTGGGAACCACCCGGAACCTGGTGACGGAACCGGGCGTCCTATCCACCGACGACCGTGCCCCATCCTCCCGTGGCGGAGGCGGAGAGAAATACGCGCGACGGCAAACGCCATACTTCGCCACCCCTACGCCACGCCCGTGCTTTCGACAGACGCAGTATGGGCGGGACGGCCGCGGAGGCAGCCCAAAGCTCGACCCACAGGGGGTTCCCCTTGCTTCAAGCAGGGGTGTGATGCGCCAACAGGTACGCACAGTGAAGTGATCGACACACGATGTGACGTGGACCACGGTGTTGCCAGGCGTGCAACGGAAAGGAACGAGCGCTCATGCGCGAGATCCTCGGAAGGCGACGCAGGCTCTTGTCTCAGCGCGGCGACGGGAAGCCTGAGCTGATCGACGCGGCCCTGACCTACGCGACGCAATGGCGGTGGCCCGTACTCCCGGGCGTGGCGGCGGACCCGCAGGGGCCCTCCCGCTGCAGCTGCCCCGACCCCGACTGCACGGTGCCCGGCGCGCATCCCTTCGACCCCGCTCTCCTCGCGGCCACCACCGACGGACGCATGGTGAGCTGGTGGTGGGGCAACAGGCCGACGGCGCCGATCGTCCTGGCCACCGGCGGCCAGGCCCCCTGCGCGGTCTCCCTGCCGGCCCTCCCGGCCGCCCGCGCACTCAAGGCACTGGACCGGATGGGCATGCGGCTCGGCCCGGTCGTCGCCTCCCCCGCCCGCTGGGCGATCCTCGTCAAGCCGTACTCCATGGAGCAGCTCGGCGAGCTGCTCTACGCCAAGGATTTCGTGCCCGGCTCCCTCCGCTTCCACGGCGAGGGCGGCTACCTGGCCCTGCCGCCGTCCGAGACCGGCCGGGGCGAGATCCGCTGGGAGCGCGCGCCGCTGCCCGGCTCGGCCTCCCCGTGGGTGCCCGATGTCGAGGCCGTGGTGGACGCCGTGGTCGAAGCCCTCACTCGTACGGGTGTGAGCGCGCCCGAGTTGTAGGGCTGTCGGGCGCGCCGAGCCTGTCGCCCGCCCCGGCGCGTTAAGTTCCGGAACCATGCGGCGACACGCCCGGGGCCGCTCCCGGGACTCCCGAAAGACCAGACTGCTCGCCCTCGTGGGCGTCGTGGCGGCGTGCGCGATCGCACTGCCGCTCGCGGCGGCGTCCGCGGGGTCCGCCGGTTCCGCGGGGCCCAAGGGTGCCGTGGGTTCCAAGGGCACTGTGGGTGCGAAGGGCACTGTGGGTTCGGTGGGGGCCGCGGGTTCGGTGGGTGCCGATGCCCGGGCGTCCGGTTCCGGTGCCCTACGGCCTTCCCCGCGCGCCGACGACAAGGCGCCCGGGGCCCCGGAGCCCTCCGCCGTCGCCGCTCTCCCCGGGCTCGGCCAGGGGCTGTCGACCGCGGTGCGCTGCGGCCCCGAACTCACCTCCCCCGACGGCATCGAGGCGCAGACCTGTGTGGTGACGCAGGGTGCGCAGACCTGGGCGCGGACCTACTACCGCAATGCGACGGGCCAGACGCTGGACGCCGTGCTGAGCCTGATGGGTCCTGACGACCGGAACGTGCGCATGACGTGCGCCGTGGGGGCGGAGGACGAGCCGGGGACGTGTGAGACACCCCGGGAACCCGCACGTGGGAATCCGGCGGCGTACACGGCCGTCGCGGAGTTCGCCGAGCGGGGCGGGCTGGGGCCGCTGCTGCTGCGCTCGGGGAGCAACTCACCTGTGGAAACGGGCAGTTGACGAGCGGCTGCGTTCGGTGAACGGAAGCCCGGACGCAAAGACCCGGTTGCTGGCGACGGGGGATGCACCAGCAACCGGGCTACAGGAACGGTAACAAGAGATCGGCGGTTCGCAAATTCGAACTCGCCTTTCCAGTCACCGACTGGCTTGTCCCCGACGGCAGTTGTGATCCGTCGAGGGCGCGACACCCCGGCCGGCCGGTGGTCCGGCCGGCCGGGTGCCGAGGCGGGCTTCAGCTGAGCGTGACCTGCCGGTTGGTGAGGCCGCCGCGGGCGCGGCGCTCGTCCGCGGTGAGCGGCGCGTCCGTCGCCAGGGCGGCGGCGAGGCGCTCGGCGAACTCCGCCGCCGGCTTCTCGACGTCCTCGGCCGTGACCTCGCTGGGCAGGTCCCACACCGGCACCGTGAGTCCGTGAGCGCGGAAGGAGCCCACCAGGCGGGTGCCCTCGCCGAGGCTGGAGCGGCCCGCGGCGTGCAGCCGCGCGAGCGCGTCCAGAAGCAGCTCCTCGGCGTGCGGCATGACCCACCGCAGGTGGTTCTTCTCCGGCGTCTCGCACCAGTACGCCGCGTCCACGCCCTGGAGCTTGACGGTCGGGATGGCCGCGGCGTTGGCCCGCTCCAGGGAGGCGGTCACGTCGGGCGTGGCGTTCTCCGGGTCCGGCACCCAGAACTCGAAGCCGCTGTGGACTTCTGGCTCGAACGCGCCCTCGGGGTCGAGCAGGTCCTGCAGCCGCGGGCTGTCGGCCGGGGCGCGGCGGCCCTGGACGGGCGTGCCGGGCTCGGCTTCCAGGGCGCGCTGGAGGGTGTCGGCGAGGTCGCGGCTGATGTCGCCGGACGAGGTGTCGTTCTGCAGGCCGAGCAGGACCGAGCCGTCGTCGCGGCGCAGCGCCGGCCAGGCCATGGGGAGGACCGTGGCCAGGGTGACCGCCGGGACGCCCTCGGGCAGGCCGTCCTTGAGGGTCAGCTCGACCGTGGCCGCCGGGACCAGTTCGCGCAGGGCGACCCAGTCGCACTCGCCGGGCAGGCCCTCGAAGGGGCGGTGCACCAGCTCGGTCGCGGCGTGCGAGGCGGCCCGGCCGTGGCAGGCCTTGTAGCGGCGGCCGCTGCCGCAGGGGCAGGGTTCGCGAGCGCCGACGACCGGAACGTCTCCATCGGCACCTGCGGTGCGGGCTCCGCCCGTGGTCTGCGGGCGCTTGGCCTTCGTCTGGGGTCGCTTCTTGGCCATCGATGGGTCTCCCGGTTACGGCTCGTCTCGTACGGTCGCGAGCCTAGCCGTTCGTGCCGGGGGCGACGGGGTCCTGTGGACAACCTCGGTCCAGCGCGGCGTACGCGGTCGGGTCCTGCCGTTTCCGGAGTGGGTCGTGATCAGCCGCCGCTGTGGTCCCTCAGCCCGCTGTAGTTCTCAGTCCCCTGTGGTGCTGAGCCGCTGTGGTGCTGAGCCGCTGTGGTGCTCAGTCCCTGCGGTTCTCAGCCTCCGCGGTTCTCAGTCCATGTCGTCGAAGGCGTCCGCGAAGTCGAGCCCGGGTATCCGGGAGACCGCGGGGGCGATGACGCGCGTGGCGAAGTCGTCGCGGCGGTGGCCCGCGTCCGGGTCGTGGACGTCGTCGTGGACGATCACCCACACGGTGACCTCGCCGCGGATGTCGTCCCGCACGCCCCAGTCGTCGGCGAGCGCGGTGATGATGTTCAACCCGCGGCCGCCGTGCGCCGTGACCGACGGGGTCGCGGGGGCGGGGCGGGTCGGGCCGCCGCCGTCCGTGACCTCGACGACGAGCCGGCCGGCCGGCTCCACGCGCCACGCGGCACGGACGTCACCGTCACCGGCGAACGCGTCGCCCAGCGGCCTGCCGTGCTTGCACGCGTTGCTCAAGAGCTCGGAAAGGATCAGTACGGCGTCGTCGATGACCGATTCCGCGACTCCGCTTCTGCGCAGCTGCGTACGCATCCGGTGTCGCGCTTCCCCCACGCCCGCAGGGCCATGGGGCACGGCCATGCTCGACGACGTGGGCACCTCCTGTGCCACCACCAACGCCACCCCCGAGACCTCCTTCGCCCCACGCCACGGTGTGGATGCCCCATTGGCCTGTACCGGAAACCGGCCAATCCACGTCCGGTGACGCATTCACCATGAGTGATCACGGAACGAACGCGCCGGAGCACTCCCTGTCATCACATGGCCGGAAATCGTCGGTGTGGCCGAGAGTGGAGGATCCCGCCCGTCGAGGCACGGGGTCAAGAGGTGTGCGTGGTTCTGGCGTGACTTGACCGGGTTGACGGCGCGGGAGCCGGACGTCAGCGGCCGAGCTGGTCCAGCACCGCGCGCGGGCGGTTGGTGATGATGGCGTCGACGCCCAGTCCGACGCAGTGGTCCACGTCCCCGGGCTCGTTCACGGTCCACACGTGCACCTGGTGGCCGGCCTGCTTCAGGCGCTCGATGTACGTGGGGTGGTTGCGCACGATCCGGATGGACGGCCCGGCGATCCGTACCCCCGGAGGCAGCCGTCCGTCGCGCAGCCGGGGTGAGAGGAACTGCGTCAGATAGACCGTCGGGAGGGTCGGCGAGGCGGCATGAACGCGGTGCAGGGATCGGGCGGAGAAGCTCATGACCCGTACCTGTGACTCCTCCGCGGAGGCCGGGGCGTCGAGGCCGAACCGCTTCAGCAGGACCAGCAGCCGGTCCTCGACCTGGCCCGCCCAGCGCGTGGGGTGCTTGGTCTCGATGGCCAGTTCCACCCGGCGCCCGGCATCGGCGACGAGTTCCAGCAGCCGTTCCAGGGTGAGGACGGAGGTCGCCTCGCGGTCCTCCGGACGGTGCTCCCAGTCGGGTTCCTCGTCGCGTCCCTTCCAGGCCTCGCCCGTCTTCCAGGAGCCGAAGTCCAGGGCGGCGAGGTCGGCGAGCTCCAGCGCCGAGACCGCGCCGCGGCCGTTGGACGTACGGTTGATCCGGCGGTCGTGTACACACACGAGGTGGCCGTCGGCGGTGAGGCGTACGTCGCATTCGAGGGCGTCCGCGCCGTCCTCGATCGCCTTGGTGTACGCGGCCAGGGTGTGCTCCGGGGCGTCCTCGGAGGCTCCGCGGTGGGCGACGACTTGAATGACGTGCTGTCGTGCGTGGGTCACCGCGTCATGGTGCCACCGAGTGCGGGTACGCGTCCGGTCGGACGGACTCGACGGATGCACAGGTCCGGACGGAGGCATTGGGATTGCACCCTTTTCGCCAGTAATGACCTATATAAAGAATGGCTGCGGACGCACAGGCACCGCTTATGGTGCTCTGACGGCCAGTGGGAAAAGCTGACGGCATACAAAGGGACAAGCACAGCTGCAGCCCGCCGGACCCGTCGACCGGCGTGGAAAAGCGTGACCGAGTGCGACCCGGAAAACAGCCGTGGATCTAGGAGAGAAGCTGTGAGCACCGAGAACGAGGGCACCGCGGTACCCCCCGCCCCGTCCGCACCCCCCGTGCCGGTGGACGCTCCCGCTGCTCCGGAGCCCCAGGCACAGGCCCCCCAGGGGCCGTACGGACGGGACGCCCAGGGGCAGGTCCCCCAGGGGCCGTACGGGCAGGATGCCCAGGGGCAGGCCCCCCAGGGGCAGGGCGCCTCCGGTGACGCCGGTCACCCCGGCGCCTCCTCTTCTGCCCCCGATCCGTCCTGGCCCCCGCCCCCGCCGCCGACCGCCCCCTACGGCGACGGCGGTTCCGGGTCCGGCCCGGGCGGCTGGGGCTCGTCGTACCAGCAGCCGGCGCCGAAGTCCGGCCGCGGGCGCGGTGGCCTGGTCGCCGCGGTCCTGGTGGCCGCGCTGGTGGCCGGCGGTGTCGGCGGCGGGCTCGGCTACGTGCTGGCGAAGGACAACGACGAGAGCACCGGCTCGACGACGGTCTCGGCCTCCGCGAACGGCGGTGACGTCAAGCGCGACCCGGGCACGACCGCGGGTGTCGCCGCCAAGGCGCTGCCGAGCACGGTCACGATCGAGGCCGAGAGCACCAGCGGCGAGGGCGGCACCGGCACGGGCTTCGTCTTCGACAAGCAGGGCCACATCGTCACCAACAACCACGTGGTGGCGGACGCGGTGGACGGCGGCAAGCTCACGGCGACCTTCCCGACCGGCAAGAAGTACGACGCCGAGGTGGTCGGTCACGCGCAGGGCTACGACGTGGCGGTCATCAAGCTCAAGGACGCCCCCTCCGACCTGAAGCCGCTCACCCTCGGCGACTCGGACAAGGTGGCCGTCGGCGACTCGACCATCGCGATCGGCGCCCCGTTCGGCCTGTCCGACACGGTGACGACCGGCATCATCAGCGCCAAGAACCGCCCGGTGGCCTCCAGCGACGGCAGCGGCAGCCAGGCGTCGTACATGAGCGCCCTGCAGACCGACGCCTCGATCAACCCGGGCAACTCCGGTGGTCCGCTGCTGGACGCGCGGGGCAATGTCATCGGCATCAACTCCGCGATCCAGTCCACCGGCAACGGCGGCTTCGGCACCGGCCAGTCGGGCTCGATCGGCCTGGGCTTCGCCATCCCGATCAACCAGGCCAAGTACGTGGCCCAGGAGCTGATCAAGAACGGCAAGCCGGTGTACGCGAAGATCGGCGCGTCCGTCTCGCTGGACGACAGCTCCGAGGGCGCGCAGATCACCGACCAGGGCGCGGGCGGCGCGGCACCGGTCGAGCCGGGCGGTCCGGCCGCCAAGGCGGGCCTCAAGCCGGGCGACGTCATCACCAAGCTCGACGACCGGGTGATCGACTCCGGCCCCACGCTGATCGGCGAGATCTGGACCCACCAGCCCGGCGACAAGGTCACGATCACCTACGAGCGCGGCGGCAAGCAGCACACGGTCGACGTCACGCTCGGCTCCCGCGTCGGCGACAACTGACCCCCACCGGCCCGCGCTGACCCGTTACCCTTGTCCCCGCGCCGCCGATCACGGCCGGCGCGGGGAGGCGTGCCCGAGCGGCCGAAGGGAACGGTCTTGAAAACCGTCGTGGCAGCGATGTCACCGTGGGTTCAAATCCCACCGCCTCCGCGCAGGTCATAGATGTTGCAGGTCAGAAGGGGTGTCCCAGGTCACGGGACACCCCTTCTGCGCGCGGCCTGTCTCACCCTTTCTTGCCCGTATCCCAGCGCTGACCAGTGCGTATGGGCCATCTGTGGGCCAGGATCAGGGGGTCTCCCCTCTACCAGGGCGCGAGAGATCAGGTCTCGGAGTGCTGCTGACCGCCCTTGAGGGATCTTCGCAGCTGTGCTGCGCCGTCCGCTCACACGTCGCTCGGGCGGCGCATCGGTCCCGAGGTGAATGCGTCCGTGCTGCGGGGTGTGGTGAGTTCAGCCGGACAGGAACTCACCACCCTTCGCCCGACGAGTGTCACGGAGCGGTGCGGCGCCCTACTGATCGCCTGCCTTTATTACTTCCTCATGGCGCTTGCCGGCGGGAAGTTCAGGGTTGGCAGCTGCGGCAGGGTACAGGTCGGCGGCCTTCAGGACCTGCTTCACATCGGTGGAACTCTTGCCCTTCAGCTTCTGGTCCATCTCGCCCACGGTCGCGGTGGCCGAGATGCTGCTGCGCGTCGTGCCTTCCACCTCGCCGACGCCGACGGCGCCGCCGTCGAAGGGGAGCACACCGCCGTAGGTGGCCAGCTCGTACTGATCGGTGTCCTCGTCCTTGACCAGCACCGCGATGTACTTGTGCCCGGCCTCGATGCGCGACGTTCCCTTGAGGTTGAACTCCTGCTGTCCGCTGTCCTTGTCCCACCAGACACCGCCCAGGTGAGCGGTGAACGCGTCCGGCAGAGACGGAGCGCCGTCCCGGTTGTAGAGGACTTCGTCCACGACGATGCGGCCTGTGCGGTCCAGGTGCCCTTCGCCCTTGTTCTTTACGTCTTCCGGAACCGCGCCGATCTTCTCGCTGCCGTTCTCGACATGGACGACTGCGACGTGATCGCCGTACGAGACCCAATCCCGCTCCGTGTCCAGCGGGTAGGCCACCTGCACGTGTGCATCGACGACCTCCGGCTGCCGCTTGTCCCCGTCACCGCCCCCCACCATGCCCGGAATGACGACGGCTCCGGCGCAGACGGCGGCCGCTCCCACCGTCAGAGCGGCAAGCAACGCGGGGCGTCGCCGCAGTGGAGGCCGGGCGTCCGGCGCTGACTGTAGACGTGCAACCAATTCCTGAACCTTCTCTTCCGTGTCTGTGGGAATCCGGGCATCGTTCGCTGGGTCGCTGGCCGCGAACCGAGCGCGCAGCCGATCAACTGTGCTCATGTTCGTCCTCCCTTTCGAGGCGTCGGCGGGCACGGTGCAGACGGAGGGTTATGGCAGCCGTCGTACAGCCTGCTGCGCGGGCCGCCTGGCGAGGAGTCAAGCCCTCCCAGGCAATGAGCAGCACCGCTTCTCGCTCCTTGGGGTTCAGACGGCGAAGCGCGCGCAACGCCTCGCTGCGGACGGTCGCCTCCTCTTCCGCACTGCTTGCATCGGCCCGAATCCACGGCGGATCCTGCGGCTTACCGGCCTCGGCAAGCGTGGCCGCCACGACGTGCCGGGCAATGCCGTACAGCCAAGGCAGGGGCTCGCCTCGCAGACTGCGACGCGAGTTCCAGGCGCGGACGTAGACGTCGGCCAGGGCGTCCTCGACCTCGGCACGCGGGAGCCGGCGCAGCAGATACCGCCATACGTGGTGACGGGTCTGTTGGTAGGCGTCCTCGAACCAGTCACTCTGTTGACGCGCCATCGTCCCCCTCATCGTCCGCGCTTCGATGCGGCTGCCACAGGGCTATGTGCACTCGGGGCGGCGATTTCTTTCACAGCGGGACGAGGAATTTTCAGTACATCGCGTTGATCGTGGCGGTGTTGTGGGAGCCGAGGTCCCGCCACTCGGCGACGCGGTAGTTCCGCATGCAGGCAAGCCGTGAATCGTCCTGCGCCACACGGGGAGACGCCTCCTGCCCGTGGGTCAGCCCGACGGCGTGCCCGGTTTCATGGCAGATCGTGTTCATGTACGGATCTGTGTCATCGAACTCGACATAGTGCTGGTCGCACTCGTAGTCGCTGGTCGCGTCGTTGCACCAGGCGATTCCGGTGATGCTGCCGCTGTACTCGTGGTAGTCGTAGACGATGTCCGTCTCGGCGCTGCCTTCGTACGACGCCTCGCTCTGGCTCTTGACGTGGACCGCGAGATGGGTCGGAGAGTACTCGTTGCGCAGAGTGTCGACGATGTCCTGATCGCCCTTGGCGGTCATGCCCGGCTCGCGGGTGATCGTGAGGGTGGCGTTGTCCGTCCGGCAGTACAGGCCGTTGTCCCGTTCTCCGTCCCAGCAGTCCCAGTCCGTGTTGGACGTCTTGAACATGTTGTCGAAGTCGAGTGCCCACGACGGTGATGCCAGCGTGACCACCAGTCCGGCGGCCGCCATCCAGCCCGCTACGTAAGTTCTTCCGCGCACAGACATGCCCGAATACCCCCCTTGAGTGAGCGCGTGCAACGATCACCACCTTGTGGTGATCTTGCAAGGAAGGCGCAAGAGTATCCAGGCGATGTCGAACAGGCAATCGACTATGGGTACTTCATTTGGCCTGCCCCTCTCCGTGGAGCGGTGACAGGGGATGGGATGCATGCACTGATCACCGGTGATCGACAGGCGCGGACGGGCCAGTACCTGAGGCCGTTGCCCAACTCTGCGTGCAGATGAGCGGGTTGTGTCCCAGCTGGCCCAAGGTCGGTGGCTGCGGTGGTCCCACCCAGCGGCATCTGCGATCCCGGAGCCATGGGAAGGGGTGCCTCTCGTTGAGAGGCACCCCTTCTGCGTGGCAGCTGTCTCACCTTGGTCCGGCTGTGTATTCGCGCTACGGCCGTAGGCGCTCAGGAAAGGGTGCGGTGTGGCTTGGTGGTACCAGAAGACGACTTTCGACCACTGATCAGCCGCCCACCCTGGTCACAGAGTGAGCGGGACGCGGCCGGCGGCTCTGGGTCGTCCAACGGTCTGAGGGCCAGCCGGACCAGGGCGTGTGGGTTGTCGTCGCCCGCGATGCGGTTGGCGCTGAGCTTGCAGCACACAACGCACTGCTGGGTGATCATCCACTCGCCGTTGCACCGCGCTTATTGCGGCTGTTGTTGCGGGACATGGCGGCGCTCCTTTCCTTCTCGGGCGGTCAGGGGGTTCCGAACACTCCGAGTGGGAAAGGCGGTTGGGCCAGCGGGCGGACGGCCAAACGCATCACGATGAGCTGGTTGTCGTCCGCGCAGTATCGCGAGGTCCCGCTCCCATACGGCCAAGGGTGACCGGGGCCCGGTCGTGGCGACAAGTCATGAGCCAAGCCGCCACGGTGTGATCTTCACGGGTTCACCTCACATCTTGCTCAAGTTCGTTCCTGCGTGCTCGATGACGTGTTCTGATCAACCCCGACCAAACCGGCCCCACCAGGGGTCGAACAGCAAGGGGGGATCATGTCGCAGCGAATTGGCATCTGCGCTGTAGCCGCTGGCCTACTGATCATGGGTAGTTCTGTGCCGGCGTTCGCCGATGAGTCGGCTCAAGAGCCCAGACCAGTAGTCACTGCCGAGGGGGCTGGGGTTGTACCGGGCTCGGTAGCGGATGCCCCGGTCACCGGGTCGGAGACGGAAGTGGGGGTGGACAGCGAGGCTCCCCTGAAAGAGGACCTGCCCATCCCGGGCGAGACAGATGGCCCTGAGCGGCTCGGGCCCAAGGAGCCGATGTCCGAATACTGCGGCCCCGGCCACTATTTTGCCCACATCACCAAGAACAAGAAGAACACGATGTCGGTCAAGTACGCGACCTTCGTCAAGAACAACAAGTCTCAGACCATGGACTTCAAGTTCAGCTCCAAGAAGTCGGGCACTACGACAATCGGCGGGTCGGTGACCCTCAGCGGCGAGTTCAAAGCGATGTGGCTCGGCAAGATAAAGGCCGACGTCAACTTCAATGCTTCAAAGTCGTGGACCTCGGAAATTGGCGTTGAGGCTTATGGCAAGGTCAAGGCGCATGACACCGTGTACGGCGATTACGGGATCATGAAGGAAAACGTCTACGGCTATACCGCCTATCGGTACAGCAACTGCAAGACCGGCGATAAGAAGTATTCGACGGTGTGGGCTCCCTACCGTGAAGGCTGGGTCATCCACTAACCGTTCCGCTGCGCGCCCCGGCTGAGCCCGGGGCGCGCGTCTCCGAGGGGAGTGCCCTCCATGGGCCGATACGCCACAGCGCCCGCCCTGCTCACCTTGCTGTTCACCGCAGCGTGCTCGGGAAGCGGCGGCGGTGACGCAAACCCACCCGCCACAAGTGCCGCATCAGCCGGTGCCACGCCAGGCGGCAGCTCCGACGCTGCGTCCAGCTCGCCTGCCACACCATCGGTGTTCGACTTGCCCGCCGATGCGAAGGTCCTCATGCCTGTGACCGAGGGCGATGGCGACACCGACCTGCCTCTTTTCAAGCCGGAAAGCGACGTGTACACCATCTATGCCACCTGCACCGGGAAGGGCAAGATGACTATCGTCGATCGAAACGCCCAGGGGGATGACGCCAGCAAGATCGGCTGCAACGGCCCTGCCACCATTGGGCGTGTCTATACAGACATCGTCCCCCAGGAGCTCTCCGTACGAGTAAAGGGGGGCTCCGTGCATTGGACACTTGCCGTCGTGTCTGGTGAACACCCTGTGTGACTTGCAACAGAGGCCTCATCACGGGGGGCTGGACACCGTTGCTGCCGCGTCGCCGAGGGCATCCGAGCGCCTTGAGGTCCGCTCGATCGGGCACGGCTGGGGCACGGGAGCCGGGATCGGTCATCTGTCGGCGACCGCGCCGAGTCCGCAACCGACGCCGGCGGCCTCACGTTCCGCGGATGGGGCGCCCATGACTGCGGATCAATTCCGAGTCATCCCTTGACCCCTGCCCTGTGATCGTCTGCAGCGACGGTCCATACCTCCTTGTCCCACCACTCACCCCAGCTCCCCCACGCACGCCACTACACCGGCCGGCGCTGGCGGACGGCGCCCCCGCCATCTCGGTCGGAGCCTGAGCGCCCCGCCGCCGGAGGCCGGAGCTGAGCGCAGCCGGGGGCTGATGAGGTAGGGAAACCGTCCGTGGTCATCAAGTGGCCCACAGTCTGTACGTGTTGGTGCTGTAGTTGCGCATGCGATAGATCTCGTCGTACATCAAGCCGCGTAGATCGGGGGAGCCGATGGCAGCCGACAACTCGAACGACACCAACACGCCGCCTGCGCCTGGCCAGGAGCCACCACGGCCGGATCAGCCCCCACCCGCGGCACCCCCCGTCGACCCGGTGATCACAGCGGCTCACATCGGTGCCCGCGCCACGCGCATCGGAGCCGCTGCCACTGTGTTGGCAGCTGTGATCGGTGGCATCTTCCTTATCGTCACCTCCGGTAGCGACGAGGGGAAGGGAGAGGCGAAGCCCTCGGCCGCGGCCACTACCCACGACGCGAAGCCCACCACCGGTTCTTTGGCTGGTTCCGCGGCACCTTCGCCTCCTTCGCCTTCTTCAAAGCCCAGCCCCAAGCCTTCGCCGGCCTATGCGCTGATCCATGAAGACCTGGCGATGGCGGTCACCCTGCCAGGGTGCTCGGAAGTCGCGCTGCTCGACTTCGACGCCCCCTCCTCGAGAACTGCCGACGACGAGCTGTGGCAGACAGAAAAGCAGGAGGCGGAGGAACAGAACGAATCGGTTGCGGCAGACTTCGTCTACTCCAACTGCGCGAAGGGGTATTTGGGCGTCCCGGACAGTAAGCAGGCTGCCCATTGGGAGGAGCAGCCGCCGGCATCTCCTGAAGCGTGCGCTCAAGCTTCCAGGGTCGGCGGTTGGACGGCACAGCCCGTAAGCGAAGCGAGGCTCAAAGCGAAGAGTGGCTTTTGCGTGGTGACAGACCAGGGCAATGTGGTGAGTCTCCAAATCACCCGCCTGGTCGGCGGTGAGCCCGGCAGTCTCTTCGGACCACCGGAGCGGATCGAGTTCGCAGCAACCGTATGGGGGCCGGAGGCGTAGTTCGCCAAGGCGATTCACCGGAATCAGCAGTGCGCGAATGCACAGATCGAGCGATTCTGGAGGTCGCCGACGGCTCATAGGTCGAGCGGACTCCGACCACAGGCGCCACCCTCGGTCCTATGGGGAAGAGGGTGGCGCCTTCGCGGTCCTGGGCATGGTCCACGCTTCGGACCGTACTGCGCTACGAGACCGTGGTGATCTTCAGGGATAGGTTCGGCGCCCACGGGGCCTCAACGATCTGAGCGCGAACCAGTCTGCCCTTGTCTGTGATCACGCAGATCGAGTTGCCGGCGATGATTCCGGCCTCCGCCACCTCATTCGAGTGCATGAGGACCTCTTCGAGTCCACCCCCGTTCGCGGCGGCCTCGCAGGCTTCCTTTCCGAACGGTTGGCGCTTCGAGAGGACGCCGGCGTGGCTGTCTCGCGCCGTCCCGAATTCGACCGGGGAGCAGCCGTACCAGTTCAGATCCGCCGGTGCGGCTGCGTTCTCGGCGTCGGGCTCGGCCCTGTCGACTCGGGTGACAAAGGGGTACGCGTCGAGGTCGATGTGGCTGGCGAAGTCGCAGGTGCTGTCGCCGTTGAGACGGAGAGGCAGCGGTTCCCCCGGGAAGGGCTTCGCTGGGTCGGTGCTCGGCTCAGGGCTCTCCGCAACGGCTGAAGCCGAGGGCTCCGGTGACGATGGCGCGGAAGCCCCGGTCGACGTAGATGCCTTGGGTGCGGTGACTCCTTGACCATCGTCTTTGTCTGCGTCATCACCATTCGTGACGAGGAGGGGAACGACGATGCCCAGAACAGCGAGTACGGCGCTGATAAGCGCCAGTTTGTTGCCCAGATGCCACTTGTTGTTCGGATCTTGCCCGGAAGGTTCGCCTTGATGTGAGGGCGGCTCACTTGAGCCAGGGGAAGGCTTGCTTCCGTCCACTGCTGCCACAGACAACCCCCGTGGTTCCAGTACGTGGCGTCGAGAGCGGCAGCATAGTCGCCCCTGGGGCGGGAGTGCAGTCGGCGGCCGACTGCCACTGTCAGCAAGGGGCTGAGGGGCTTGGCTCCCGCTCCCGTGCTCCAACGGGGCGCGCCCTTTCCGTGTGGGCAACGGTGACGGGCTCTGCGCCGTCTTCAAGCGTGAGCCCCCCCCACGACGCAGGAGTGCCATGACGAACACCAAGGCCCGGACCGCCGCGATGATCACGCCCGTCGGGCAGGAGGCCCAGGACGAGGCGAGGGTGCTGGCGCGGGAGGGGCGGGCGGGCAAGGCCGTGCGGCGGTTGCGGAAGGGCTCGTGGCTCAAGCGGGGGCCGGCGCGCGAGGCCCTGGAGCTGCTGGTCGGCGGGCAGGCGCTGCCGACGAACAGTGGTCAGGCGCTGGACGCCCTGCGCTCGCTCGATGCCCCGCTGGTCGGGGAGCTGACCGCGCTGCTCGACAGCGGCCAGCAGATCGCCGCGGTCAAGCTGCTGCGCGAGCGGACCGGGATCGATCTGGCCGGCGGCTATCACCTCGTCGTGGAACTGGGCAGCCGGCCCGGCACGCCCTGAGCACTACGATCACCAGGGCGTGCCGGTAGGAGAAGGGTGGGTGAGCGTCGCAGTGAGTCGGCGCATCGTCGTCGTCACCGCAGTGCACGGCCCCCATGCCCGGTTCCTGCCGGAGGCCTACGCGTCGTTGTGCGCGCAGCGGCTTCCCGAGGGCTGGGAGTGGCACTGGGTCGTGCAGGAGGACGGGGAGAGCGAGGACGTCGGGCCGTACGTGCCGAGGGACGCTCGCGTGACCTTCCGGCAGGGGCGTGCCGGTGGGCCCGGAGTCGCGAGGACCATGGCACTGGCCCATGGGGACGGGCCGTACGTGAAGGTCCTCGACGCCGACGACCAGTTGGCGCCGGGCGCGCTCGCGCGGGATCTCGCCGTGCTGGAGGGGGACCCGGACCTCGGGTGGGCCACGTCCCGGGTGCTCGACCTCATGCCCGACGGGTCGACCGTCGGATTCCCGGGCGATCCGGACCAGGGGCCGATCGAGCGCGGGGCGGTGCTGGCGCACTGGAAGGCGAACGGCTTCCTCGCGCAGGTGCATCCCGCCTCACTGTGCGTGCGACGGGAGTTGCTGCTCGCCCTGGGCGGCTGGATGGCGCTGCCCGCCTCGGAGGACACGGGGCTGCTGCTGGCGCTGAACGCGGTGAGCCGGGGCTGGTTCTCGGGTGAGGTGGGCCTGCTG
This sequence comes from Streptomyces tuirus, assembly GCF_014701095.1. NCBI lineage: Bacteria > Bacillati > Actinomycetota > Actinomycetes > Kitasatosporales > Streptomycetaceae > Streptomyces > Streptomyces tuirus. Next base: position 3,665,996 of record NZ_AP023439.1, on the reverse strand, counting down.
TACCGCAAGTGGGACGGGCAGGTGACCGGACAGGCGGCCCACGTGGACCAGGCCGAGCGCGAGGTACGGATGACTGTCGTGGAGGCCAGGGCCACAGCACTGTCCCGGCTGCGGTGGGGGGCCTCGGCGGCTCTGTGAGAGCAGTTCCGTCCTCGCTACGTTCGGTCCGGTGCCGGTGCCGGTGCCGGTGCCGGTGCCGGTGCCGGTGCCGGTGTCGGTGGCTGTGGCGCTGTGATGCTGATCGCCTGGCTCGGGCACCTCTCTGCCGCCTCCAGGATCGACGGGTCCCCGTCCGGCTCCTCTTGGCCCGGGCGGACGACGCCGAAGCCGTCGACGAAGTCGAAGACCGCCGGGGCCCGGTGGGCGCACTCGGCGGAGCCGTAGCAGAGGTCGCGGTCCACGAAGACCTTCATGCCCCTTTGTCCCCCTCCTGACGGCATCGGAACCAGGAACCCCATGGCCGTCGGGAGTTCACTGCCCAGTGGGACGCACGCTGAACCGGGCCGGCTACCGCGTGCTTCCGGCGGTCGCCAGCCAGTGGGCGACGCGCCGTACGGCGGCCTCGTCGAGTCGTTCGACCAGGGCCCGGACGGTTGTGTCGTCCTCGGGGGAGAGGTCGTAGAGGCCCGCTTTGGTCAGGCCGGACATGAGGACCTGGTGGCGGCGGCCGGTCAGCCGTTCCGTGAGTCCGGCCGGTTCGCCGGGGGAGCGCTCGGCTGCGGGTTCGGGAATGGGCTGAGAAGTGGTGGTTCGGCGCGGCGGGGTGTCGAAGCGGTGCCATGCGCCGTCCCTCGGTCCCCACAGGGCGACCGTCACCTCGTCGCCCCGTGCGCGCAGGGTCCGGGTCATCTCGCCGAGGGCGTACAGCACGGGCGTGCGGTGGGGCGATTGGGCGGCCGTCCGCCAGGAGCCCGTGGCCGGACGGTAGAACATCGCGACCCAGCGCGGAGCACCCTGCGGTCGTGGGCTCTCGGGACGTGACTCCACTGCGCTCACCCCCTGTACATCGCTCCGGAAGCGGTACGGCAGGGCGACCTTAGCTGACGGGGCGTCAGGTTTCCAGGGTCGGTCGAATGGGTTCGCCGGTGCGGGAACACGGTCCGCAGGGGTACCGGGCAGTGGTGTCGCGGGTGCCGGGCGGGGGCCGTCGGGGGTGCGGGGCAGGGGCCGCCGGAGAGGCTCACCACGGCGTCCGGTACCGGTCCCTCCCCTCGTGGGGACCGGTACCGAACGGTGGAGCCGCCGTCGTCCGGGACGGACGGAAGCTGTCCGGATGGGTGCTCTGCTGCGTCCGGATCCTGCCATTTCCGGCCACGGAGGAGGAGGTTCCGGCGCTTGGCGGACGGTATTACCGCAGGTCAGCCATATAGAGTGAGTTTTCCGGTCCGGACGTCCAGGCGTGGAAGTAAGGAGCTGAGACCTTGAGTTCCGACTCGGGGGCACGCACCGCCTTCGCGGAACGCCTCGCACTGCTGTACAAGGAAGCCGGCAACCCTCCCCTCAAGCGGGTGTCCGAGGCGGTCGTCCGGCTCCAGCGCGTCGACGAACGCGGGCGGCCCGTGCGGGTGTCCGCGCAGCGCATCAGCGACTGGCGGCGGGCCCGGAACGTACCCGCCCAGTTCCCCGCCCTGGCCGCGGTGCTGCACGTGCTGATCCCCGACGCGCGGCGCTCGCGGCCCACGCCGGTCTCCCCCGGGCTGTACGACCTCGGCCAGTGGCAACGGCTGTGGGAACGCGCGGTGGCCGACCCGGTCGGCGAGCGTTCCCCGGCGACCGAGTCCGCCACCGAGGAGCGGCAGCGGTCCGCGGACGAGACCGTGTCCGCGCCCGGCGGGGTGTGCCCGTACCGGGGGCTGGCCTCCTACCGGCGGGAGGACGCCCGGTGGTTCTTCGGCCGGGAGCGGAGCACGGAGGCGCTCGTCACCCAGCTCGGGGCCGTCGCGGGGGCGGGCGGGCTGGTCATGCTCGTGGGCGCGTCGGGGGCGGGGAAGTCCTCGCTGCTGAACGCCGGTCTGGTGCCCGCCCTGCGGGACGGCGCGTTGGGCGGCGACGACGGTGACGGCGGGGGCGTCGGGAGCGGCGCCGGGAGAGGCGTCGGGAGCGCCGTCGGGGGCGGGCGGGCGCGAGAGGTCGTGCAGCTCGTTCCGGGCGGCGATCCGCTGGCGGAACTCAGCCGGTGCATCCCCGAGCTGGCGGCCGTCATCGGTACGGGGTCCTCGGCCTCGATCCCGCCCGGAGAAGCGGCGCGCCGGTCGGATGCGGTGCGATCCGACGCCTCCGTCGCGGAGCGACCCCGGCCGGGAGCATCCGAAGTCTCCGTCGCGGAGCGACCCCGGCCGGGAGCATCCGACGCCTCCTCCGCAGGCGGCACCGGCCAACCTCCCCGGACAGGCGACCCCACCCCGCCTTCGCCCTCGGGCGACCCCACCCCGCAGCAGCCCGGAGGCCCGACCGCCCCGAAATCCGAGGCCCCGGAATCCGACGCCCCTCCCCCCACCGACGATCCACCGCGCCGCACCACCGCCCCGCCCTCCCCCGAAGCCGTCCGCGTCGCCGTCTCCGCCTGGGCCCGGCGCGTGGATCCCTCCGGAGCCCGGCCGGTCGTCATCGTGGACCAGTTCGAGGAGACGTTCACCCTCTGCCCCGACGAGGCGGACCGGCGTGCCTTCGTCGAGGTCCTGCACGCCGCCTGCTCGCCCGCCGGCCCCGGCGAACCGGCCCCGGCGATCGTGGTGCTGGGCATACGCGCCGACTTCTACGACCGCTGCCTGCGGTACCCCGAGCTGGCCGACGCGCTCCAGCACCGGCACATGGTGCTCGGGCCGCTGACCACCACGGAACTGCGCGAGGCGGTGACGGGCCCGGCCAAGGCCGTCGGCCTGGAGCTGGAACCGGGGCTCGCGGAGCTGATCGTCCGGGAGGTCAGCACCGACGGCCCGCGCGGCGCGCACGACGCCGGTGTGCTGCCGCTGCTCTCGCACGCCCTGCTCGCCACCTGGCAGCGCCGGAAGGCGGGCCGGCTCACGCTGGCCGGCTACCGCGCGGCCGGTGGCATCCAGGGCGCGGTCGCGGCGACCGCCGAACGGGCCTGGACCGGCCTCGACCCGGCCGCCCGCACCGCCGCCCGGCTGCTCCTGCTCCGCCTGGTCCGGCTGGGCGAGGACACCCAGGCCACGCGGCGCCGCGGGACCCGGCGTCAGCTGGCCGAGGAGTCGACCGACCCGGGCAAGACCGAGGAGTCCCTCGAAGCGCTGGTCCGCGCCCGGCTGGTGACGCTCGACGCGGAGACCGTGGAGATCACCCACGAGGCGCTGCTGCACGCCTGGCCCCGCCTGCGCGACTGGATCGACGAGGACCGCCAGGGCAATCTGCTGCGCCAGCGTCTGGAGGAGGACGGCCGCGCCTGGGAGGAGTCGAACCGCGACAACGCACTGCTCTACCGGGGTTCCCGGCTGGAGCAGGCCCACGGCTGGGCGCGATCCGCCGGGGACACGTTCCTGACCCGCGGTGCCGTGGAGTTCCTGGCCGCGTCGGTCCGGCTGCGCAGGCGGATCATCTGGATCAGCCGGGGCGCGGTGGCGACGCTCGTCGTCCTGGCGATGCTGGCCGTCGGGTCGGCCGTCGTCGCCTGGAAGCAGCGGGACGAGGCCGTCTTCGAGCAGGTGCTCGCGCAGTCCGACCGCGTGCAGGACACCGATCCGTCGCTGTCCGCGCAGCTCGACCTGGTGGCCCACGGCCTGCGGCCGGACGACAAGGGCGCGAACAGCCGCCTGATCTCCATCGTGAACGCCCCCCTCTCCACGCCCCTCACCGGCCACACGGGCGCCGTCTACCTCACGACCTTCAGCCCGAACGGACGGATCCTCGCCACCGCCAGCTACGACCGGACCGTGCGGCTGTGGGACGTCGCCGACCCCAGGCGGCCCAAGCCGCTGGGCAAGCCCCTGACCGGGCACACGAGCTGGGTGAGCAGCGCGGTCTTCAGCCCGGACGGCCGGACGCTCGCCAGCGCTTCCGACGACGGCACCGTACGGCTGTGGGACGTGTCCGACCCCGGGCACCCGAAGCCGCTCGGCACGCCCCTGACCGGTCATGACGGCACGATCTACCTGATCGCCTTCAGCCCTGACGGGCGCACGCTGGCCTCCGTGGGCGACGACCACACGGTCCGGCTGTGGGACACGGCCGACCCGCGCCGGCCGCGGGCCCTGGGCGAGCCCCTGACCGGGCACACGGCCGCCGTGCGCTCGGTGGCGTTCGGCCCGGACGGGCGGACGCTGGCCGCGGGGGGCGACGACGGCACGATCCGGCTGTGGGACGTGTCCGACCCCGCGCGCCCGGAGCCCGCCGGGAGGCCGCTGACCGGGCACACGGCCACCGTGCACTCCGTGGCCTTCAGCCCCGACGGCCGCACCCTCGCCAGCGGCAGCGCGGACGGCACCGTACAACTGTGGAACATGGCCGGTCCGGGCCGCCCGGCCGCGATCGGCGCGCCGCTGGCCGGTCACACCGGGCCGGTCTGGTCGGTGGCCTTCAGCCCCGACGGCAACATGCTCGCCGCGGCCAGCGCGGACAGCACCGCGAGTCTGTGGAAGGTCAGCGACCCGGAGTACCCGTCGCAGGTCGGCGGGCCCCTCGCGGGCAGCAGCGGTGAGATGTACGCGCTCGGCTTCAGCCCGGACGGGCGCACCCTCGCCACCGGGGCGGGGGACAACAAGGTCCGCCTGTGGTCGCTGCCGACGTCGGACATGACCGGCCGGACCGGCGTGTTCCGGCCGGACGGGCGGCTGCTCGCGACGGCGGCGCGGGACGGGCGGATCCGGTTGTGGGACGTGCGCAGGCCCGGCCGGCCGGTGCGGCTGGGCGAACCGTTCCGCCCGGGCAAGGGTGACGTGCGCTCCCTGGAGTTCTCCCCGGACGGCCGCACCCTCGCGGTCGTGACGGGCGACCGGGTGGTCGAGCTGTGGAACCTCGCCGACCCCGGACACCCGGTCCGCCACGGCTCTCCCGCCCCCCTGCACATCCGGTACGCCGACCCGCTGGCCTTCAGCCCGGACGGACAGGTCCTGGCCACCGCCTACGACGACCGCACCATCCAGCTGTGGAACGTGGGCGACCCGGCCCGTCCGCGCCCGCTCGGCAAGCCCCTCACCGGCCACAAGGGCTATGTCAACCACCTCGTGTTCAGCCCGGACGGCCGGACGCTCGCCAGCGGCAGCGCGGACGGCACGATCCGGCTGTGGAACGTGACCGCCCCCGGCAAGGCGACCCTGATCGGCAAGCCGCTGCGGGGCCACCTCGGAGCGGTCAACGCGCTCGCCTACAGCCGCGACGGCCGCACGCTGGCCAGCGCCGGTGACGACACCTCGGTCCGCCTCTGGGACATCTCGGACCCCGCCGAGGCCTCCCAGCATGCGCGGCTCACGGGCCACACGGAGGCGGTCGTGTCGCTGACCTTCAGCCGGGACGGGCGCACCCTGGCCAGCGGCGGCAACGACAGCACCGTCCGGCTGTGGAACGTCTCCGACCCCTCGCAGGCCACCGCGATCGGGCAGTCGATGAGCCCCAACTCCAGGACCGGCACGTTCCTGGCGTTCAGCCCGAACAGCCCCATGCTGGGGGTGTCGAGCGGCGCGGACACCATCCGGCTCTGGAATCTCGACGTCGACACGGCGGTGCGCCGCATCTGCTCGATGACCCGGGGCGTACTGACGCAGGACACCTGGCGGGAGTACCTGCCCCGGCTCTCCTACGATCCCCCGTGCGACGACTGACCAGGCCGGCCCGTCCAACGGGCCCGGCCATCACGGCGGTTGCGTGATACGAGTCACAACCGGGGCTTCCTTACGGCCAGTCGTCTCGGTGCGCGCAAGCGCTTGTTACCCTTGGCCATAGCTCGACCGCTGGTGCATCCCCCGTCGCCAGCGGTCGGGCCTTTTCCATGCCATTTTCGGTGCCCTTCAGTGCCCTTTAGCGCCCTTTAGCGCCTTTTTCAGCACCGGTCGGGCGAACGAGGGGACGACCCTACGTACGGGCCGGGGCGTCCCGGGCCAGGACCGGCCAGTCGAGGGTGCGCAGCGCGGGATCGGCGTCGCAGTCCGAGGGCAGGCGCGGCGTGGCCTGGAACCAGACGACGGTCAGGCGCGAGCGGTAGGCGACCGGGTCGCGGGCCGGGTCCAGGGCCGCGGAGTGGAACGTGCCGAGGCAGGCCACGGCGGGCAGCACCTCGACCGGCCCGAGGCCGCCCGCGTACTGGTCGGGGTACTCGCGCCGGGGCGGGACGAGGTGCACCGGTGTGCCCGGGCGGGACCGCTCGGCGGCCCGCAGGAGGTCCCGGATCCGCAGGTCGTTCAGCGGCTTGCAGGGGTAGCCGTCCTGGAGGTCGCCGTAGGTCGAGGAGAAGCGCAGTTCGGCGAGGTCCACCGGACGGCCGGAGGCCAGGACGAGGCGGGCGAGCGCCAGGGCCGGCGTTCTCGCGGGCCGGCGCGCCGGGGCCGGTGATGGTGCGTGGTCGTGCATCGAGGTCTTCCGGTGGGGGTCATGGGCGGGGCCTTGCTCACGGCCGGTGCCCGGTCATCCGTGCCGCCGACGCGATCGTCGTCCGCGCCTCCCGCTCGGACAGGCCGGTGTGCACCGCCGCGTCGACCAGGGGGGTCACGAGCGCCGGGCCGATGCCGTCCTCGTAGGCCCGGCAGGCCGCCCAGAACAGGCGGGTGTTGCGCTGGCCCTCGTGCGCGGCCAGGACGAACTGGACCAGGCCCTGGCCGTGCCCGCCGGCCGCCTCGGGCACCGGGTGGTGGGCGCGCGGCGGCGGGAGCAGCAGCCGCAGCAGGGAGCGGGGGCAGGGGGCGGGGGCGAGGTGCGCGGTGCCGGGGGCGGCGGCGTAGACACCCTGGGCCGTGCGGGAGCCGGGGCCGACCAGGTAGCCGCCCGCGCCCCGGATGTCGATGCCGGGGGCGAGCCGGCCCGCCGAGTTGGGGACGACCAGCTCGGGCGGGCCGCTCAGCCACAGGTGCCGCCCGCCGGAGGGGGTCACGACGACCACGGTCGGCGGGATCGTGAACAGGTGCCGCAGCGCCAGCTCGCGCAGGGCGGCCGAGGAGTCCGTGCCGGTCTTCACGTCCAGGTCGAGGCCGATCAGGTGGTGCGGGGGCAGCCCGCAGGCGATGCCGTAGCCGGTCGCCCAGGGCGCGGCGGCGAACAGCTCGCGGATGCGGTTCGGGTCGCTGGAGGCGTCGTAGACACCGTGCCCGAGGCGGCCGCACGCGCCGTGGCAGGGGGAGGGGGCGGGGTCGTCGCGGTGCGGGGAGCGCAGTGCCGGGAGCTTGGAGCGGGACAGGGGGATGACGGCCAGTCCGCGCTCGGCGGCTGACAGGGCGTGTGCGAGGGCCAGCGTCGTGGCCTGCCGGTCGGTGGTGGCCATGCCTCCAGTTTCGTACGTACGTTCGAAAAAGGAAAGGGGAATCGAGCACGACGCGCCGGGGCCGGGCGGCGGCCGGGGAAAGTGCTGGAACGCTTCACCCCTTGCGGCACCCGGGATCGAACGCCCCCTTTCGCTCCCGTCCGGTACGGAAGTGACGCATAGGGGTTTATCGACATGTCCTCACGCTTGCGTGCGAATAGCGGCTTCCGGTGTGGTTCGCCGGGGATTCGGTGGGCAACTCTGGACTCGCGACGTCGAGCACCGCACCGGGGCGGCCGGCCAACCTCCCTGGTGACAGCAGTGGTTCACGCACCCGGCGGTCATGAGCCGGTGCGCCGATCAGTCCTGGAGGGACAAGAAACATGGCAAGCATCCGTACCGCCCGCGTCATCGCAGCCGTCTCCGCCCTTCCGCTCGCGGCCGCCCTCTTCACCGGTGTCGCGACGGCGGACAACGGCGCCTTCGCGGACGACGGATCCATCGCGTCCGTCACGGAGGCCGAGCAGGGCATCCTCGGCAGCGGCGTCGGCGGCGACAACTTCGGCAACGCGGCCACCACCCAGCAGCAGGCCGTCGGGGACGGCGCCTCGAACCAGAGCAACACCGCCCAGGTCAACGGCTCGGAGTTCACGGCCGTCAACCAGGGCAACGCCAACACCGCCGTCAGCTTCTCCCCGCTGTGGTGGTGAACTGACCGGGCCGGTGCGGCGGCACCGGCCCGGGTGCGTGGGGGTGTGTCTCGTGGGGTGACAAACGTCTGAGCGGCGGTACTCCGGTACCGCCGCGCAGGCGTTTTCGCGTCTGTGAGCTCTTGACGGACCGCTGTATCTGACGGACAGTCAGAAACCGTGAGTGGTGAGCCGGAGGTCCACGAGGAGTTCGAGGCGCGCCTGAAGGCCTACGAGGGCCGTCCGGCCGCCGCCACCGGGGTCGGCCGCGACCCGGTCAACGAGCCGATGATCAGGCACTGGTGCGAGGCCATGGGCGACACCGGCCCCGCGTACACGGGTCCGGACGCCATCGCCCCGCCCACCATGCTCCAGGCCTGGACCATGGCCGGCCTCACCCGTCGCCCGGAACGCACGGCCGCCTACGACGAACTCCTCGCCCTGCTCGACGGGTCGGGCCACCACGCGGTCGTCGCCACCGACTGCGAACAGGAGTACCTGCGCCCGCTGCGCCCGGGCGACGAGATCACGTTCGACTCGGTCATCGAGTCGGTGTCCGGCCGCAAGACCACGAAACTCGGGGCGGGTTACTTCGTCACGACCCGCACGGACGTCCGCGCGGGCGGCGAACTCGCCGGCACCCACCGCTTCCGCATCCTCAAGTACGCCCCCGCGCACCGGTCTTCGAAACCGGCCGAACGCCGGCCCCGCCCGGTCGTCAACCGCGACAACGCCGGCTTCTGGGAGGGCGTCGCCCGTCACGCGCTGCTCATCCAGCGCTGCACCGCCTGCGCCACCCTCCGATTCCCCTGGCTGCCGGGCTGCACCAGCTGCGGCTCCCCCGACTGGGACACCGTCGAGGCGAGCGGCGAGGGCACCGTCTACTCCTACGTCGTCCTGCACCACCCGCCCTTCCCGGCCTTCGAACCGCCGTACGCGGTCGGCCTGATCGAGCTCGCCGAAGGGGTGCGGGTGATCAGCAACGTGGTGGGTGTGCCGTACGACGAGGTGCGGATCGGCATGCCGGTGCGGCTGGAGTTCCGGCCTTACGACGACGAGCTGGTGCTGCCCGTCTTCCGGGGGGTGACGCCGTGAAGGCCGGCGACCGGCTCCCGCCGCTGGAGATCCCCATCACCCGCACCCTGATCGTCGCCGGGGCGATCGCCTCCCGCGACTACCAGGACGTCCACCACGACCCGGACCTGGCACGGCAGAAGGGCTCCCCCGACATCTTCATGAACATCCTGACGACCAACGGTCTGGTCGGCCGCTACATCACCGACCACTTCGGCCCGCGGGCGGAGCTGCGCCGGGTCGCCATCCGGCTCGGCGCGCCCAACCACCCCGGCGACACGATGGTCCTGACCGGCACGGTCGAGGAGGTCGACGGCGACACGGCGACCGTCCGGGTCGTCGGCGCGAACGGCCTCGGCGACCACGTCACCGGAACCGTGACGGTGCGGGTCCCGGCATGAGCCTCGGGCGGCGGGACGGACTCGGCGGGCGCGCGGCCGTCGTCGGTGTGGGGGCCACCGCGTTCTCCAAGGACTCGGGCCGCAGCGAACTGCGCCTCGCCGCCGAGGCGGTGCGGGCGGCCCTCGCGGACGCCGGGCTGACCCCGGCCGACGTCGACGGCATGGTCACCTTCACCATGGACACCAGCCCCGAGATCACCGTCGCCCAGGCGGCCGGCATCGGGGAGCTCTCCTTCTTCTCCCGGATCCACTACGGCGGCGGCGCGGCCTGCGCCACCGTCCAGCAGGCCGCCCTGGCGATCGCCGCGGGCGTGGCCGACGTGGTCGTCTGCTACCGCGCGTTCAACGAACGCTCGGGCCGCCGCTTCGGCTCCGGGGTGCGGCACCGGGAACCCTCGGCGGAGGGCGCGGCCCTCGGCTGGTCGCTGCCGTTCGGCCTGCTCACCCCGGCCTCCTGGGTGGCGATGGCCGCCCAGCGCTATCTGCACACCTACGGGCTGACCCCGGAGGCCTTCGGGCACGTGGCCGTCGTCGACCGGAAGTACGCGGCGACCAACCCGGCGGCCCACTTCCACGGCCGCCCCATCACCCTGGCCGACCACGCCGCCTCGCGCTGGATCGTCGAACCGCTGCGGCTGCTGGACTGCTGCCAGGAGACGGACGGCGGCCAGGCCCTCGTCGTCACCTCCGTCGAACGGGCCCGCGGCCTGCCCCACCCACCCGCCGTGATCGCCGCGGCGGCCCAGGGCGCCGGACGCGCCCAGGAACAGATGACGAGCTTCTACCGCGACGACCTGACCGGCCTGCCCGAGGCCGCGGTCGTGGCCCGGCAGCTGTGGCGGACCTCGGGGCTCGCGCCGGCCGACATCGACGTGGCCATCCTCTACGACCACTTCACCCCGTTCGTACTGACGCAGCTGGAGGAGTTCGGCTTCTGCGGCCCCGGCGAGGCGGCGGACTTCGTGGCCGAGGAGCGCCTGCCCCTCAACACCCACGGCGGGCAGCTGGGGGAGGCGTACCTGCACGGCATGAACGGCATCGCGGAGGCTGTCCGGCAGATCAGGGGCACCGCGGCGAATCAGGTGCCCGGAGCGGAGCGGGTCCTGGTGACGGCGGGGACGGGCGTGCCCACCTCGGGGCTCGTCCTCACCGCCGACCCGCAGGGGTGAACCCGCAGTACCCCGGGGCCGGCGCTCCACCTGTAGGAGGTGCAGCGGGCCCTACCCGTACAACCTGAGGGGGACCCCGCTTCGGGACCTGCGGCCGATCCGCTCGCCGGGCTCGCGCTCATAGCGTTGAGCCATGACCACACTCGTCTGCACGAGCGCTTCGAAGGCGGCCGGACCAGCGGCGCAGACCCTTCCGTACCCGTCGTTCTCGTCGTACGTCAGGGCCCGCCAGCCGGTGCTGCTGCGTACCGCCCGCTCGCTCACCGGCAACCCGAGCGACGCGGAGGACCTGCTGCAGACCGCCCTCACCAAGACGTACGTCGCCTGGGAGCGCATCGAGGACCACCGTGCCCTCGACGGCTATGTGCGCCGGGCGCTGCTGAACACCCGGACCTCCCAGTGGCGCAAGCGCAAGGTCGACGAGTTCGCCTGCGAGGAGCTGCCCGAGCCGGACCCGGCCCCGGGCGGTGACGACCCGGCCGAGCAGCAGGCGCTGCGCGACGCGATGTGGCGGGCGATCATGCGGCTGCCCGCCCGGCAGCGGGCGATGGTGGTCCTCAGGTACTACGAGGACCTCAGCGAGGTGCAGACGGCCGAGCTGCTCGGCGTTTCGGTGGGTACGGTGAAGTCGGCCGTCTCCCGGGCGCTCGGCAAGCTCCGCGAGGACGCTGAGCTGGGACTTGTCCGCCAGTGAGGCGGTGCGCCGGCCGGCTGTGAGCTGTTCCTCCGGCATGGCGTGATGTGATCGATCGCCCGGTCCTAGTGACATACCACGCGGTATGTGCGCAGAATCAGCGCAACCCTTTACCACCGCGTAGGCAATGTCGCCCCCGGGAGGACGCCGTGCTGAGCACGATGCAGGACGTACCGCTGCTGATCTCGAGGATCCTGGCCCACGGGTCCACGATTCACGGGACATCGCAGGTGACCACCTGGACCGGCGAGGGCGAGCCGCACCGCCGCTCCTTCGCGGAGATCGGCGCCCGCGCGGCCCAGCTGGCCCACGCGCTGCGCGAGGACCTCGGCGTCACCGGCGACGAGCGCGTCGCGACCCTCGCCTGGAACAACGCGGAGCATGTCGAGGCCTACTTCGCGATCCCGTCCATGGGCGCGGTCCTCCACACCCTGAACCTCCGCCTCCCGCCCGAGCAGCTGGCCTGGATCGTCAACCACGCCGCCGACCGCGTGATCATCGCCAACGGTTCGCTCCTGCCCCTGCTCGCCCCGCTGCTGCCGCACCTCAAGCCGGTCGAGCACGTGGTCGTCACGGGCCCCGGGGACCGCTCCCTCCTCGCCGACGCGGCCGTCGGTCACATCCACGTTCACGAGTACGAGGACCTGATCGCCGGCAAGCCGACCTCGTACGACTGGCCCGAGCTGGACGAACGCCAGGCCGCCGCCATGTGCTACACCTCCGGCACCACCGGCGACCCCAAGGGCGTGGTCTACAGCCACCGCTCCATCTACCTGCACTCCATGCAGGTCAACATGACCCAGTCGATGGGCCTGACCGACGAGGACACCTCGCTGGTCGTGGTCCCGCAGTTCCACGTGAACGCCTGGGGCCTGCCGCACGCGACCTTCATGACCGGCGTCAACATGCTGATGCCCGACCGCTTCCTCCAGCCGGCCCCCCTCGCCGCGATGATCGAGAGCGAGAAGCCCACGCACGCGGCGGCCGTCCCCACCATCTGGCAGGGCCTGCTCGCCGAGCTGACGGCGAACCCCCGTGACGTCTCCGCCCTCGGCCAGGTCACCATCGGCGGCGCGGCCTGTCCGCCCTCGCTGATGGAGGCCTTCGACAAGCTCGGCATGCGGGTCTGCCACGCCTGGGGCATGACGGAGACGTCCCCGCTCGGCACCATCGCCCGTCCGCCGGCCGGTGTGACGGACGCGGAGGAGGAGTTCGCCTACCGCCTCACCCAGGGCCGCTTCCCGGCCGGCGTCGAGGCCCGCCTGACCGGCCCCGGCGGCGAACGCCTCCCCTGGGACGGCGAGTCCGCCGGCGAGCTGGAGGTGCGCGGCCCCTGGATCGCGGGCGCCTACTACAACGGCCCCGACGCCGAACCGCTGCGCCCCGCCGACAAGTTCAGCGAGGACGGCTGGCTCAAGACCGGCGACGTCGGCACCATCTCCGCCGACGGCTTCCTCACCCTCACCGACCGCGCCAAGGACGTCATCAAGTCCGGCGGCGAGTGGATCTCGTCGGTGGAGCTGGAGAACGCGCTGATGTCCCACCCGGACGTCGCCGAGGCGGCCGTCGTGGCCGTCCCCGACGAGAAGTGGGGCGAGCGCCCCCTGGCCACGGTCGTCCTCAAGGAGGGCTCCTCCGCCACCTTCGAGACCCTGCGCGCCTTCCTCGCCGAGGAGGGCCGCATCGCCAAGTGGCAGCTCCCGGAGCGCTGGACGGTCATCCCGACGGTCCCGAAGACGAGCGTGGGCAAGTTCGACAAGAAGGTGCTGCGCAGGCAGTACGCCCAGGGCGAGCTGGACATCACGTCCCTCGGCTGACGAACGGCGACAGGGGCCCCGGATCTCTCCGGGGCCCTTTTCCGTGCGCGGTCGGCCGGACGGGACCCACCAGCCCGGCCCCACCCGTAGGTCCTGCCGCCTCACGGGCGCGGCCGGCTCGACCGGCTCGGACCCCCCACCCAGCACCAGCCATACGGCCGGGAGCCGCTGGTCGGTGCCTCGGGCGGGCGAGGAGCTGTTAGTTCGTGCCGATCCGGCTGAGCAGTTCGACGATCCTGGTCTGCACCTCGGGGCTGGTGGACCGCTCCGCGAGGAACAGCACCGTTTCCCCGGAGGCCAGCCGCGGCAGGTCGGCCTGGTCGACGGCGGCGGTGTAGACGACGAGCGGGGTGCGGTTGAGCTGCCCGTTCGCCCGCAGCCAGTCGACGATCCCGGCGAACCCCTCCTGCCGCCGCTGCACCTGCAGCAGATCCATCACGACCAGGTTCGGCCTGAACTGCCCCGCCAGCGTCACCGCGTCCGCGTCACTCGCGGCCCGCGCGACCTGCATCCCGCGCCGCTCCAGCGTCGCGGTCAGCGCCAGCGCGATCTCCGCGTGCTCCTCGATCAGCAGTACCCGCGGCGGGTGCTGCTCGCTGTCACGCGGCGCCAGCGCCTTCAGCAGCACGGCGGGATCGGCGCCGTACGCCGCGTCCCGCGAGGCCTGGCCGAGGCCGGCCGTGACGAGGACGGGCACCTCGGCGGCCACGGCGGCCTGCCGCAGCGACTGCAGTGCCGTACGGGTGATCGGCCCGGTCAGCGGGTCGACGAACAGCGCGGCGGGGAAGGCCGCGATCTGCGCGTCGACCTCCTCGCGCGAGTTCACGATCACCGGCCGGTAGCCGCGGTCGCTCAGCGCCTGCTGTGTGCTGACGTCCGGCGCCGGCCACACCAGCAGCCGCCGCGGGTTGTCCAGCGGCTCGGGCGGCAACTCGTCGTCCATCGGCTGCGGCCGCGGCGGATCGGCCACCTCGACGGCCCCGCCGGGCCCGTCCAGCGGCTCGGGCCCCTCAGCGGCGTTCTCGTCCGGCGCGCCTATGGCGTACGACCGTCCGCCGCCCTCGGTCATCTGCGCGAGGCGCGACTGACCGGCGAGGGACGGCTGCGCCGGGGCCGGCGCGGTGGCCGGGGCGGGGATCTGCGCGGCGACGGGCGGCGGCGTGTGCTCGGCGCCCGGATGCGGGCGCGCGCCCTGCTCCGGACGGGGCGCCTGGTCGGCCGGACGCGGCTGCCCCTGCTCAGGGCGGGCCGCCTGCTCCGTACGCGTCGCCGGGTCGGGCGGTGTCCCCAGCTTGCGGCGCCGGCCCGATCCGCCCGGCTGATGCGGGGGAGGCGTCGCCGACGGCTGCGGAGCGGACTGCGGCACGGGCATGGGCGATGGCTGCTGCACCTGGGCCGCCTGCCGGGTGAACGGCACGCCCTGGCCCAGCGTGCGCACGCTGATCGCCCGACCCTGCGTCGAGTTCGGATCGACGGGGGGCGCCGCGGCCTCCGCGGGCAGCGGCTGAGCGGCCCGCGGCGTGCCCGGGGCGGGGGTGTTCTGCTGCGCGGCCCGGGGCGGCGTGCCGTTCGGGGACGCGGGGTGCGCGGCAACGGCCCCGGACGCCTCGTCGGCGGCGGGCCAGGGCTGGGCCGCGGGGGTGGAGCCGGGCGGCGGGGTGGCGTGGGCGTTCTGGGCGTCGGTGCCCTGGGCAGGCGTGCCCTGGGCCGGGGTGCCCTGCCCGGGCGCGGCCTCGGCGGGGAGCGGCCGGCCGGCGGACTGCTGCGGCAGGGGCTGGGCCGGGGCGGGAGGCTGGAGGCCCTGCCCCGGAAGGGCGGCCTGCACACTCTGCCCGAGCCCGCCCTGCGCGGGCACGGACACACCCTGCGGCCCGACGCCGTGCGGAGCGCTCGCCCGGGGAGCGTTCCCCTGCGGGGGCACGGCGTTCCCCTGCGCGGCAACTGTCACGCCCTGCGGGGGCACGGCGTTTCCCTGCGCGGCAACTGTCACGCCCTGCGGCGGGACGGCGGCGCCCGGCGCGACCGGGGAAGCGGCCATGCCGGCCTGGACGGGCACGCCCTGCCCCGGCCCGGCCTGCGCCGACGGGACCTGCCCGGTGGCGTCCTGGCGGGCGGGAACGCCCTGAGCGGGAAGACCCGGTGCGGGAACGCCCGGCGTGGGAACCCCCTGCGCGGGACCGACGGGACCGGCGGGAACAGATGCGGCAGGTACAGAACCCGCCGGAACGGGACCGGCTGCCGGCGCGCCACCGGAAGGCACAGGACCGGCTGCGGGTGCGGCTGCGGCGCCCGGGGCCACGGGGCCCACCTGGCCGGCACTCCCCGGCACCTGCACCTGCGCTCCGGCCGCCTCCGTCGCCTCGGCCCGCTGCGGTGCCGCCACGGCCCGTCGCCGGCGGCCGGTCGGCGCGCTGGTCGGATGAGGCTGCGGAGGAGTGTGGTCGGCGGACTGGTCGTGCGGAACGGCGTCGTGCCGGCCCTCCTCGACCGCACCGGCACCCGCACCCGCACCCGCACCCGCACTCGCACCCGCACCCGCAGCAGCCGCTCCGGGAACCGCCACGGGTCCGTGCCCCTGAGGGGGCACCACACCGGGGGCACCCGCGGGACGACCGGGACCACCGGGACCGCCGGCTACCTGCTGCCCCTGCCCGGCCGGAGCCTCCTGCAGAGCAGGAGCCGGGGCCGGGGCCGGGTTCTGGTCGGCCTCGGCCGGCGGCAACGCGAACACCGGACGCGGCCCGGCCGCGGCGGCCTCCTGCGCGGCCGCGGCCCGCTCATTGGCGGCGGCCAGCGCACGCCGCCGACGCCCGGTCGGCTGCTGCGCCTCCCCCTGATCCGCATCGGCCGAACCAGCGGCCTCACCACCGGAGGACCCCGCGGGCAACGCCGGCGGCAGCGCGGCCTGCTCACCGGGTTCACGCCGGGCCCGCCGCCCGGACGGCCCGGGCACACCCTGCGGCGGCACGGTCCCGCCCAGCCCCGTGTTCGATGCGGCGGCCCCCGCCGCATGCTCGGCGGCCGTCACCACGGCCCCCTCGGCCACACCCTGGACGGCACTGCCGACACCGTCCGCACCGGCGTTGTCGGCCGCGCGCCGCCGCCGTCCGGTACCGCCCGACGCGGAGTCCTCACCGGACGCCTGCGCCGGAAGGGCCGCTTGCTCCCCGCCGGCCCGGCGCCTGCGCCGCCCGGTGGGAGCGGCCCCCTCGGCTGCGGCACCACCGGGCGCGTCGGTGCCGGGACCACCGGCCCCGTCGCCCGCACCGCCCGGAACGTCTCCGTCCAGGAAGGCGTCGGTGGTGGCCCGGCGCGCCCGGCGCCGCCCCCCACCGGAGGTCTGATCGGCGGGTTCGACGAGGGCGAGCGCGGCGGACTCGTCCACCGGCTGGGCGGCGACGGCCCCGGCCCCGCCCCCGATCGGCACCTCGAGGACGTAGGCGCTGCCGCTCATCCCCGGCACGTCATGCGTCTGCAGTACACCGCCGTGGGCCCGGACGATCCCGCGCACGATCGGCTCGTGCACGGTGTCGCCACCGGCGTACGGCCCGCGCACCTCGATGCGGACGACCTCGCCGCGCTGCGCCGCCGCCACGACGACGGTGTTGTCCAGGTAACCGCCCGCCGAGACGGGTGTGTTGCCGGTCGCGTCGACCCCCGCCACGTCGGCGACGAGATGCGCGAGGGCGGTGGCGAGCAGCCGTGAGTCGACCTCGGCCTCGATGGGCGGCGCGTGCACGGCGAACTGCACCCGCCCGGGCCCGATCAGCTCGACGGCCCCGTCGACCCCGGCGGCGACGACGGCGTCCAGCATCACTTTCGTACGGGAGACGCTTTCGCTGCCGGTGTCGAGCCGCTGGTACCCGAGGACGTTGTCGATCAGCGTCGTGATGCGCGAGTAGCCGGCCGACAGGTGGTGCAGGACCTGGTTGGCCTCGGGCCACAGCTGCCCGGCGTCGTCGGCGGCCAGCGCTGCCAGCTCGCGGCGCAGCTCCTCCAGCGGCCCGCGCAGCGACCGGCCGAGCAGGGTCAGCAACTGCTCGTGCCGGGCGGCGAGCGCCTCGAACCGGTCCTTCTCGCGCTCCCCGAGCGCGGCGTAGCGGTCCTCGTCGGCGGCGAGTTCCTCGGCGTGCCGCTCGGTGAGCTCCTCCAGCTCGGTGACGTGCTGCTGGCGCAGCGCGGTCAGCTCGGAGGCGTGCTCCTCGGCGATCCGCTCCAGTTCCTCGGCGTGCCGCTGCTCCGCCGCTTCCTTCTCCTCGACGACGGCGTCGTAGGGCCGCCGGTCGGTGAAGGTCATCACGGCGCCGACGAGCTGGTCGCCGTCGCGCACGGGCGCGGTCGTCAGGTCGACCGGCACCTTGCCGCCGCTCTTGGAGTACAGCACCTGCCCGCGTACCCGGTGTTTGCGCCCGGAGCGCAGGGTGTCGGCGAGCGGCGAGTCGTCGTAAGGGAAGGGCGAGCCGTCGGCGCGCGAGTGCAGGACGAGGTCGTGCAGTTTGCGTCCGCCGAGATCGCTGGCCCGGAATCCCAGTATCTGGGCGGCGGCCGGGTTGACGAGGACGATCCGCCCGTCGGTGTCGGTGCCGACGACGCCCTCGGCCGCGGCCCGCAGGATCATCTCGGTCTGCCGCTGGGACCGGGCGAGCTCGGCCTCGGTGTCCACGGTCCCGGACAGGTCGCGCACGACGAGCATGAGCAGCTCGTCGCCGGTGTAGCCGTAACCGTCGTAGGCCTGCTGCCCGTTCTCGAGATTCGCACTGGTGACCTCGACGGGGAACTCGGTCCCGTCGGTCCTGCGCGCGATCATCCGGGTGGGCTTGGTCCGGGCGTGCGGATCGAGGTGCTCCGGCCGGCGCATGGAGCCGGGGATGAGCTTGGAGTCGAACTGGGGCAGCAGATCGAGCAGCCCGCGCCCTACGAGGGCGGTGCCCGGAGTCTCGAAGGCCTCCAGGGCGATGGTGTTGGCGTTGACGACCGTGCCGTTGGCGTTGACCAGCACCAACGCGTCAGGGAGGGCGTCCAGTATGGCTGCGAGGCGAGCAGCGCCTCGGGATGGCCTGCTGCTCACGAGACGCTTCCTCCCTGTTACCGCACCTTGCCGACCGCTCGGGCCATCTTGCCAACCGTCCCGCAGCGTGTCACGCGAGGGAGTCTAAGGGCTGCGGTTGCGCTCGCGACGCCGGATGAGAGCGAGGTCGCACGAGGAAGTGACCCCGAACTGACGACCGAGTAACGCCAAACGCCCGCCCTCCTGCGACGACGTCGCGGGACCTTCGCGGGACCTTTACGACGACGGCGTTTCTGTACCTTTTGGCCGGGCTGGCGCGATGGGGGCGGAGAGTGGCGCAAATGGGGTGCGGGGTACGGGGTGTACGGGGCGCCGGGCGACGACTGGACGCCTTGAAAACCCCCGACACGCCGACACGCCGACACCTCGAGACCCCGGCAGCCCGAGGCCCCGACACCCCGACAGCCGACTCAGGCCTTGGCGCCCCGTTCGCCCCCCACTTCCGGCAGGAGCGGCACGAGCCGGTCCCAGCGGGAGATCTGGCAGCCGTCGCGGCGGTCGTACGTGGCGTCGACGGGCCGTCCGGCCCAGGTTCCGGTGACGTGCGCGGTGGCCGGCCCGCCGTACTGCATGGTGCACATGCCGCCCTCCGGCGCGGGCGCGAAGACGTCCTGTCCCCACCGGGTGTCCCGCTCCAGTGCGGCGCAGGCGCCGCTCGGGTCGGGGTGGCTGCCGCCGTCGGGGCCGCAGTACAGCTCGAACGTTCCGTCGGCCCCGTCGCCGGCGTTCCGCACGGTGACGGTGAGGTGATCGCGGTCCGGGCCGCCGCCGGGCCGGACGGGGGACAGCAGGTCGGCCCCGCCGGCCTGGGCATACGCGGCCGGGGGCGCCGCGGCCAGCGACCCGGCGGCGGCGACGGAGGCGGCGGCACCGACGAGGAGGCGCCGCAGGACGGGGCGGGCCGTGGCCCGGGGAGTGGCACGCAACATGCCCTGCCTAACGCGGCGCGGCCCCGGATGTTGCGCGCGCACGCCCGGGCGGGGACCCGCAGGCGCCTGACAAGGGCTTTGCCCTGCGCCCTGCCCGCCTAGTACCGTGGGGGTCGATTGGTGACAGCACGCTCGACTGTGTCATCATCGGCACGCACCGCTCGCGCTCGCGCGGGAGTGATGCTGGAGGCGTCGCCTAGTCCGGTCTATGGCGCCGCACTGCTAATGCGGTTTGGGCCTTAAAGCCCATCGAGGGTTCAAATCCCTCCGCCTCCGCACTCGATCACGAAGCCCCGGTCATCCGACCGGGGCTTCGTTGTCGTCGCACCTCGCCCATGTGGCCCGTAAGGGCCGTTTCCGCAGCTCACAAGGGGTGCGGCTAACGGATTTCACATGGCGGCGGCAGTCATGTAATGTTCTTCCTGTCGCCGCGAGCGAGCCGCAAGGCCCGAGAGCGGCGAAAAAACAGAACAAGCACTCGTAGCTTAACGGATAGAGCATCTGACTACGGATCAGAAGGTTGCAGGTTCGAATCCTGCCGAGTGCACACAGGTGAGAGGCCCCGGAGAGATCCGGGGCCTCTTTCGTTTCGTGGTGGGGTGATGCTCGGGGCTTGGCCTACGAGCATGCCGGGGGCGGGTGGCCAGAGAGGTGGGTGCCCGCCCGCCCGAGCCCTTCACCAGAACGCGCACCCAGTCGAAGAGTCGGTGGATAAGGTCGGTCATGTCGTCAGCTCCCATGTAGCTGGTGGCCATGCCCCGAGGCGGCTGCAACCGTCGTCGGGGTTTCTCGCATGGGTCAACCGTAGCGCCTGGATACTAGGCATGCTAGGTGTTCTAGGTATTCCATGTATCGCACGGATGTCCAAGCATGCGCATGCTGGTGAGGTGATTGAGTTCGTTCCTGACATTCCCCGGTGGCGGCAGGTGGCCGAGGTGGTTCGCGGCCGGATCGCGGATGGCACGTATCCGCCGCGCACCCGTGTTCCCTCCGTGGTGCAGCTCACCTCGGAGTTCGGAGTCGCCAACGCGACAGCGCACAAGGTGCTCCGCGCGTTGCGGGAGGAAGGGCTGACGTATACCGAGCCTGGCCTCGGGTCGTTCGTCGCTGAGCGGCCACGGAATGCCGGTGCCGAGGAGAAGGCATAGCGGGTACTCAGCTCAGAGCTTCGGCCACCTCGTAGATGGCCGGCCGGTCTTCGGGAGCATGACTGAGCATTGCCTCGATCAACTCGCCCAGCTCACCGGGCGCCTTTACGGCGCGGCGTCTGCCGTTGGCTACGGCCTCTCTCTGGACGGGACGTGGAGCGTCGTCCGGGTACTCGACAGCCCGCCAGCCGGTGGCCGAGATGAGCAGCGAGGCGCCGAGAGCGTAGATGTCTGCTTCCGGCGTGGGCTCGGCCTGGCCCGTGGCGAGCACGCTACGGGCGATCTCCGGTGCCTCGTAGTGGACCAGGCAGCCGCGGAACGGGAAGTCGTAGCCCTCAGGGACGTGTCCGCCTCGGGCTAGAGCCAGGTCGATGAGGTGTGTTCGCTCCGACCCGACGATGAAGTGGGCGGGCTGTACGTCGCCGTGGGCCCAGCCCTTGGCGTGCAGTTCGGCCAGGACCTCGACACACCCCAACGCCACACGGGGGTCCGGTGCGATGGACCGGTCTTTACTGCGGCAGGGCTCCCACAACTGGTGCAGGTCCGGCCCTTCATGCCACGGCTGGAAGTTCCACGTCCCGCGCTCCCATTCTCCGTACGCGAAGTCGTCGCAACCGAGGCGATGCAGCACGGCACCCTCGCGTGCGGGCGCGAGGGCGGTCCAGGGCTGGGCGGGCCAGTCGGCCGTAGCCTCGATCGGATAGCCGACCTTGACGGCGTAACGGCCTCGATGGCTCTGCACCTCCCAGACCATGGAGCCCCGGCGGTTCAGGACCAGGCGCTGAGACGTGGGCATCAGGGCGTCGAGCACCACGATCGGCAGTTCAGAGGGTGAGCCGGACAACGTCTCTTCTCCTTCCGGGTGAACGCGGCCGACCACGAGTCAAGGCCGGCCGCGCCGCTGGTGTCTTGTGTTACGCCTGGCCGTACGGGCGGCCGCAGTCGGAGTCGCACTGGGCAAGGTTCGTGCCGTTCACGGTCCACAGGTCATCGAAGACCATGAAGCCCGCCGTCTTCATGGCGCGAGCCGAAGCGGCGACCTGCTTCGGGTCGCGGGCCCCGCCACCGGGCTTCGGGTTGTGGTGCAGGAAGCGGCCCGCGTACCGCTCGCACAGGTCGGCGTACTCCTTCGTGTGCAGGATGAGCGCGTGGAGACCCAGGTCCACGTCATCCGACGGAACCATGGGGACGATCGCGGTGGCTGCGGTGGCCACGAAGGCGACCGCCTGGTCCGCGATCCGCTCGGCACGCTCGAGTGACTGCCCGTTGTGGACGATCACGAAGTGGGCGAGGCTCTGGAACAGTTCCTCGCCGGCCACCGCGCGGCCGGTCCTCTGGTCGTTCGCCGTTGCCGTCATGCGAGTACTCCCTCTTGGGTAGTGGGGCGTGGCACTTTCAGGGTTGGGAGGCCGCCCCGAACGGGCGTGGGAACCAGGGAAGGAGCATCCGCCCGGGGCGGCCGGTCTACTGGCTGACAGCGAGAGCCAGGCCGATCACCAGGCCGCACGACCCGCTGATCATGATGATGAAGAGGACTCCCGCGTATCGGCCGATGGCGCGCATCACAGGCCGTCCCTGCTGTTGCCGTTCTTGATGGCCAGGCGGGCGCTCAGTTCCTCCCGAGCACTCGGCGGCACCACCTTGTCCGGCATGGCATCCCACTCCCGGCCGCCACCGATAGGCCGTATCTGCACTCGGCCGCCGAGCTCACCCATGACGACGCCGATACGTCCACTGGCGGTGTCCTTCGCCAACTCGCCAATGCCTGGTCCGGTCTGCTGGTTGCTCGCCATGCAAGGAGCATCGCGATCTGAGGTCACCCTCTGAAAGGTCAGGCTTGGGTAACATCGCGCCAAGTAGAGAGCCAGCGACGTTGCGTAGCCCTCGCAGTGTGGGAGCTTGCCGATGCCCGACCCGGACCGGCCGCAGGAACTGCCGGCCAGGCTGCTCACCGATCCCGAGATGATCGATGCGTGTCGGGTCCGGGACTTCGCCAGAGTCTTCCGGCTGGTGAA
Source organism: Streptomyces tuirus (assembly GCF_014701095.1). NCBI lineage: Bacteria > Bacillati > Actinomycetota > Actinomycetes > Kitasatosporales > Streptomycetaceae > Streptomyces > Streptomyces tuirus. The sequence goes on along the minus strand of NZ_AP023439.1, from coordinate 3,643,590 downwards.
GGCCAGGGCGGGGATCTACCCGTCGATGATCGCCCGGCGTTGTGACCTGACGCCGAGCCGCGTGGGCGAAGTCATCGCAGGCCGCCGGCATTTGCTGCACATGGATGTCATCGAGCGAATCTCAGACGGTTTACGCATCCCAGGAGACATGCTCGGGCTTGCCCGCCGAGCGTGGGAGACGCCTCAGGCCCTCGTGGTCGATGAGCGTGAGGCGCCGCACGTGCCGGTACCCGAGCAGCAGGCCCCCGCGCCGCTGCCGGGCCCCGATGTCGACAGCATCTTGGCTCTGGCCACGCGAACCAGCCTGAAGCCGGCCACGCTTGAGGCCTTCCACTCTTCTATCGAGGACTACTGGCGACGAGACGACCAGCACGGCGGCGAGGCACTGCGGCCCGCCATTGTCGGCCAGCTCCGTCATGTCGTCGGGCTCTTGAAGGAGAGCCGACCGCCGTCCATCCGGAACGGCCTGTACGGAATCGCGGCCGAGCTGGCACGCCTCACCGGCTGGACCTATTTTGACGCCCGCCAGTACAACCAGGCCCGCGCCTACTTCACCGAGGCCCTGCAACTGACGAAGGAGATCGACGACCGGCAGTTCATGGCCAACGTCCTCGCCTGCATGAGCTTGCAGGCGACCTACCAGGACAAGCCCGCAGACTCGTTGGCACTCGTGACCGCAGCCCAGGATCAGGCTCGGTCAGCACTCGGCAGCACGCCGCGCGTTATGTCGATGCTGGCCATGCGGGAAGCATTCGCCCACGCCACCCTCGGCAACCGTGATGACACGCACCGGGCGATCGGAGAAGCGCACAGCCAATTCGAGCAGATCCGGGCGAGCGATCCGGACCCCTCATGGGTGACTTACTTCGACGAGCCGAAGCTCATCGTGGATACAGGCATCGCCCATGGCCGTCTGGGCGAAGCGGCAACCGCCGAACCCTTGATCGCCGATGCCCTGCGGCGGGAGCACCAGACGAACCAGCGAGGCCGCGCCTTCCACTCGTTCTGGCTGGCTCGTACGCAGCTGGACCAGGGCAAGCTTGACCAGGCGTGTCACACCGCCACGCAAGCCCTTGAGCCCGCGTCGGCCGTGGCCTCGGAGCGAGTGACTGGGCATCTCAAAGAGTTTTACGACCAGTTGGCCCCACACAGGCATGAGCCCGTAGCCCTGGCCTTCGAGGCGCGGCTACGGGAACTCCTCCCGCCAGTCAGCGGATTGCTTCGTCCATGAGCAGGTAGAGCAGACCCACGAGTGAGCCGCTGCTTACGATCTCGCGGCGGTCTATCATCCCGCGCACCTCTGAGAGGGGGATCCACTCGATGCGGTCGGACTCGTTCTTCTCCGTGGGCGGACCAGCGTAGGTGGCGCCGTCGATGCGGAAGACATGGTGCTGGGAGTCGGTGATCCCGTTCGCCGGCTCGGCGTAGATAAGAGGCTTGATGGGACCGGGACGCCAACCGGTCTCTTCCAAGACTTCGCGGGCAGCCGCTTCTTCCGGCGTCTCGCCGTCCTCGACCAGGCCCATGGGCAGTTCCCAGGCCCAGGAGTCCGTGATGAAGCGGTGTCGCCACATCATGAGGACCTCTTTGCGGCCATTCACTACGGCGGCGACGGCCAGGTGCCGGAGGCGGACGACGTGGTACTCCCACCTACGTCCGTCAGGCTGCTGGACGTCGACCAGACACAGATTCACCCAAGGGTTGGTGTAGACCTGTCGCTCACCGTGGGTCTTCCACTCCATACCGGCGGCCCCTCTCGATCGGTCTTCAGGATCTCAGACCGAGCCGCAGGGCGGTGCATGTTCCCCCTCTTTTCGCGTCACATTGACGAGATGTGGGAGAGACCCCGCCCTCCGAGCACTGCGTGTCAGGGAGACGAGTTCAGGAGCAGTGCTAAGCCCGAGGGCGCTCGTGGACCCAACAGCTGGCTGAGGTTTGTGGACTCGCCCCTCTTCCACAGCGCAATTTCTCGTGGAGTTCGACAGCGGATTTTGGGAGGATTCCGGGGAGTCATTGAGGGAGCTCAAGCTCGAACTCTCCTTGACTGAGGAGCGTCATGTTCTTGAGATTCGTCGGCGAACACCACCACCTGAAGATCGGCAAGCATCTTACAAAGAGAAGCTCCCTTCGGAGATTTCTCGTCTGCGGCAGGATTCGCGTCATTATCGACGCATGCATTTGGTGATGCAGTGGCTTTTGTTCATTAGCTCGGCGGCTATCTCGGCGGTAACAGCTTGGTACGATCCGCCGCAGCCAGCCAAGGGAGTTCTTATTGGCTTAGGCTTCACTGTCACAGTCACCACGGGAGCTGCGGGGTATTTTAAGCCGCGCGAGAGAGCGTGCAATTTGCAACAGACTGCTGACAGTATCCAGCAGCATGTTACAGCGCTGGAGTTGGGGATCGCTCCCTACAATTCTCCCGAAGAGAAGGTTAACCTTGAGGTCTTCGCGACAACTGTAGAGAAGCTGCGCGCAGAACAGAGGATGCGTGAACAGCAGCTTGATCAACCGCAGCAAGGGCAGCAGCAGGTTATTTAACTCGGGACCGTTTCCCTGTTCGCCGCTTATGCAACGAGGCAGACCACCGAGTCCCTGACAGTCGGACCAGAGCCGGAGTCGCCCCTGGCTGGGAGGTTCGTTCCAGAGGCGACTGTCGACGGCTGTACGGTTGGCCTAGCGCATAGCGAGCACGTCTGCGACCCGCTGCAGAGCTTTTGCGCAATTGAGCATTGACAGGTAGTTGGTTTCGGCATATGTGAATATGTGTGCCAGGCTGGCCACTTCATCACTGTCGGGTCCGAGAATTGTTCGCGCAACAGAAATCATTTTGGAAACTCGTGGAGCGATTTCTTCATGATAGGCAGCCCTTCGGAGAGTGGAGTGTTTAAGTATCCTCTCGGTCATTTCGTTGAAGGTGAGTTGAGAGGGCCACTCGTTTGAAGGGTCGGCAGCTTGCCAGTATGAACAGAAGCGAATTATATCCGTGCGTGCGGCCTCTATCTCCACGAGGAGAGTTCCCACGTGATCGGCCGTGACTTTGGAATCCCTCGCAGCCAGCATCTCTGCGTTCTTTTTCCAGGCAAGGAGCCCGTCGACGGTGAAAGCTGCCGGGGAAGCATCAATCACTTTTGAGCAACTAAGGCACAACCAAAGTGCATTCTCCGGTGACTTGCGCTGCTCGGTGGACATGTCAGCGTCGTAGCGTGGCCCTCCGGGGCTTGCAGCTCGGATGTGGGAAGCCACGCCAAGATTGAGAAATTTGTCGATGTGTACCGGGTCTGGTCTATTGGTGAGAAGTCGGCACGTGGGATTGCTGCACCGATTCCCGGCCCTGTTCGCTACGGCCTTTTTGGTAGCGGCAGTAAAATCGTCCCTGCTGCTCATTCTCATTCCTTCTACGTTCGCGCCAAACCCAGGGGAGTGAACCGCCCTCAACATGCCAATGCGCCGCGTCGAAGCGGTCGCTAAGGGCCGTCTCAGTCCGCATCCGTGTCTGTGGGTGTCATCCACTGATTCCAGTCACCATCGGTGGAGTCGTTCTGGAGTGGGCAACGAGTAAGGATTGTGATCACTCGCTAGGAGCACGCTCCGTTGGTGCTTCGCCCGAATCGCCAACGCTGGTCTCGACGCTTGTTTGAACCCGATGGTTGATGTGCTCGACCATCCAAGTCATGACCAACGACAAGGCTCGGTCGAGTCCGCGAATAAGATCTGCCAGGTCGTCGATGGAAAGAGGAGCGAAGGTTGGGGCTTGGTTGCCTCGCGTGAAGCGCATGGTCTGCCAAGCCTCTGATCCAGCCGGATTCGAACCGTCCACTGACCAAACTCCGTGGACGTAACCATGCCTTCTGTTGAGGAGGATCGTGCATTCCTTGAGGGTCACCTGTAGTTCTTCAAGGCGGCTGGGTGACACTGCCGGATGTTCCTTGGCGACATCGCCGATGAGCTTGATCACCCTGCTGCTGTTCTCGCCGTTGATCCAGTGAGCTGCATACGGCGTATCTACGAGACACTTTGCAAGCATCTGGAGGCGCATCTCCAGGTAGGCGGCCATGGACACCATTTGCCCAAGCAGTTCATACATTGCCCGTTCGTGGGGGGACTCTCCCTGGCCGGTCGTCATCGCCATATCTTCGTCCCCATGCTGCCTCCGCGCTGACTTTTTTCATCACCCAACGCCCTCCGCAGCCCGCACCTGTCTCCCGTTGATCCATACCCCGCGAAGCAGTTGTGGTTCCTGGCGTCCAGCCGGAGCGCGCCTCTGTATGAGCGACCTGGACGCCCGTGGGCTCGTCTGCTCGGCTTGTCTGGACGATGGCAGGGGGGATGGAAGCGTTGCGCATGGCACTCCGGCCGTCAGTCGCGCTGCTACCACGCCAGTGGGTTGGAACGAACAGCTTTGCCGGGACCGAGGTGGAGGCGAGCACTCGGCGATGGCGTGATGCGTCAATTTGACGGCAGTCCTGACGGCAACGACGGCACACGCTCGCACTCGATCGCCCACCTGGGCGATCGGGATCAGAGGCTGTCGGCAGCTGGCACGACACCCTGCCCGATCCTACGGATCAGAAGGTTGCAGGTTCGAATCCTGCCGAGTGCCGAGTGCCGTGTGCCGTGTGCGTGGGGCGTCCGGTGTTCGTCGGCGTTGTCACGCAGTTAGACACTCACGGCAGTCTGGCGTGGTCGTAGATCCGGGCCGGTCCGGGCTCCCAAGGGGATCTGCCCCGCCACGCAGCGAGCCAGATGCCGGCCCTCACACGAGACCCGCGTCATCCGTCCACAACCTCCCAAGACAGAGCGATCAGCGGGCAGGATGGCCTCATGACAAAACTGTCCGTACGGTCAGTCCGACGTGCCTCCTCTGGTTCAGTGCTCTCCTTGTGGTCACAGGACTCTGTGTTGTCAATCGGTTCAGTGGGATCTGTGCTGTCTGTGGGATCCGTCGGTTCGGCCTTGTCGGTGGGCTCGATCGGAAGCGCCCTCTCGGTCGGCTCGATCGGCTCCGCCCTGTCGCTGATCTCAACCGGGTCGTGGCTGAGTACGGGATCGTTGTTTTCCGCGCAGTCGCGGTGGTCGGTGCTGTCCTGGCGTTCCTCTCGCGGTTTCCTGGCCGCGGGAGCGGTAGGGGCAGCGACCGGAGGCGCCCTGCTGTTGGCCCAGAGGCTGCACAAGGCTGATATCGGCACCGGATGACCGTGATCAGGTTGAGGGGTTATTTCGCTCGGCGTTCAGACCGGAATGAGTGCTTGGTCCGGTGGTGCAGGGGCGCGCCGGAAGACGGTGGTCTCGAGGTGAGCTGGACTGGTCGCGCTGCGCGATTGACTCCGTCAGCCTGCGGGCGGCAAAAAAAGGGGGGCCGCTGACGGGAGCGAATCCGACCGACCGTGGCAAGGGGGGATCGAAAATCCACCTGATCACCGACAGGGACGCGGCGACGGGCGGCGAAGCTGCATGCCGACCAAGGCTACGACTACGACCACCTGCGCAGATGGCTACGCGAGCAAGGAATCCGCCGCCGCATCGCCCGCAGAGGCGCAACTCCTCACAGCGGCTGGGTCGCCATCGTTGGGTAGTCGAGCGAACCATTTCCTGGCCACTTCCTTGCCTTCGGCGGCATTGCCGCAGCTCTGATCAGCTACCGCCGACTGGACCGTTAGGGCAGTCCTTCAGCAACTGGGGCAGTCCACCACAGGCGGCGGCTGCGGGAAGGTGCGGTTGCCCTCCAGCCAGTCCGCCAGCCACTCCGCCAGGGTGAACTGCTCGACGAGGAAGCGGTGCTGTTCACAGCGCGCATTCGGGTCCCACCCCCACATGCGGCCCTCCGGCGTACTGACGTCGACGTGCCACCAGATCGCGCAGCCTAGTGTCACCAGCGGTGGTACATGAAGCGGCTGGAGCGGAGGTTCCGGCTCGGACTCCGAACACCAGTCACGTACAAGCTGGAGCAGCGACTCCTCATCGCTGTACCACTCGCCCGCGTCGATCAGGGACAGAATGCTCCCGTCCGGACCGAAGCCGCCGTTGGCGACCTCCAGGTACAAACGCCGCAGCAACTTCGGCATGGGATACCCCACGACGGCCTCAACCTCAGCAACTGCCTGGGAAGGCGCGGGCGGTGGCAGCTCCTGGGCTGTCGCATAGGCCCGAACTCGTTCAACGATCTCGTCGTCGGTCACCCACCGATGATCAAGGCCAAACCACAGCGGTCTACCGTCGTCTCAGAGGAGACCGCTTTGGCGACCTTCTCTCGGATCAGGCGACTACCCGCTGTCTGCGCGGCCCGGGCGCGGGCCGGGCTGCAGCGGGACGTAGGCAGGACGCCCTGCCCGATCCTACGGATCACAAGGTTGCAGGTTCGAATCCTGCCGAGTGCGCATGGATCAATGGCCCCGGGATCAATCCGGGGCCTTTGGCGTTGGCCTTCCGTCAGGCCCACGGCGGTCCCGGTCTTCGACCTCGGCGGTGGCGCGCCGTGGCTCGGAAGGGGACGCTGGGATCAGGGGCTACGTGATGGAGAGGTACTCCATGGCTCAGATCAGCCCAGACCACAAGGCGCGCACACCGTTCTTCTCCCGGCCGGCGGTCCGTCGTTTCGCGCCGTTCGTTCTGATCACCGCGGTCGCTCTGATCTTCATCTTCGAGAACCGCTCGGACGTCGAGATCCGCCTTCTCGTGCCGATCGTGACCATGCCGCTGTGGGGAGCCCTTCTGATCGCCTGGGGGCTCGGCATGCTCGCCTGCTTCTTCACCGTGCGCCGACGGGGGAGCCGGCACTCACGTCAGTCCAAGTAGCGACGGAGTCGGCACTCACGTCAGCCCAGTAGCGACGGAGTCGGCACTCACGTCAGCCCGAGTAGCGACGGCGGCCCCGGTTCAGTCGGGGCGGCAGTGCTCCTCCAGGTACGTCGCCGCCAGTGTGCCCGCGCGGGTGAACCAGTCGTGCAGGACCGCGATCTCGTCCGGGGAGTAGTCCGCGAAGAGCTGGGTGAGGCGGGCGTAGTACGGCTCGTAGACCTCTCGGACGCGGGCGACCGCCTCGGGCCGGGCCGCCACGCGGATGCGGCGGCGGTCCGCGGGGTCGGGGCGGCGGGTGATGTAGCCGGCGCGCTCCAGGCGGTTGAGGATGCCGGTGACGGCGCCGGTCGTGACATGGACGCGGGCCGCCAGATCACCTGCCGTGGGGAGGTTCTCGCCGGCCTCGATGACGTAGGCGAAGCAGGTGAGGTCGGTCACACTCAGGCCCACCTGCTGGGCGATCTCGTGCTGTCCGACCAGGTGAGTCGCGATGAGTCGGTCCATCGCCGACAGCGCCTGCTCCGGTGTGGCGGCCGGACGAGGCTTGGCTTGCATTCCCAGATCCCTTAGTTCGTGAGATGTTTGGGCAATAAAAGTCTTAGCAGATGAGGGGTTCGGCGGGTCGGAGTCCTCAGGTGCGGGGGAGTGACACGTGAGTGCACATCAGTATGACCACGGGCACACGGTCGCGGGCTGGGTCGGATGGGGCATCGCGACCGTCGGGGCGGGGGTGGCGGGGCTGGGGGTCTGCGCCGTCTCCGGCGTGCTGATCGCGGGCGGGGTGGCGATCGGGGTCGTGAGTCTGCTCGTCACCTGGGCCCTGCATCTCTCCGGGTGGGGGAAGGGGCCGGGCGTGCGGCCCCGGGCGGAGTGGGGGTGGCGGGTGCGGGACGCGGCGGCGCCGGGCGGGCACGCGGAGTGCCTCGGGTGCCGGCTGGCCGGGCGGGGGCGGCGGGGTGGCGCGGGTGCGGTGGAGCCGGTCATGCCGGTGCAGCGCGCGGGCGAGCAGGAGGACGTCGCCGCGGTCGGGGCCGATTCCGGGCGCTGAGGCCGCTCTACGCCGGCCGTCCCCCGTTGTCAGTGGTGCCCCTTACGCTCGGCAGAGATGGCACAGGCATGGAAGTGCTCGGGGCTGCGGTGGTCGGCGGATGGTCCCGTGCTGGTGTGGGACGGCGGGCGGCGCAGTGCGCTGACCTGGGGGAAACGCGTGGCCTTCAGGGTCGCGGAAGGGGGTGTGCGCATCTGTGTGGGGGCTCGGGGGCATGCGTGCCCCGTGGGTGCGGCCGTGCCGGGGCGGAGTACGGGGGCGCGGTGCGAGGAGTGTGCGCGGCTGGACCGGGCGCACTCCGTGGCGGCGGACACCATCGCCGACGATCCCCGGCCGTACCACGTCTATCTGGCGTGGTTCGGGCCCGGCATGGTCAAGGTCGGGATCACCGCCGAGGAGCGCGGCTCCGCCCGGCTGCTCGAGCAGGGCGCCGTCTGCTTCAGCTGGCTCGGCGTCGGTCCGCTCATGGCCGCGCGGCGTACGGAGGAGCTGCTCAGGGCCGCCCTGCGGGTGCCCGACCGGATTCCGTACGCCGAGAAGAGGACGGTGCGGGCCGCGCTGCCGGAGGCCGCCGCCGACCGGGCCCGTGAGGTCGCCGAGCTGTACGAGAGGGCGGTGCGGCTTCCCGCTTGGCCGGAGTCGCTCGTGCGGGAGCCGCTGCGGGTCGTCGATCACGTGGGGGTGTTCGGGCTGGCGGACGTGCCCGTCGCCATGGGCGGCGTGAGCGAGCTCGTCGCCGGCGGTGCGGTGGGCGGGGAGCTGGTCGCGGCCGCCGGGCCCGATCTGCACCTGGCCACCGGTGGCGGGGTCGTCGTACTCGACACACGGCTGATGACCGGATGGGGGCTGGTGCCCGCCGCCGGAGACGAACTGACCGTGCCCGTGCGGCAGTTCAGGGAGGCGGCAGGCGTGCAGGACGGGCTGTTCTGACCCGCGCGGCGTTCCCGGAAGCCGCGGCGAGGCCTTCCCAGGAGTTCCCTGAGAAGCGCCTGTGTGTTTCTCAGGGAAATCACAGGTTGCGGAAAGCGTGCTCTCAGAGGTCCCCGACACCGTGTTCACATGACCACGACCTCGCCCCAGGGGCGCACCGAACTGCTCAGGCCGGACGGGAGCCCCGTCCGCGTGCTCGTGGTGGACGACGAGCTGTCGATCACCGAGCTGCTGTCCATGGCCCTGCGCTACGAGGGGTGGCAGATCCGCAGTGCCGGTGACGGCACGGGCGCGATCCAGACCGCCCGCGACTTCCGGCCCGACGCCGTCGTCCTCGACATGATGCTGCCCGACATGGACGGGCTGGCCGTGCTCGGGCGGCTGCGCCGGGAACTGCCGGACGTGCCGGTGCTGTTCCTCACCGCCAAGGACGCCGTCGAGGACCGTATCGCCGGGCTCACGGCCGGTGGCGACGACTATGTCACCAAGCCGTTCAGCCTCGAAGAGGTCGTCGCGCGACTGCGCGGGCTGATCCGCCGCTCCGGCGCCACCGACCGGCGCTCGGACTCCACGCTGGTCGTCGGTGACCTCACCCTCGACGAGGACAGCCACGAGGTGACGCGGGGCGGCGACAACATCCACCTCACCGCCACCGAGTTCGAGCTGCTGCGGTTCCTGATGCGCAACCCGCGCCGTGTGCTCAGCAAGGCGCAGATCCTCGACCGGGTGTGGTCGTACGACTTCGGGGGCCAGGCCAACGTCGTCGAGCTGTACATCTCCTATCTGCGACGCAAGATCGACGCAGGGCGCGAGCCGATGATCCACACGCGGCGCGGTGCCGGGTACCTGATCAAGCCCGCTGCGTCATGAGCGGCCGACGGCGGCCGCGTACGCAGCAGCGGGCGGGCAGGCGGTGGGCAGGCAAGCCGCGCACGCTGCGGACACGGCTCGTCGTCGCGTCCGTCGTGCTGATCGCGGTGGTGTGCGCGGTGATCGGGACGGTGACGACGCTGGCGCTGCGGTCGCATCTGAACGAGCAGTTGGACGGGCAGGTCGAGGACACCGGCAAGCGCCTGTCGGGTCCCGCGAAGCCCGACAGAGAGAAAGACATCGACGCGGCGGACAGGATCACCGGATTCATCAACGGGCCGGCGCGGCCCGGGACCGTGGCCGCCGTGGTCGGCGCCGACGGCGACATCACCCGGGCGGCCTTCGCCAAGGACCCCGAGGAGAACGGCCCTTACCAGGGGAACATCCCCGTCGGCCTCACCAGCGAACAGAAGGCCGCCCTCGCGCGCGTGCCCACCACGGGCATGCACACCGTCGAGATCCCGGGCCTCGGCGAGTACCGCGCGCAGTACGTCATGGGGTTCGACGGCGGCACCTACTACGTCGCCCTGCCCACCGAGTCGGTCACCACCACCATCAACACCCTGATCATCGTCGAGGTGAGTGTCACCGGCGCCGGACTGGTCGCCGCCGCCATCGCCGGCTCCGTCCTCATCGGCGTGGCCACCCGCCCCCTGCGCCGCGTCGCCGCCACCGCCACCCGCGTGTCCGAACTGCCCCTGCACACCGGCGAGGTGAACCTCAGCGAGCGGGTCCCCGACTCCGAGACCGACCCGCACACCGAGGTCGGCAAGGTCGGCGCCGCGCTCAACCGGATGCTCGACCACGTCCACGGGGCGCTGCACGCACGGCAGCAGAGCGAGACCCGCGTCAGACAGTTCGTCGCCGACGCCAGCCACGAACTGCGCACGCCGCTCGCGTCCATCCGCGGCTACGCCGAGCTCACCCGGCGCGGCAGGGAGCAGGTCGGGCCCGACACCCGGCACGCCCTGGGCCGGATCGAGTCCGAGGCCGGCCGGATGACCCTCCTCGTCGAGGATCTGCTGCTGCTCGCCCGGCTCGACGCCGGACGGCCGCTCCAGTTCGAGCACACCGACCTCGTCCCGCTCGTCATCGACACCATCAGCGACGCCCGGGCGGCCGGCCAGGACCACAACTGGCGGCTCGACCTGCCCGACGAGCCCGCACTCGTGTCGGCGGACGCGGCCCGGCTGCAACAGGTCCTCGTCAACCTCCTCGGCAACGCCCGCAAGCACACGCCGCCCGGCACGACCGTCACCGCGCGGGTGCAGCGGCGCGACCGGTGGCTGTGCGTGGAGGTCGAGGACAACGGGCAGGGCATTCCCGCGGAGTTGCTCCCGCACGTCTTCGAGCGGTTCGCCAGAGGCGACTCCGCGCGCTCCCGCGCCACCGGCTCGACCGGGCTCGGCCTCGCCATCGTGCGGGCCGTGGTGACCGCGCACGGCGGTGCCGTGACCGTCGACAGCGTGCCCGGGCGGACCGTGTTCACGGTGCATCTGCCCGCGCTGCCGCCCGAGCCGCAGCCGGGCATGAGCTGGCAGCCGGGCATGAGCTGGCAGCCGGACATGAGTTGGCAGCCGCACTCACAGGCACGCCACAGCCTCACCACACGGGCACGACAGGGCGCCTGACGAAAGTCGGTTCCATGCGAACCGACTCTTCTCCCGGCACCCTGCCGGCGCGGGAGCACCTCCCGGCCGCACCAGCCGGTACGCCTGTCCTGGACGTAGTGATCCCCGTCTACAACGAGGAGAAGGACCTCCAGCCGTGCGTCCGCAGACTGCACGAGCACCTCGGCCGGACGTTCCCGTACGCGTTCCGCATCACCATCGCGGACAACGCGTCCACGGACACCACTCCGCAGGTGGCCGGGCGGCTGGCGGCGGAGATCCCCGAGGTCACCACCTTCCGCCTGGAGCAGAAGGGGCGCGGCCGGGCCCTGCGGGCCGTCTGGTCGGCCTCGGACGCCCCGGTCCTCGCCTACATGGACGTGGACCTCTCCACCGACCTCAACGCCCTGCTCCCGCTGGTGGCGCCGCTGATCTCCGGCCACTCGGACCTCGCGATCGGCTCCCGGCTGGCCCGCAGTTCGCGGGTGGTGCGCGGACCCAAGCGGGAGTTCATCAGCCGGGCCTACAACCTCATCCTGCGCGGCTCGCTCCAGGCGCGGTTCTCGGACGCGCAGTGCGGCTTCAAGGCGATCCGCCGGGACGTGGCGCAGGTGCTGCTGCCGCTCGTCGAGGACACCGGCTGGTTCTTCGACACCGAGATGCTGGTGCTCGCCGAGCGGGCGGGGCTGCGGATCCACGAGGTGCCGGTCGACTGGGTCGACGACCCCGATTCGACGGTGCACATCGTCAGGACCGCGACCGACGATCTCAAGGGCGTGTGGCGGGTCGGCAGGGCCCTGGCCACCGGCTCGCTGCCGCTGGACCGGATCGCCCGGCCGTTCGGCGACGACCCGCGCGACCGTGACCTCAAGGACGTGCCCAGGGGACTCGCCCGCCAGCTGGTCGGATTCTGCGTGGTCGGCGCCCTGTCCACCCTCTTCTACCTGCTGCTCTACAGCGGCTTCCGGGTCTTCTCCGGTTCCCAGACCGCCAACGCCCTGGCCCTGCTGGTCTCGGCGGTCGCCAACACCGCGGCCAACCGGCGGCTCACCTTCGGGGTGCGCGGGCGCGGCGGGGCCGTACGGCACCAGGCGCAGGGCCTGGTCGTCTTCGGCATCGGACTCGCCCTGACCAGCGGCTCGCTCGCGGCACTGAACGCGGCGACCTCCGAGCCGGCGCACTCCACCGAACTGGCCGTCCTCGTCGCCGCCAACCTCGCGGCGACCGTGCTGCGCTTCCTGCTCTTCCGGGCGTGGGTGTTCCCGGACCGGCGCGAGGACGACCCGGCGGCGCGCGCCCCGTACGACACCACCCCGTACAACACCACGCCTTACGACGCCGCCCCGCACAACACCACGCCTTACGACACCACCCCGCACAACACCACGCCTTACGACACCACCCCGTACAACACCGCCCCCTTCCGCGCCGGTGCAGCCGCGGACGGCACCTGGCCGGACGCAACCCTGCACCTGCTGCCGGTGCGCCCGCACGACACCGATTCGAGGGACTCGCGATGACCGTCCACTTCGACCACCCGATCACCGGCAGAGACACGGGCCCCGGAAACCGGACCCCGGCCGAAGCGTCCGGTGCCTCCGGCGCCACCGAGCGGCCCTTCGTGCGACGGCTCTGGCACGGCCGCACCGAGGACCCCCGCTGGGCCCGCCCGGCCTTCCTCGCCCTGCTGCTGGCGACCGCCGTCCTCTACCTCTACAACCTGAGCGCCTCCGGCTACGCCAACTCCTTCTACTCGGCGGCCGTACAGGCCGGAAGCCAGTCCTGGAAGGCGTTCTTCTTCGGCTCGCTCGACGCCGGCAACGCCATCACCGTCGACAAGCCCCCGGCCGCCCTGTGGCCCATGGCCCTCTCCGTGCGGCTCTTCGGCCTCGGCTCCTGGGCGATCCTCGCGCCCGAGGTCCTGATGGGCGTCGGCACGGTGGCCGTCGTGTACGCGGCCGTGCGCCGCCGGTTCAGCCCCGCGGCCGGTCTGATCGCGGGTGCCGTGCTCGCGCTCACCCCTGTGGCGGCGCTGATGTTCCGCTTCAACAACCCGGACGCGATGCTGGCGCTGCTGATGGCGGCGGCCTGCTACTTCGTCATCCGCGCCCTGGAGGACGGCCGCACGAAGTGGCTGCTGTGGGCCGGTGCCGCGATCGGCTTCGCCTTCCTCGCCAAGACGCTCCAGGCCTTCCTGATCCTGCCGCCGCTCGCCCTCGTCTACGGCGTCTGCGCCCCGGTGACGGTGAGGAAGCGGATCGGTCAGCTCGCCGCGGGTCTCGCCGCGATCGTCGTCTCGGGCGGCTGGTGGGTCGCGATCGTCGAGCTGTGGCCCGCGTCCTCCCGCCCCTACATCGGCGGCTCGCAGAACGACAGCTTCCTGGAACTGACCTTCGGCTACAACGGCCTGGGCCGCCTCAACGGCGACGAGACCGGCAGCGTCGGAGGCGGTGGCGGGGGCGGCAACGGCGGTGGAGCCTGGGGCGAGACCGGCTGGGACCGGCTGTTCGGCTCCTCCATCGGCGGCCAGATCTCCTGGCTGATCCCGGCCGCGCTCATCCTTCTCGTCGCAGGCCTGGTGGCCACGCTCCCCCACTCCCGGCTTCGCTCGAGCGGGGGGACCCCCATGGCCCGCCGGACGTCGGCGACCCGGGGCGCGTTCCTGGTGTGGGGCGGCGCGCTGCTCACGACCATGCTGGTCTTCAGCTACATGCAGGGCATCTTCCACGAGTACTACACGGTCGCCCTCGCCCCCTACATCGCCCCGCTGGTCGGCATGGGCGCGGCGCTGCTCTGGGAGAAGCGCGACAAGGCCTGGGCGTCGCTGACCCTGGCCGCCGCGATGACGGCGACCGCGGCCTGGGGGTACGTCCTGCTCAACCGCTCCTCCGACTACCTGCCCTGGCTCAAGTGGCTGGTCCTGGTCGGCGGTCTGACGGCGGCCCTCGGCCTGATCTTCGCCGGTCGGCTGGGACGCCGGCCGGCCCTGGGAGCGGCCGGGCTGGGGCTCGTCGCCGCGCTGGCCGGTCCGGCGGCGTACACCCTCACCACCGTGAACGAGGGGCACACCGGCTCGATCGTCACGGCGGGCCCGGCGGTCGCGGGCGCCCGGGGCGGCCCGGGCGGCGGTGCTCCCGGCGGAGGCGGTTTCCCGAGCGGAGGCCAGAACCAGCAGGGTCAGAATCAGCCGGGCAACGGCTTCCCCGGCGGCGGCTTCCCGGGCGGCGGCCAGAACCAGCAGGGTCAGAACCAGAACCCGCAGGGCCAGAACCAGAACCAGCAGAATGGCGACGGCGGCCGGATGGGCGGCATGGGCGGCATGGGCGGCATGGGCGGCGGCGGTGGCATCAGCGGCCTGCTCAACGGCGCCGGCGTCAGCTCCGAGGCCAAGAAGCTGCTGGAGACCGACGCCGGCCGGTACACCTGGGCGGCGGCGGCCATCGGCGCCCAGAACGCGGCGAGTTACCAGCTGTCGACCGGCGACCCGGTGATGGCCATCGGCGGCTTCAACGGGACCGACCCGTCCCCGACCCTGGCCCAGTTCAAGCAGTACGTGGCGGACGGAAAGATCCACTACTTCATCGCCTCGGGCGGCATGGGCGGCGGCATGGGCGCCGGCGGCGACGACACCTCCTCCCAGATCACCCCCTGGGTCGAGGCCACCTTCAAGAAGGTCACGGTCGGCTCGAGCACCTTCTACGACCTCACACAGAAGGCGAGCGGCTGACACGAGCCCGACCGGACGACGGGCGGTGGCTGACAGCCACCGCCCGTCCCCGTCGCCGTCCCCGTCGCGCCCCCGCCGAAACTCCGTTGTACGCCGTATAGGAACTGTTCTACGGTGTACAGCATGACGACGTCCCCCCAGGAAACGGCCCTGCCGCACACCGCACCGGGCGGCCACCCCCAGCGCTGGCTGATCCTCGGTGTCATCTGCCTCGCGCAGCTCACCGTGCTGCTCGACAACACGATCCTCAACGTGGCCATCCCCTCGCTCACCCGTGAGATGGACGCCTCGACCGCCGACATCCAGTGGATGATGAACGCGTACGCGCTGGTGCAGTCCGGCCTGCTGCTCACCGCCGGGAACGCCGCCGACCGCTACGGCCGCAAGCTGCTGCTGATGTCCGGCCTCGCGATCTTCGGCCTGGGCTCGCTCGCGGCCGGACTGTCCCAGAACCCGGGCCAGCTGATCGCGGCCCGGGCGGGCATGGGCGTCGGCGGGGCGCTGCTGATGACCACCACCCTCGCCGTGGTCGTGCAGATCTTCGACGACCAGGAACGCGTCAAGGCCATCGCGCTCTGGTCGACGGTCAGTTCGCTCGGTTTCGCGGCCGGACCGCTGATCGGCGGCGTGATGCTGAACCACTTCTGGTGGGGCGCGATCTTCCTGATCAACATCCCGGTCGCCCTGCTCGGCCTGGTCGCCGTCGCGGCACTGGTGCCGGAGTCCAGGCACAAGTCCGGGGACCGGCCCGACCTGCTCGGCGCGGTGCTGTCGACCATCGGTATGACGGCCGTCGTCTACGCGATCATCACCGGGCCCGAGCACGGCTGGACCTCCGCGCAGGTGCTGGTCTCGGCGCTGATCGGCGTGGTCGTGCTCGGCCTGTTCGTGCTGTGGGAGCTGCGGACCGAGCACCCGATGCTCGACATGCACTTCTTCCGCAACCAGAAGTTCGTGGGCGCCGTCGCGGGCGCGATCCTCGTGGCGTTCGGTATGACGGGGTCGCTGTTCCTGCTCACGCAGCACCTGCAGTTCGTGCTCGGGTACGAGCCGCTGGACGCCGGGCTGCGCACGGCGCCGCTGGCGCTGACCGTCGTCGCGCTCAACTTCACGGGGGTCGGGGCGAAGCTGGTGCTGAAGGCGGGGACACCGGCGGCGATCGCGCTCGGCATGACCCTGGTGTCCGCCGGGCTCGCGGCGATCGCGCTGCTCGGGGGCCACGGGTACGGGGGCATGCTGCTCGGGCTGATCGTGATGGGCGCGGGTGTGGCCCTGTCCATGCCGGCCATGGCCAACGCGATCATGGGCGCGATACCGCCGGAGAAGGCGGGTGTGGGAGCGGGGATCAACGGCACGCTCGCGGAGTTCGGCAACGGACTGGGCGTCGCCGTCCTCGGTGCCGTGCTCAACTCCCGGTTCGCGTCGCTGGTCGCCGTGTCCGCGGCGTCGTTGCCGGCGGCGCTGGCGGCGGCCGGCAGTGCCGAGGAGAAGGCGCGCATCTCCGACGCCTTCGCCTCAGGCCTGGAGACCAGTCAGCTGGTGGGGGCGGTTGCCGTGCTGGCCGGTGGACTGGTCGCGGCGGCGTTGCTTCGACGTGCTGAGCGGGCAGAGTCCGCCTAGGAGCCCGGGGCTGGTCGTAGCGTGCGGGTGCGGGTTCGTCGTGGTTGGTCGCGCCGTTCCCCGCGCCCCTGAAGGGACAGCGCGTCCGGCATGAGCGGCGCTGAGAGATCGAGGAAGGTGCGCCATGGCGAAGGCAGCCGAGAAGGCCGCGCGGTCCAGTGTCTGGCTGGAGGGCAGGGCGCACCGGCGGCGCGGCGGCGGGCAGCCCTCGGGGCTGGACCGGGACCGGATCACCGAGGTCACCGTGCGGCTGCTGGACGCCGAGGGGCTGGCCAGGTTCTCCATGCGGCGGCTCGCCGCCGAGCTGAACGTGACGGCGATGTCCGTCTACTGGTACGTCGACACCAAGGACGACCTGCTCGAACTCGCCCTGGACGCCGTCATGGGCGAGATGGTCCTGCCCGATCCGGAGGCCGCCGACGCCGACTGGCGCGACCAGGTCCGGACGCTGGCCCGGGAGTACCGGACGCTGCTGGTGCGGCACCCGTGGGTGTCCCCGCTGGTCGGCACCTTCCTCAACATCGGCCCGAACAACCTGGCCTTCTCCAGGGTCGTGCAACGCGTCATGCGCAGGACGGGGCTGCCCACGCAACGGCTGACGAGCGGGATCTCGGCCGTCTTCCAGTTCGTCTACGGCTACGGCACGCTCGAGGGCCACCTCTCCACCCGGTCCGCCGCCGCCGGCCTGACCATGGACGAGTACTTCCAGGACGCCGTGAGCATGGTGACCGAGGCCCCTCAGGCCGCGGACGTCATGCGGGAGTCGCAGAAGCTCATGGAGGCGCGCGGCGGGGAGACCGTGGCGGAGATGCTGGAGCGGGACTTCGAGTTCGCGCTGGAACTGCTGATCGCCGGCATCGAGACGATGGTCGCCCGCGCCTGAACCACGCCCCGGCTCAAGCCCCCCGGGCCCTCTCCTGCGTCAGCCGCGAGCTACTCCCCCTCCACCAGCCGCGCCGGGAACCCACCGGTCGCCACCGGCCCCCACCGCTCCGGCGTGATCCGGATGATCGACTTGCCCTGCTTGAGCATGGCCGCGCGGTACTCGTCCCAGTCGGGGTGCTCCCCGGCGATGTTCCGGTAGTACTCCACGAGGGGTTCGACGGAGTCGGGGGAGTCGATGATCTCGGCCGTGCCGTCGATCTGCACCCAGGGGCCGTTCCAGTCGTCGCTGAGCACGAGCAGGCTCACGCGCGGGTCCCGCTTGGCGTTGCGGGTCTTGGCGCGCTCCGGGTAGGTGGAGACCACGATCCGGCCGGAGTCGTCGACACCGCAGGTCAGCGGGGAGCCCTGGGGGCTGCCGTCGGTCCGCCGGGTCAGCAGGATCGCGTGGTGGCGGGGGCGTACGAAGTCGAGCAACTCGTCCAGGGAGACACGGGTGTTCGTCGCGATGTTCGGTGCCATGGGCGCAGCCTATGACGCCAGGGCCTCGGCGAGGTTGTCGTACACGGGGACGTCCCGGCGCAGGCCCGTCACCTCCAGAACACGGCTCGTGGTCCCCTCCGGCCGGGCCACCAGACGCACCGCGGCCCCGGGGCGCAGCCGGCGCCGTACGTCGTTGATGAGGCGGATGCCCTGGGAGTCCATGAACGAGGTCGTGGACAGGTCGAGGACGAGGATGTCGAGCCGGTCGCCACGGGCGCGGACCGCGGACATGAGGACGGGCAGCAGCTTCGCCGCGTTGCAGAAGTCGATCTCGGCGGGCATCGTGAGGTGGACGCGGCCGGGAAGGTCGCGCGGTTCTGTGGGATTCGTGAAGAAGGTCACGGCACTCACCTGGCAGACGTTCGTCCGGATTCCGGTAAGGCCGCTTCCTGACCCGAAGGCCATTCCACCATGCGGGGGCCGGTGACGGAAGCGCCCGGTGGCGGCGTCGGCCGGACGTCACTTGGAGGCAACCGAGCAGTTAGAGTGCTTTCCGTCCTGTGCTCGCAGTCGGGAATGTGCTGCGGAGCTCTCCTGCGCACGGCCGTTGGCCGTGCATGCCGAAGAGGTTCGTGGTGGCTGCGTCCGAGTTTCCTGATTTGCCCCGTTTTCCGGTCGGCTCCGAGCTGGCCGAAGCGCTGACGGTGGCGTCGCAGCAGCTGCACGAGACCCTCACACCGCACAGCACGCTGCGCACCGCGGTCCGGCTGGCCGTGCATCTCATGCCGGGCGCCGAGCACGCCGGCATCTCCGTGATCGAGCGCGGCGGCAAGATCCGCACGCTCGCCTGGACCGACGAGGCCGTGCGCTCCGCCGAGTCCCGGTACACCGGCCGCGAACAGCACGGGCTGTGGGACCAGTTGTGGGACAGCCCGGTCGCGCGGATAGCGGACAGCGAGGCGGACGACGGCTGGGACGTGCTGGCGGCCCTGGGCCTGCGCTCGGCGCTGTCGCTGCGGCTGCGCACCGACCGGCGCCGGCTGACCGTGCTCACGGCCTACGCGCGCAAGCCGGGCGCCTTCGACGAGGAGGCCACCCGCGTCGGCCGGCTGTTCAGCGCGCACGTCAGCATCGCCCTGGACTCCGCGACCGTGCGCGAGCAGCTCACGGAGGCCATGCACACCAGGGACCTGATCGGCCAGGCCACCGGCATCCTCATGGAGCGCCAGGGCATCGACGCGACCGCGGCCTTCGAGAGCCTGGTGCGGGCTTCCCAGCGGGAGAACGTGAAGCTGCGCGATCTCGCCCGCCGGATCGTGAACGCGCCCAACGCCCCCTGACGTGAGGTGAGTTACGTAGATGGCGTGTATGACCGGTGACGGGATACCCGTACGGTCATGAGCTCCGAGACGTCCGACACGCTGGACCAGGCGATGGTGCGCAGCAGTGGTCTCGACACCCTGCTGCGCGATCTGACCGACCGCGCGGTGCGGGAAGTGCCCGGCGCCGACGCGTGCAGCATCACCGTGCGCCGCGCCGGCCGGCTGCTCACCCTGGCCGGCAGCGACGGCATGCCCAGCGGCCTGGACCTGCGCCAGTACGAGAACGGCTCGGGGCCCTGCGTCGAGGCGGCCGAGACGGGTGAGGAGCAGTACGCCCCGGACCTGGCCGAGGAGTCCCGCTGGCCCTCCTACACGGAGTACGCGCTGTCCACGGGCGTCCGCTGCGCGCTGGCGGTGCCGGTCGCCGTCGAGGGCGAGAGCGGCGCGGCCATCAACCTCTACGGGGTGCGGGCCGGAGCACTGGGCCCGGGCCGGGACGCGGCCCGTGCCTTCGCGGCCCGGGCCGGGGACGCGATCGACGTGGCGCTGCGGATCGAGCGCCGGAGCCAGTCGGCGGCCGATGTGCGCACCGCGCTGCTCTCCCGCAGCGTCATCGACCAGGCGATCGGCATCCTGATGGCCCGGGAGCGGATCGACGCGCGGATCGCGCTGGAGCGGCTGCGCCGGGCCTCGCAGGACCGGAACGTCAAGCTCCGGGACCTGTGCGGCCAGTTGGTGGCGAGGGTGTCCGCCCCGGACTCACGCCGCGGGAAGTGACTCGCCCTGCACGGCCTGGATGTCCAGCTCCACCTTGAGCGTCGTGCCGATGGCGGCGATGCCCGCCTGGAGGACCTGGTTGTAGTTCATCGCGAAGTCCTCGCGGTGCAGTTCGGTCGTCGCGCGGAACGCCGCCCGGGTGCCGCCCCAGGGGTCCGGGCCCGTCCCGAGGTAGGCCAGATCGAGATCCACGGGCCGCACGACACCATGCATGCCCAACTCCCCGTGCACGGTCCACCGGTCGGACCCGGTCGCCGTCAGCCCGGTGGACCGGAAGGTGATCTCGGGGAACCGCTCGGCATCGAGAAAGTCCGGCGACTTCAGGTGCCCGTCGCGCATGCCGTTGCCGGTGTCGATGGACGCGGCCCGGATCACCGCCTCCACCCGCGACTTGGTGACGTCGTCCGGCGCGATCTCGATCGAGCCGGAGAACTCCGTGAACCGGCCGTGCACGCTGGAGATGCCCAGGTGCTGGGCCACGGCGGCCACACTGGAGTGCACCGGGTCGACGGTCCACGGCCCGGGCGGCGGCAGCTCGGTGCCGCCCTGGCGCGCCAGCGTCACCGAGCCGACCTCGGCCCGCCCGCTCGCGGTCACGATCACGCTGGAGGCCGCGGGCGCATAACCCACCGCCGTGACGATGACGGTGTACGCCCCCGGCTCCATCGGCGTCGCGTCCCGTACGGCACCCTCCGCGTCGGCCTCGGCCCGCAGCACCTGCGCACCGGTCATGTCCGCCACCGTGACGACCGCGTGCGACACGGCCCATCCGTCCCGGGTACGGATCCTCGCGGTCAGTCCCATCTCAGCTACTCCTCAGAAAGAAACCGGCCCGCGACAGGGGGCGCACCTCCGCTCAGAGCGCGCCCACCTGTCACGGGCCGGGGTCGTCGCTACTCGCCGGGGTGGGCGAGTTCGATGTCGTGGCCGTCGGTGCCGGCACCCGTGACCGTCAGGGCGGTGGCCACCGGCGGGTAACCCGTGGCGATGACCGTGTACTCGCCGCCGTCCAGGTCGGTGAAGGCGTACGCCCCGTCCGTCCCGGTGGTCGCCGAGCCGACGACGTTGCCCGCCTGGTCGACCAGCGTGACCCGGGCGTCGGCCAGCGGGCCGTGCGGGGCGCGGACGACACCCTGGACGCGGGCGCCCGCGTCCAGGTCGATGTCGACCCGGGTGACCCCGGTGCCGCCCACCTCGACGGGCAGGGCGCGCGGCCGGTACCCGGCGGCGTTCACCGCGACGGTCACCGACCCCGGTACCAGCTCGGCGAAGGAGAACTCGCCCTGCTCACCCGTGGTCCCGTTGGCCAGCAGGTCCCCGCGCACATCCGTGACGATGACCATGGCGTCCTTGACCGGCTGGCCGCTCTCGGCGGCCCGCACCAGGCCGGTCAGCCCGCTGGTGCCGCTGAGCAGGATGTCGTAGGCGACCGGCTCGCCGTTCACCACGACCGTGGACGCCTGCGGCTGGAAGCCGTCGGCGGAGGCGATCAGCACGTACGAACCGGAACCCGGGGCGTCCACCGTGTACGACCCGTCGGCCTGCGCCACGGACCGGCCAAGCTGGCGCCCGGCCAGCGAGATCAGCGTGACGGCGGCCTGCGGCACGGGGGCGGACTCGTTCCCGCGGACGAAACCGTGGACCGGGACACCACCGGAGGTCTCCTCGGCGCGCACCGCCGTGGCGACGGCGGCGAGCCGCTGCGTCCCCTCGGGCCCGGACCCGTCGGCGGCCTCGCTCTCGGCCACGGCCCAGCTCGGCACGGCCTGCTCCGCCTCGGCGGCCTCGACGGCGGCCTCGGCCGGAACAGCGGCCGGCGTCTCCGTGTCGGCGGCCTGCGCCAGCCCGCCCCTCGTCTTCAACGGGACCTCCTTGATGAACAGCGCCACCAGCAGCGCGAGCAGCGCCATCGGGGCCGAGTAGAGGAACACGTCCGCGACACCGTGGCCGTAAGCGCTCTCCACGACGGTGCGGATCGGCGCGGGCAGCGCGCTCAGGTCGGGGATGTTGCCCTCGCCCGTGCCGGCGTGGCCGAGGGCCGCGCCCTTGGGGCCGAGGCCGGCCAGGCCGTCCTTGACGTAGTCGGTGATCCGGGTGCCGAGGACCGCGCCCAGGGCGGAGACGCCCATCGCACCGCCGAGGGACCGGAAGAAGGTCACCGTGGAGCTGGCGGCACCCAGGTCGCCCGGCTCCACCTGGTTCTGCGTGCACAGCACCAGGTTCTGCATCATCATGCCGATGCCGAGACCCAGCAGCGCCATGAAGATCGCTATGTGCCAGTACTCGGTGTCGTACCGGATCGTGCCCAGCAGGCCGAGGCCCGCGGTCACCAGCACACCGCCGCCGATCAGCCACGCCTTCCAGCGCCCGGTCCGGGTGATGACCTGGCCGGAGACGGTGGAGGAGACGAACAGACCCGCGATCATCGGGATCGTCATCACACCGGACATCGTCGGCGACTTGCCACGGGCCAGCTGGAAGTACTGGCTGAAGAAGACGGTCCCGGCGAACATCGCGACACCGACGAACAGGGAGGCCACGGAGGCCAGCGTGATGGTGCGGTTGCGGAACAGCCGCAGCGGGATGATCGGCTCGCTCGCCTTCGCCTCGACGAGGACGAACAGCGCGAGCAGCACCACCGAACCGCCGACCATGGCGTACGTCTGCCAGGACACCCAGTCGTACTTGTCACCGGCGAAGGTGACCCAGACCAGCAGCAGGCACACCGCCGCGGTGATCAGGAAGGCGCCCGCCCAGTCGACCTTGACCTTCCGCTTGACCACGGGGAGGTGCAGGGTCTTCTGCAGCACGACCAGGGCGATCACGGCGAAGGGCACGCCGACGTAGAAGCACCAGCGCCAGCCGAGCCAGTCGGTGTCGGTGATGACACCGCCGACCAGCGGGCCGCCGACCATGGCGGTGGCGAAGGTGGCGCCGAGGTAGCCGTTGTACCGGCCGCGCTCACGCGGCGAGATCATCGCCGCCATGATGATCTGGGCCAGCGCGGACAGACCGCCCATGCCGATGCCCTGGACCGCGCGGAAGGTGATGAGCATGCCCGGGTTCTGGGACATGCCGGCCGCCGCCGAACCGAGCACGAAGATGACCAGCGCGAACTGGATCAGCAGCTTCTTGGAGAACAGGTCGGCGAGCTTGCCCCACAGCGGGGTGGAGGCGGTCATCGTCAGCAGGGACGCGGTGACGACCCAGGTGTAGGCGCTCTGGCCGCCACCGAGATCGCTGATGATCCGGGGCAGGGCGTTGGAGACGATCGTCGACGACAGGATCGCGACGAACATGCCGAGCAGAAGGCCGGTGAGGGCCTCCATGATCTGCCGGTGCGTCATCGGAGCGCCGTCGCCGGAGGAGCCGTGGGAGCCTCCCCCGTGCTTGGCATGAGCCCGCACACCGGCTGGTGTGGTCGTTGCCATGGGCTTCCTTTTCTTACGTGCTTGCGGGTGTACGGGTGGTCTGGTCGAAAGCGGCCGGTGCGGCCCGGGCCCCGGGCCGGCAGTCGAAGCTGTCCCTCAGCCGCGCCATGAGGCTGGTGAGCTGGCCGACCTCTTCGTCGGACCAGTCGCTCAGGCGCTCGGCGAGGACCTCGGTGGTCCGCCGGGACAGCTCGTCGAGCTGTGTGTGGCCCGCGGGTGTGAGGCGCAGGATGCGTGAGCGTTTGTCCGCCGGGTCGGGGGAGCGTTCGATCCAGCCCCGGTCCACGACGTGCGCGACGTGGCGACTGGTCACCGACATGTCCACCGCCAGCAGCTCGGCGAGCTTGCTCATGCGCATGTCGCCGTGGCGGCCCAGCAGGGTCAGCACGGCCGCCGACCCGCCGGGGCACTCGGCGGGCATGATCCGTCCGAGCTCCCGCTTCACGGCACCGAAGGCGCTGAACTGGCGGACCAGCTCTTCGTACTGCGCCCTTTCGGCCATGACACCTCCCGCTTTCGTTGCTTAGGGCAACGATAGGAGCTGTTGGTTGCTGCAGGCAAATAAAAGAGGGGGGTGCGGCATAAAAAGTTGGCAAAGGCAAGTATTGCGGGAGTAAACGTGCAGGTGACGTGCCCGCCGGTACTGGCCACTCGGCGTCAATCGGAACCCCAACCCCCACTTGGGGAGCCCCGCCGTTTTCGCTAGGGTCTCGGGCCATGGCTAACAACCAGGCCCCGCAGGGCAATCACGACCCCGCCGGCAGCACCCAGATGTTCCGCGCGTTCGTCGACGAGGCCCCGCAGGGCCGTCAGGCGGCGGCGTCCTCCAGCGGCGGCCCCCGCATCGGCCTCATCCTCGGCGTGATCGCCGCGGTGGCGATCGTCGCGGCGGTTGCTTGGCTGGCCCTGGCGTAACGGGTACGGCTGCTGTTGCTGTGCTGAGGCGGGGTGGGTCCGCAGCCCTGCGCCGCGGGGTGCGGGCCCGACGTTCCCGTAGCCGCGTACGGCTCCTGTTGCTTTCCGGCACGGGGCGTCGGCGCTGAGGAGGGGTGGGTCCGCAGCCCGGCGTAGCGGGGTGCCGCTCTCTTTGGGACGGGTGCCGCCCTAAGCGGCACGCATGCCCGCAGCTGGGCGGGCCCGCATGCCCGTAGCGGGGACGGCCCGCACCCGCGTACGGCGAGAAGGGGCCGTGTCGGGGGGTGTCCGCCCGCAGCGGTTGGCGCGTCAACGGACAGTCAGTCGGTATGAAGCTCCATCGCGCCGTTCCGAGGACGGACACCCCCCGGCGCGGCCCCGACCCACCCCCCACGCGAAGGCGAGACGGACGCGCACCCCCCGCCGGTCAGGCGAAGGACGCGCACAGGCAAACGGCGCGGCCCCAACAGCCGCGCCCCAGCCGTCCGTCAGGACTCCGTCAAGACTCCCTCAGTCCGAGATCAGGCCCTCCCGGAGCTGTGCCAGCGTCCGGGTCAGCAGTCGGGAGACGTGCATCTGCGAGATGCCGACCTCCTCGCCGATCTGCGACTGCGTCATGTTCGCGAAGAAGCGCAGCATGATGATCCGCCGCTCCCGAGGCGGCAGCTTCGCCAGCAGCGGCTTCAGGGACTCCCGGTACTCCACACCCTCCAGCGCGGTGTCCTCGTACCCCAGCCGATCCGCCAGCGACCCCTCGCCACCGTCGTCCTCCGGCGCCGGCGAGTCCAGCGAGGACGCGGTGTACGCGTTCCCCACCGCCAGCCCGTCGACGACGTCCTCCTCGGACACCCCGAGCACAGCGGCCAGTTCGGTCACCGTCGGCGACCGGTCCAGCTTCTGCGAGAGCTCGTCACTCGCCTTGGTCAGCGCGAGCCGCAGCTCCTGCAGCCGGCGCGGCACCCGCACCGACCACGACGTGTCCCGGAAGAACCGCTTGATCTCCCCGACCACCGTCGGCATCGCGAACGTCGGGAACTCCACGCCCCGTTCGCAGTCGAACCGGTCGATCGCCTTGATCAGCCCGATCGTGCCGACCTGGACGATGTCCTCCATCGGCTCGTTCCGGGACCGGAACCGCGCGGCGGCGTACCGCACCAGCGGGAGATTGAGCTCGATGAGCGTGTCACGGACGTACGCACGCTCGGGGCTGTCCTCGTCGAGCGCGGCCAGCCGCAGGAACAGGGAGCGGGACAGGGTGCGGGTGTCGATGGCGCCCGCAGCCGGAAGGACCGGAACGGGCTCGGCCGGGACGGCCGGTACGTCACCGATGGGGCCGAGTGAGTCGAGAGCATGGGGAGCTGTCTCGCTCTCCGCGAGCGTGAGCACCTTCGAGCTGCCCTGTTCTACGGACATGCCACCCCCTTTGGGTCGCGGGACGGTCGCGGCGAACGTCCCCGCCTGAGGAACGCAGCCTTCACCTGAATACCGGCGCCGAAGCTCCGGCAAACGCGCTTCCCGCAGAATGTCACATGTCGGCAACACGCTGTAGTGACATGTCGACATCTGAGACGCGAATCCGCCCTGCAAACAAGGGGTCTGACGGCTTTTCGGCTCTCAACTGCCGGGAACGGCCCTGATGAGCGATTCCCTCCCCGAGGTGATCTCTCGCTAACGTTTGCGGTTACGCGTCGATACGGTTCGCAGACCGCAACCTCTGGAAACTACGCGCGAGTAGCCGCGACACATGCATCTGTGAGACACCGAGCTCCGCACTGATCTGAGACTGCGTGAGATTGCTGTAGTACCGCAGCAGCAGGATCCGCTGCTCCCGCTCGGGCAGCTGGACGAGCAGGTGCCGTACGAGGTCCCGGTGCTCCACGCCGTCCAGCGCGGGATCCTCGTAGCCGAGCCGGTCCAGCAGCCCCGGCAGCCCGTCGCCCTCCTGGGCGGCCTCCAGGGAGGTCGCGTGGTACGAACGCCCGGCCTCGATGCAGGACAGCACCTCGTCCTCGGTGATGCGCAGCCGCTCGGCGATCTCGGAGGTCGTCGGAGTGCGCCCGAACGAGGTCGTCAGGTCCTCCGTCGCGCTGTTCACCTGCACCCACAGCTCGTGCAGCCGGCGCGGCACATGGACGGTGCGGACGTTGTCCCGGAAGTACCGCTTGATCTCGCCCACGACCGTCGGCATCGCGAACGTCGGGAACTGCACGCCCCGGTCCGGGTCGAAGCGGTCGATGGCGTTGATGAGCCCGATGGTGCCGACCTGGACGACGTCCTCCATCGGCTCGTTGCGGGAGCGGAAGCGGGCGGCCGCGTAGCGCACGAGCGGGAGGTTGGCCTCGATGAGCGCCCCGCGCACGCGGTCGTGCTCCGGCGTGCCCGGCTGGAGCTCCTTGAGCTCCGCGAAGAGGACCTGCGTCAGCGCCCGGGTGTCGGCACCACGGCTGCTCCGCTGGGGCACGGCCGGAGCGCCTTCCGCGGGAGCGGCCTGAGCAGGGGCTCCCTGGGAAGCCGGTGTCTGAGGAGCCGGAGTCTGAGGAGCCGGTCCCTGCGGAGCCGGTCCCTGCGGAGCCGGTCCCTGCGGAGCCGGTCCTTGCGGAGCCGGTGCCTGATGAGGGGGCGGTGCTTGAGGAGCCGGCGCTGGCGGGGACGGTGCCTGAGGTGCGGTACTGGCCAGCACGGTCAACTCCACCTCGTCATCGTCAACTCATCCGTCAACTCTTCCATCAAAAGCGGTCATAGCATCACAAGACATGTGCACTGTGTGCAAGCACCCCATAACTACGTGTTGAGGGATGAACACCGCACAAATCAACTCACGCCACACAAGAGCCCCCTGTCGCAGCGACAGGGGGCCCGGAGCGGCGGGGTTCGGAACGGTCAGAACTCGTAGTCCGCGATCACCCACGTGGCGAACTCGCGCCACAGCGCGACCCCCGCCTGGTGGTCCGGATGCTCCACGTACCGCCGCAGCGCGTCCGCGTCGTCGCAGGCCGAGTTGATGGCGAAGTCGTAGGCGATGGGACGGTCGCTGACGTTCCAGCCGAGCTCCCAGAAGCGGAGCTCCGGGATCTTGTCGCCGAGCGCGCGGAAGGCTTCGACGCCCTTCACGACCCGCGGGTCGTCGCGCTCGACGCCCTCGTTGAGCTTGAAGAGCACCAGGTGGCGGATCATCACTTTCCTCCGTTGGCGACCCACGTGGCGAAGTCGCCGAGGGCCTTGGCCGCGTCCGAAATGCCCTGGAAGCCTATCTGGACGTAGTCGGCGGCCTTCTTCGGGTCCGTGATGATCACGTACATGACGAAGACCACGACGACGTAGACGGCGACCTTCTTCGCGTTCACCGCCACCGCGGCCTCCCCTGTCACTCATGTCCCATGCAGCGCACATGATCGCATGAAGGGCCGATCACACGAAGGGGCTGATCGCACGAAGGGCCCCGTCTGACGACGGGGCCCTTCTCAAGCGGTAGCGGAGGGATTTGAACCCTCGGTGACTTGCGCCACACTCGCTTTCGAGGCGAGCTCCTTCGGCCGCTCGGACACGCTACCGAGGGAGACCTTACAGCAAGGTGCCGCGTGCTTTGAAATCGGTATTCAGCGACCGCGGAAGAACGCGGTGAGCAGTTTCGCGCACTCCTCGGCCAGCACGCCCTCGATCACCTCGGGGCGGTGATTGAGCCGCCGGTCACGGACGAGATCCCAGAGCGATCCGGCCGCGCCGGCCTTCTCGTCGCGGGCGCCGTAGACGAGCCGGTCGACGCGGGACTGCTGGATCGCGCCCGCGCACATCGTGCAGGGCTCCAGGGTCACCACGAGGGTGCAGCCGGCGAGCCGCCACGAGCCGAGGGCGGCCGCGGCCCGCCGCAGGGCGAGGAGCTCCGCGTGGGCCGTCGGATCACCGCCGGCCTCGCGTTCGTTGTGCCCGGCCGCGAGCACGGTCGTGCCGTCCGGCGCCAGCACGACGGCCCCGACGGGCACGTCCCCGCCCCGGACCGCCTCGGCCGCCTCGCCCAGGGCAAGCCGCATCACAGCCCGCCACGGATCCCGAACGGGATCCGGCGTACCCGCGGGGACGGGGCCGGTCAGCGGACGGTCTCCAGGGTTTCCGAGGCGCCCAGGGACTCGGCGATCTCGGTGACGGCGTCCGTCGACATCAGGCGCAGTTCCTTCTCGCTCACGCCGAGGTCCTCCAGGATCAGCGCGTCGCCGACCGGGCCGTGCGGCACGTCGGCGGCTCCGGCGGCCCCGGCACCGTCCTCGGCATCGTCGTCGTCCTCGTCGGATTCACCGTCCTCGGTGCCGTCGAGGTCGAGGGCGTCGAGGACGTCCCCGTCGTCGGGATCGCGGCCGAGCAGCTCGTCGGTGAGGAGGATCTCGCCGTAGCTGCTGCGGGCAGCGGCGGCGGCGTCCGAGACGTAGATGCGAGGATCCTCCTCGCCGTCCACGCGGACCACGCCGAACCAGGCGTCCTCCTGCTCGATGAGCACGAGCACCGTGTCCTCGTCGGGGGAGGCTTCACGGGCCAGGTCGGCCAGATCCGACAGGGTTTCCACATCGTCGAGCTCTGTGTCGCTCGCTTCCCACCCGTCTTCGGTGCGCGCGAGCAGTGCGGCGAAGTACACCGTGACTCTCCCACTGGTCATAGGCGTGCCGGTTGGGGGTCCCCCCGGCGGAGGTTACGGGCGGGGAGTGCTCGTCCGAGCCCCACCCACTCGGAATCGTGGCAGAAACAAGGCGTTCAGGGGACGTCTTCGGCCCCCTGTGTTGGGCTGTTCTGTTCGCACGCCCGTTGCCACCACCTGCGGATCGTACGCGGCTTTACCCCGCTGCACGCACGGTCAACCGCCACAACCTCCGCGCGGTTCGTGATCTTTGCCGGAGGTTTCCGCACCGGTTTCCTACCAGCGGAAGGTACGCATGCGCATGGCGTGGCGCAGCCGGGCCGTCTTGGCGCGGCGCGGCTGGACGCGGTCGCGCAGCTCCCGGGCCTCGGCCAGATCGCGCAGGAACCGGGCGCGACGCCGGCGGCGCTCGGCGTCGGACTCCTCGGTCCCGTCCGTCTGGTCGGGCTCCGGGCCCGCCCCCGGCCGTACGCGCGGCGACGGATCGTCTCGGAAATCCCGGTCGGGCATCTGGTTCACCACCCCCAGTCCGTCTTTCCCACTTTCCCCCGGACGGGCGGTTTGACGCCAGCGTTCGGGTGACGGCCGGACCGCGGCCTTGCCGTGCGGTCCGGCTGACCCCGCCCGGTTAATGTTGTGGACATGCGTCTCCACGTCGTCGACCACCCTCTGGTGGCCCACAAGCTCACCACGCTGCGCGACCAGCGCACCGACTCCGCGACCTTCCGCCGTCTCGCCGACGAGCTGGTCACCCTGCTCGCCTACGAGGCCACGCGTGACGTGCGCACCGAACAGGTCGACATCCAGACGCCGGTCGAGCGGACCACGGGCGTCAAGCTGTCGCACCCGCGGCCGCTGGTGGTGCCGATCCTGCGGGCCGGGCTCGGCATGCTGGACGGCATGGTCCGGCTGCTGCCGACCGCCGAGGTGGGCTTCCTCGGCATGATCCGCAACGAGGAGACCCTGGAGGCCTCCACGTACGCGACGCGGATGCCCGAGGACCTCTCGGGGCGTCAGGTGTACGTGCTCGACCCGATGCTCGCCACCGGCGGCACGCTGGTCGCGGCGATCCGGGAGCTGATCCGGCGCGGCGCCGACGACGTGACCGCCGTGGTGCTGCTGGCCGCCCCCGAGGGCGTCGAGATCATGGAGCGCGAGCTGGCCGGCACGCCGGTGACGGTCGTGACCGCCTCGGTCGACGAGCGGCTGAACGAGCACGGCTACATCGTGCCGGGCCTCGGAGACGCGGGGGACCGGATGTACGGGGCGGCCGAGTAGTCCCCCCGCCGGGGCCTGGCGACAGGCCCTAGCAGCCCTTCTTCGTCGTGGGCGCCGGCTCGGGCGTGGCCAGCTTGGTCAGCGCCCGGCCGGCGTCCTGCCGTGTGGCCAGCTCCTTGAAGCCGTCCCCGATGACGAGGTCGACGGCAGTGCCCTTGCGGGCCGCCTCGGTGCGCCGTTCGGCGCCCGGGAGCTGGGTGCCGAGCACGGGCAGCGCGGTGTCGAGGGCGGTGGCGGGGCCGAGGAGCAGGCCGGTGCCCTTGACCTTCTTGTCGTACTGCTTCGTCGCGTTGCCCACGTCGCCGATCTTGAAGCCGCGCTTCTTCAGCTCGTCGGCGGTCTTCTTCGCCAGTCCGCCGCGGGTGGTGGCGTTGAGCACGTTGACGGTGATGGTGCGCGGCTCGGGCAGGGGCTTGGCGCTGGGCGAGGGGCTCGCCTTGGTCTTGGCGCCGCAGTCCGTGCCGTCTCCGGCCGCCGAAGCCATTCTGCCGCCGCCGGTGAAGACGTCGATGAGCTGCAGCGTGCCCCAGCCGCCCACGCCGAGGACGACGACGGACGCGACGGTCAGGCCGACGAGCCTGCCGCGCCGCCGGGGCCGGCGCATCCGGGGGTACTTGTTGCCCGTGATGCGGTACTTGCCGCCCATGCCGGGGGGAGTCAGCATGCTCATGAGCGCAGCGTAGTGCGCCCGGGCGACGATGCCTACTAGATGATCATTCGACGTCGCCCAGCGGAACCCGAAAGGGCCAACCCGGGACCGGCGGGGATCAGTCGAGCTCGAGCACGCGCGCGTGCAGCACCTGGCGCTGCTGGAGTGCCGCCCGCACCGCGCGGTGCAGCCCGTCCTCCAGGTACAGGTCGCCCTGCCACTTCACGACGTGCGCGAAGAGGTCGCCGTAGAACGTGGAGTCCTCGGCGAGCAGTGTTTCCAGATCGAGCTGACCCTTGGTCGTCACGAGCTGATCGAGGCGGACCGGGCGCGGCGCGACGTCCGCCCACTGCCGGGTGCTTTCCCGGCCGTGGTCGGGGTACGGCCGGCCGTTTCCGATGCGCTTGAAGATCACACGGAAAGCCTACCGGTCAAGACGTTCCGGGCGCAGCCATGGCGAGCGAGTGCGACGCTGAAAAAATCAATACAAGGCGGTACGAACCCGGAACAGGTGCGTGAACATGCCGGATCGCGAGACCATGCCGTCGGCGTCCGCCCCGGAAGTATCCGAGCGTGCCGCCGCCCTCCCCCAGGACGCCCTGCGGATCGCCTCCGGCTACGCGTTCTCCGGCCCGGCCCTGCATCTGGGCGCCCTGCTGTGGGACGGGCAGTGCCTGCCGGACGCGCAGATCCGGGTGCCGCTGGCGATGCTCAACCGCCATGGCCTGGTCGCGGGAGCCACCGGCACCGGCAAGACCAAGACGCTCCAGCTGATCGCCGAGCAGTTGTCCGCCCAGGGCGTGCCTGTGTTCCTCGCCGACATCAAGGGCGACCTCTCCGGGATCGCCGCGCCGGGCCGTCAGGACGCCCGGGTCGAGGGGCGGGCGGCGGACGTCCACCAGAGCTGGAGGGCGACCGGTTTCCCCGCCGAGTACCACGCCCTCGGCGGCATCGGGCGCGGCATCCCCGTCCGGGCGACGGTCACCGGGTTCGGGCCGGTGCTGCTGTCGAAGGTGCTGCGGCTGAACCGGACCCAGGAGCAGTCCCTCGCGCTGATCTTCCACTATGCCGACAGCAAGGGCCTCGAGCTGATCGACCTGAAGGACCTCAGGGCGGTCGTGACGTTCCTGACCTCGGACGAGGGCCGGTCGGAGCTGAAGACGATCGGCGGTCTCTCGGCCGCCACGGCCGGGGTGATCCTGCGGTCCCTCACCGCCTTCGAGGCGCAGGGCGCGTCCGGGTTCTTCGGGGAGCCGGAGTTCGACACGGCCGAGTTGCTGCGGACGGGTGAGGACGGACGCGGCATCGTCTCGGTCCTGGAGCTGAGCGCCGTACAGGACCGGCCGCAGCTCTTCTCGACGTTCCTGATGTGGCTGCTCGCCGACCTCTTCCACGATCTGCCCGAGCTCGGCGACGTCGACAAGCCGCGGCTGGTGTTCTTCCTCGACGAGGCGCACCTGCTCTTCGACGACGCCTCCGAGGCGTTCCTGGAGTCGATCACGCAGACCGTGCGCCTGATTCGCTCGAAAGGGGTCGGCGTCTTCTTCGTGACGCAGACGCCGAAGGACGTACCCGCCGACGTCCTCGCCCAGCTCGGCAACCGGGTGCAGCACGCGTTGCGGGCCTTCACGCCCGACGACCAGAAGGCCCTGAACGCCACGGTGAAGACCTTCCCGAAGTCGCCCTACGACCTCGAAGAGGTGCTGACCAACCTGGGGACGGGCGAGGCGGTCGTGACGGTGCTGAGCGAGAAGGGCGCGCCCACGCCGGTCGCGGCGACCCGGCTGCGGGCGCCCGAGTCGCTGATGGGCCCGCTCGGGCAGGACGCCCTGGAGCGGGCTGTGGCGGAATCCGCGCTGTACGAGCGGTACGCGCAGGCCGTGGACCGGGAGTCGGCCTACGAGCGGCTGGAGCACGGCCGCGGCGCGAAGGGTCCCGACGAGATGCGGGAGGCCGCTCCCCGGAAACCCCGGAGTTCCCGGGAACCCCGTGAAGAGGAACAGCCGTCCGCAGTGGAGCAGGTGGTCAGGAGCGGGGTGTTCCAGTCCCTGGCCCGGTCGGTGGGCACGCAGATCGGGCGGGAGATCACGAGATCACTGTTCGGCACGGCCCGGCGTTCGGGACGGCGGAGGCGGTAGGAGGGCCAACAGGGGGACGGGGTCGCGCGGCCGCCGGAGCTGTCGGGCGGGGGTGCCCTCGGGTCGGTGGGGTGCCAGCCAAGGGGTGTCTCGAACTCTTCAGGCCGGCGGAGGCGTCGGTGTGCCTCCGCCGGGTGCGTGGGTCAGCCGCGGTTCCCTCTCGCTCCCTTCGGGGGCTGCTGCGGCTTCCGCGTGTCGGGCTCGGGGTGGGGCTTGGGAGTGCTGCGGGCGGCTTCCGCGCGCAGCAGGGCGCGCAGGACGGCGTACGGGTCTTGAAGCATGGCTGGGTTCCTCGTCGTTCCTCGTCGTACTGCTGGTTCCGTGCGGGACGGACGGACCGGGGCGGGCCGGTCCTGTCAGCAGCGCAGGACCTCGGAACGCAGGGGGCGAGGGTCGAGCCGCGGGCTCGGCGGTACGGGAACCGGGTGCTGTGCGGTGGTAGCGGGCCCGGGGTACGGGAGCGGGGCGGGGCTCAGCGGGACGGCCGCGGTGCGGCGGGCGGCTCTGGCCGGCGGGCGCAGGGCGGTGTCGAGGACGTCGCACTCGACGGTGGTGCTCTCGCCGGAGACGCCGGCCGTCCACCCCGTGTGGGCCTCCGCGTGCGCGCCCGGCACGAGCAGGGCGAGCAGCAGAACGAGCACCCGCAGCCAGGCGTGTCGACGCGGGCTGCGGGGGACCGGCTGCGGTGCGGGGGTCACGGGAGGTCACTCCCCGCCGTGGCCACGCCGTTCATCCCGCCTGCCGCGAGATACGCCCACCCGGCCCATGCCGGTGTCCGGCTCGCGGTGGCTCTGCGCGGAGGGCTCCGGACCGTGCGGGTCGGAGGGCCAGAGGTCCTGCGGGCCGGGCCGTGCGGTCCGCTCGCGGGGTCCGGCGTCGCGGGGGGCCTGCGGGTCGTACGGCCAGTGCTCCGGGGGCTCGGACGGCGTGCGGCTGTGTCGTTCGCGCTGGTCACGGGAGTGGGGGCCGTTCGGACCCGGGCCGTGCCGGACGGGGGGTTCAAGGCCCAGGGGCGCGCGGTCGCGGTCGGTGTCGTGCTCCCGGCCCCGGGGGGAGCCGCTCGGTGGCTCGGCCATGGTCCATGCTCGACCCCGGCCCGAGGGGCCCGCCACCCGGGCCGGGCCAGGCGGACGACAGGCGCGACCAGGGACCCGGCCGAGTGGTCACGGCCGGGCGGTCACGGTTGAGCGGACAGGGCCGAGGGGGCATGGCCGAGCGGTTACGGCCGAGGGGGCACGGTCGGGTGGTCATGACCGAGTGGACGCAGCCGGACAGTCACGGCATGGCGGGGCAGGCTGAGCGGACGCAGCCTGGCAACACGGCCTGGCAGCCGCGGCTGAGCGGTCGAGGCCGAGCAGGCAGGGCCCAAGCCGACATGGCTTGGTGGACGCGGCCAAGCGGGCGCAGCCCGGCAGTCACGGCTGGGCGGTCACGGCCGACCGGACGCGGCCTGGCAACACGGCCGAGCAGTCACAGCGGCGGTCACGGCGGAGCGGTCATGGCCGAGCAGGCAGGGCCGAGCCGACATGGCTTGGTGGACGCGGCCGAGCAGTCACAGCCGGGCGGTCTCGGCCGAGCACGCACGGCCGAGCTGACATGGCTGGCCCCGGAGTCACTGCTACTTGCCGGAGGCCTTCGCCGCCTTCGCCGCCGCCTTCATCTCCTGCTTGTGCGCCCTGACCTTGACCAGGGACTCGGGACCGGTGATGTCGGCGACCGAGCGGAAGGAGTCGGGCTCGCCGTAGGAGCCCGCCGCCTCCCGCCAGCCCGTGGGACGGACCCCAAGCTGCTTGCCGAGCAGGGCGAGGAAGATCTGGGCCTTCTGCTTGCCGAAGCCGGGCAGTTCCGCGAGCCGCTTCAGCAGGTCCTTGCCGGTGGCGACGTCCTTCCAGACGGCCTCGGCGTCACCGTCGTAGTGCTCGACGAGGTACTGGCACAGCTGCTGGATCCGCTTGGCCATGGAGCCCGGGTAGCGGTGCACCGCAGGCTTCTGCGAGAGCAGCGCGGCGAAGGCCTCCGGGTCGTACGCGGCGATCTCGTGCGCGTCCAGGTCGTCCGTGCCGAGCCGCTGGGCGATCGTCGCCGGGCCCTTGAACGCCCACTCCATCGGCACCTGCTGGTCCAGCAGCATGCCGACCAGCGCGGCGAGCGGGCTGCGGCCGAGCAGCGCGTCGGCCTCGGGATCCTGGGCGAGGTGAAGGGTGACGTCCATGCCCCGATCATCCCCCGGGGCGGGCCCGCCCGCTGCTCAGGTCGCCCGCCAGTAGCCCAGCGCGTGCACCCGCTGCTTGGGCAGGCCCAGTTCCTTGCGGACGTACGCCGTCAGGGCCCGGGTCGTCACCGTGTCGCAGGCGATCCAGACGTAGGGGTCGGCCGTGCCCTGGAGCAGGCCGGGCAGGTCCGACTTCACGCGGTCGACGAGGTGGGCGCCGGAGTCCTGCCGTGGCACCTTGCGCAGCTCGTGCCGGTCCGGGTCGGTACGGAAGGGCAGGTCGTCGTCGCCGCCCTCGAACCAGACGGTGGCCGGGGCGGAACCCAGGGCGTCCAGGAGGGAGTTGATGGCCGGCAGCGAGGCCGGGTCGCCGACGGCGAAGACGTGCGAGGGTGCGGGGTCCGGGTGGTCGAAGCCGGTGCCCTGGACGGTCGCCTCGATGGTGTCGCCCGGCTTCGCCGCCCTGGCCCAGTCGCTGGCGAACCCCTCGTGCAGGGCGAACTCCAGACCGAAGGTGCCGGCCCCGGCGTCCGGGTCGACCAGGGTGTAGGCGCGCTGGTGGGGCTTGCCGGCGTTGTCGAACCACAGCCGTACCCACATGGTGGGGTGTACTCCGGTCGCGGCCAGCAGACCGCCGTCGGTGAAGCGCAGCCGCCGGTAGGCCGGGGTGACGTCCTCGACGTCCGTCACCGTGAACTCGAAGTCCTTGCCACGCATCAGTTTGAGGACCGCGCCCTCCCAACCCCGCCCCTGCCCCATCGCTTTTCCGCCCCTTCGCGTACGATTCCGGCCACAGTTATGACTTAGGCAAGCCTAACCTAAAGAAATGTGGGGGCGCAGCGTGGCCACCGAGATCTACCGTGACGCCTGGGGCATTCCGCATCTGCGCGCGGGCAGCGCGGCCGAACTCGCCCACGCGCAGGGCCTCGTCACCGCCCGCGACCGGGCCTGGCAGCTGGAGACCGAGCGTCACCGGGCGCAGGGCACCTCGGCGTCCTTCCTCGGCGGGAGCGCCCTGGCCTGGGACCTGTTCGCGAGACGGGCCGGAGTCGACGACACCGCGAGACGCTGCTTCGCCGACCTGGAGAGACAGGACCCCGGGACGGCGCGGTGGGTGCGCGCGTACGTCGACGGGGTCAACGAGGGTCTGGCCGGCAGCACCGCCCCCGAGTTCGCCCGCGTCGGTCTCACCCCGGGCCGCTGGCAGCCCTGGACCCCGCTCGGCGTCTGGCTCGCCACCCACATCCTGTTCGCCGGGTTCCCGGCCAAGCTCTGGCGTGAGCAGGTCGCCGCGCACCTGGACGCGGACGCCATCGGCCTCTTCGCCACCGACGGCCCCGGCACCTCCGGCAGCAACGGCTGGCTGGTCGGCGGCGAGCGGACGGTCACCGGGCAGGCGGTCATCGCCGGCGACCCCCACCGCTGGATCGAGGACCCGGGCGTCTACCAGCAGATCCATCTGTCCTGCCCCGAGTTCGACGTCGTGGGCCTGGCCGTCCCCGGCGTCCCCGGCATCGCCCACTTCGGGCACACCGGCTCGGTCGCCTGGGCCATCACCAACGCCATGGCCGACTACCAGGACCTCTACCGGGAGCGGCTGCGGCGCACCGGCGCCGGGGTGGAGGCCCTCGGCCCGGACGGGGTCTGGCGGCGGGCGCCCCGGCACACGGAGACGATCGAGGTGGCGGGCGAGGAACCGGTCGAGGTCGAGGTCATCGAGACCGACCGGGGCCCGGTGATCATCGGCGGACCCGAGGGGATCGACGGCGACCCGGTGGATCTGGCGTCCGCGGGCAGTCCCGGTCCGGCAGAACCGCTGGATGCTCCCGCCGAGCCGGCGGACCCCGCCGACCCCGCCGACCCAGCCGACCCCGCCCATCCCGCCACCCCCCTCGCCCCACCCCTGGCCATCAGCCTGCGCTACCCGCCCCGCGTCACCGGCGACCTCGGTTTCGGCGCGCTGCTGCCGCTGTTGCGGGCGCGTCGGGTGGCCGATGTGGACCGTGCCTTCGACCGCTGGGCCGAGCCGGTCAACGTCGTCCAGGCGGCCGACACCGAGGGCGGTGTCCTGCACCGCGTGGCCGGGCGGGTGCCGCGGCGCGCCGAGGCCAACTCGCTGCGGGTGGTGCCCGCCTGGGAGCCCGGCCACGAGTGGCGCGGCTGGCACGTGCCGCCGCGCGCCGGGCTCACCGACGGTGTCGCCGTCATGGCCAACCAGCGCGGCCCGGCCGAGCCCCTCGGCGTCGAGTTCGCCCCGCCGCACCGCGCCGACCGCATCGCCGCGCTGCTCGCCGGCAAGGAGCGCTGGTCCGCCGCCGACATGCCCGCCCTCCACACGGACACCCACCTGGCCTCCGCCTCCGCCCTCCTGGACCACCTCGACGCCCTCGACGGCCTCACCCCCGAGGCCGCCGCCCTCCGGGACCGGCTCCGGGGCTGGGACCGCCGCATGGACGCCGGCAGCGCCGACGCGGCCCTCTACGCGGCCGTGCGCGGAGCGGTCGTACGGCGGCTCGCGGCGCACCCGGCGTTCGCCGCGCTCACCACACCACCGGCGTACCCGGAGGTGTTCCAGCCCTGGCTCGCCCTCGTCCCCCGGGTCGGCTTCGCCCTCGAAAACCTGCTGCGGGCCGAGGACCTGTACGGAATCGACCGCCCGGCGGTGGTCCGCGCCGCCGTCGAGGACGTGGCCCTGCGCCCGCCGGCCGGTGTCTGGGGCGACACCCACCGCCTCGCCCCCTGGCGGGCCCTGGAGCCGGAGCAGCCGTACGAGGAACCGGGGCTGTCCGGCGACCACGACTGCGTGCTGTGCACCTCGGGCGTGCCGGGCCTCACCGACCGCGCCGCCCGGGGCCCGGCCGCCCGCTACGTCTGGGACCTGGCCCGGCGCGAGGACAGCCGCTGGGTGGTCCCGCTCGGCGCCTCGGGCGTCCCCGGCTCGCCCCACCACCGCGACCAGCTGCCCCTCTGGCTCGCGGGAGACCTCGTCCCGGTCGTCACCGACTGGACCCGGCTGAAGAAGGAGACCGATGTCTGACCCGTACGCCTCCCGCACGCCCGTCCATGAGCAGGTGATCGACGGCTTCGGCACCGTCCGCGTGCTGCCGCTCGACCCCGGGGCCGATGCCGCGGTGATCCACCAGTGGGTCGGTGAGGACCGGGCCGTCTTCTGGGGCATGACCGGACTGACCCAGCACCAGGTCGCCGGGATCTACGCCCACATGGCCACGCTCGACACCCACCACGCCCATCTCGTCGTCCGGGACGGCGAGCCGGTCGCGCTCCTCCAGACCTACGAGCCGGAGGCCGACCGGGTGAGCGAGTGCTACGACGTGCGCCCCGGCGACATCGGCGTCCACCTGCTCCTAGCCCCCGCCGGACCCGGCGGCGCCCGGCCCGGCTGGACCGCGCGGCTGGTGGCGGTCATGGCCGGATACGTCCTGCTCGGCCTGGACCGCCGACGGATCGTGGTCGACCCGGACGTGCGCAACGAGAAGGCCGTCGCCCGTTTCCTCAAGCTCGGCTTCGCCCCCGGGCCGGTGGTGGTGCTGCCGGAGATCGACCTCCCGGACGTGTACCTGCCGGAGAAAAAGGCCCAGCTCGCCTTCCTCGACCGGGAGATACTGTTCCCCGCGTGACCCCGGAGGACCTCATCGCCCACTACGGCCTCGAACCGATCCCGCGCGAGGGCGGCCTGTTCCGGCAGACCTGGGCCGGCCCCGAACGCCCCGACGGCAGGCCGGAGGGCACGGCGATCGTCGCGCTCCTGACAGCGGGCGACTTCTCCGCCCTCCACCGCCTGCCGACGGACGAGATCTGGCACTTCTACTGGGGCGACCCTCTCCAGCTGCTCCTGCTCGCCCCGAACGGCACGACGAGGACGGTGGTCCTCGGGCCGGACGTCCTCGACGGCCAGCACGTCCAGTTCACCGTCCCGGCGGGCACGTGGATGGGCGGCAGGGTGCGCGGCGCCGGGCAGTGGGCCCTGTTCGGCTGCACGATGGCGCCCGGCTTCACGTTCGACGGCTACGAGCACGGGGACGCCGCGGAGCTGACGGCCCGCTACCCGGCGGCGGCCGACGAGATCGCACGGCTGTCCAGGCCTGCGTCCTGAGCCCGACGAGCACCACACCTCTCCCGAGCCCGACGAGCACCACACCCCTCCCGAGCCCGGTCAGCACCACACCTCTCCCGAGCCCGGTGAGCACCACACCCCTCCCGAGCCCGGTCAGCCCACACCTCTCCCGAGCCCGGTCAGCCCACACCTCTCCCGAGCCCGGTGAGCACTACACCGATCCGGTCCGTACTTCACTCGTAGCCGTCCAGCCCGACCCCCAGCCCCACCCCGGAGACCCACGTGGACCAACGGCGGAACGAGGATCGCAATGTCGGACATCCCCGGCGATTCCAAGCCTTGGTGCTGCTCGGCACCGTGCTGGTACTGCTCCTCGCCGGAGCAGCCCCCGCCTCCGCCCACGCCGCCCTCCGCGGAACCGACCCCGACGACGGTTCCGTCCTCAAGCAGGCCCCCCGCCACGTCACCCTGACCTTCACCGAGTCCGTGGGCCTGCTCGACGACTCCTTCCGGGTGTTCGGCCCCGACCAGCGCCGGGTCCACACCGGCGAGGCCACGCACGCGGACGGCCGCTCCGACACGGCCCGAGTCGGTCTGCCCGGCAAGCTCGCCCAGGGCACGTACACGGTGGCCTGGCGCGTCGTCTCCGCCGACAGCCACCCCGTCTCCGGCGCCTTCAGCTTCTCCGTGGGGAAACCGTCCGCGACCACGGGCCAGATCGACACGGGCCCCGCCGAGGACCCGCTCACCGGCGGCCTCCACGACGCCGCCCGCTATCTCGCCTACCTCGCCGGCGCGCTGCTCGTCGGCCTGACCGCGTTCGTGCTGCTGTGCCGGCCGGCGGACACGTCACCCCTGCGCCGGCCGCTGGTGGCCGCCTGGTGGACGCTGCTGGGCTCGACGGTCGTCCTGATCCTGCTGCGCGCCCCCTACGAGACGGGCACGGGCCCGGCCGCCGCCTTCGACGCCTCCGCCCTCGGCCGCACCCTGACCGGCCGCCCGGGCGAGGCCCTGCTCGCCCGGCTGGTCGTCCTCCTGCTGTTCGCCGCCTTCCTGATCCGGCTGTCCGGGCGCCGTGCCCCCGAGCAGCGGCCCGCCGCCCTGGCGACCGGCACGGCCCTGGCAGCGGCCCTGGGCCTGACCTGGGCGGCGGCCGAGCACGCCTCCGCCGGGATCCAGGTGCCGCTGGCGATGACGTCGTCCGTGCTGCACCTGCTGGCGACGGGCGTCTGGCTCGGCGGCCTGGTGGCGTTG
This sequence comes from Streptomyces tuirus, assembly GCF_014701095.1. Taxonomy (NCBI): domain Bacteria; kingdom Bacillati; phylum Actinomycetota; class Actinomycetes; order Kitasatosporales; family Streptomycetaceae; genus Streptomyces; species Streptomyces tuirus. Next base: position 3,602,950 of record NZ_AP023439.1, on the reverse strand, counting down.
CTGCTGACCCTGCGCCGCCCGTCCGGCGAGGACCTGGGCGACGACCTGGACGAGGACCTCGTGGAGGTCGTCCCCCGCTTCTCGCGGATCGCCTTCACCTCGGTGACCGTCCTGGCCGTCACGGGCGTCTACCAGTCCTGGCGCGGCCTCGGCTCCCTCTCCGCGCTGACCGGCACGTCGTACGGCCGTCTGCTGCTCGCCAAACTCGCGGGCGTTTGCGTGCTGTTGCTGGTGGCCGGGTACTCGCGGCGCTGGACGGCGCTGATCGCGGCACCGGCGGCTTTGGCCCGGGCGGCCGTACCGGCACCGGCACCGGTCCCGCAGCCGGTCGGCGCGCCTGCGGAAAGCCAGGAAGCCGCCGAGGGACCCGGGACCGGCGAAGCGGGGCCGGACTCCGAGGAACCCGAGCCGCCCGGCGGCCCGGTGAAGCCGGGGGCGGGATCCGGCGACCCCGGCATCCGGCGCCGCCTGCGCCGCTCCGTCCTGGTCGAAGTCGTCGTCGCCGCCGTCGTGCTGATGATCACGACCGTGCTCACGGGCACCCTTCCGAGCCGGGCCCAGGCCGAGGCGGCCCAGCGGGCACCGGTGGGGGCGCTGCCGCCCACGACCGAGATCACGGTGCCCTTCGACACGGGCACGGGATCCGTGACCGGGAGCGGCAAGGTGCAGATCACGCTGGACCCGGCCCGCGTCGGCGAGAACGGCATGCAGGCGCTCGTCTACGGCTCCGACAGGGGCGTGGTCGCGGTCCCCGAGGTCCGCATCACCTTCAGTCTGCCCTCTCGCGACGTCGGCCCGATCGACGCCGAACTCGTCGACCGGGGCGGGTACTGGAGCACCAACGCCGTCAACCTGCCGCTCGCCGGGAACTGGACGATGAAGACGACCGTGCGGGTGTCGGACGTGGACCAGGTGTCGGTGGAACGCCGGGTGCGGGTCAAGCCCTAGGCAGCCGCGCCGCCACCGCGCCCGGTGCCGGGGCGGCCTCGCCGAGGAGCCGTGTCATGGCCTCGGCGGCGCGGACGGCGGCGTCACCGCAGCAGTTGTTGAACAGAACGTGGACCTGCTCGGTCCGCTCGGCCAGCCGCCGCACGCGGGGCAGCCACCCGGCGAGTTCGTCCTCGTCGTAGGCGTGCCGGAACCGGTCCTCCTTGCTGCCGGTGCCCCACGCGGTGCTGCGGCCGTGGAACCGGACCACCGAGAGCCGGGACGAGGTCACGGGAGTGACCGGCGGGATGGAGGAGGGCAGCTTCTGCGTCATGTCGACGGCGACCGCGGCCATGCCGTGCCGGGTCAGCAGCGCGCCCGTCGCCTCGTCCTGCCCCGGCTCCCACCAGGACGGGTGCCGGAACTCCACGGCGACGGGCCAGCCCCCGGTCCGCTCCGCGCACTCCCGGAGGAACACCTCCGCCCGCTGCCCGGGCCGGAACCAGGGCGGGAACTGGAACAGCACGCTCCCGAGCCGCCCGGCCTCCCGCAGCGGCTCGATCCCGGCCGCGAACCGCGCCCACACCTCGTCGAGCACCGCCGGGTCCCGGGCATCGGCCCGCAACCCGTCCGGCATCACCGCCGCCCGGGTGGGGTGCCCGGTGAGCAGCGAGAACGCCTTCACGTCGAAGATGAATCCATCCGGTGTGCGCTCGGCCCACAACCGGCTGTTCCGCTCGCCCGGCAGCGCGTAGTACGAGGCGTCGACCTCGACGACACCGAACCGCTCGGCGTAGTGCCGTAACCGCCCCTCGGCGTCCCGCCGCCCCGGCGGGTACCAGCCGCTGCCGACCAGTGCCCGGTCGGTCCAGGAACACGTGCCCACGAGGATCTGACCCATGAGGGAGCGGTTACCCGGGCCCGGTGGCGGCAGGCTCCGCTTCTCGGGACGCCGCTGTGAGACACGTCGTAATCGGGGTAAGCAGGTGATATCTGTGCAAATACGCTGCTACGGCTGATTCTCCCGAGAGCGAGATGACCCATCATGGAGCAGCCCGTCACCGTCGGCCGGGCCGGCCGGTCGTTCGGAGAAGAGCCAGGGGCCCTCGAAGCCCTCGTCGACGCATCCCTCACGGCCCGTGTGACCCTCGACGAACACGGCATCGTGACCGGCTGGAACCCGGGCGCCGAGCGGCTCCTCGGGTACCCGGCCGGGCAGGTGACCGGCCGCCGTGCCGCGGATCTGCTGGCCGAGCCGATCCCGGTGCGGGGTGGTCTGCCCACCCTCGCCGGGCTGCCCCGCTGGAACGGCGACGTGGCGCTCCGGCACCGTGACGGCCGGAAACTGACGGTCGGGATCCTCGCCCACCACAGGCCGGCCGGCGCCGACGCCCCCGCCTGGCTCATCGTCTCCGCCCTGACCGACCGGCAGCCACCGACCGGCCTCGACGAGTCGCTCGTCAGCTGGAGCTTCGCCCAGTCCCCGTGCTGCGCCCAGGCGATCTACGACACCCGGCTGCGGCTGCGGCGGGCCAACGCCGACATGGAACGCTCCGCGGCGCTCACCGAGGAGGAGATGCGGGGCCTGCGCGTCTCCGAGATCATCGACCACCACGCCGGCCTGCGGGCGGAGCGCAGCATGGCCCGGGTCCTGCGCACCGGCGAGCCGGAGTACCAGGAGAACTACCTGCAGGCGCCCGGCGAGAACCACGAGCACGCCTGGTCGGTCTTCATCTCCGCGCTGCGTGACCACGAGGGCACCATCCGGGGCGTCTGCCTCTCGGCGCACGACATGACCGAGCAGTTCTGGGCCCGCAAGCGCCTCCAGCTGATCGCGGAGGCCGGCCGGCGCATCGGCAGCACGCTCGATGTGACGCGCACGGCCCAGGAGCTCGCGGATGTGACCGTTCCGGTCCTGGCCGACTTCGTCAGCGTCGATCTGCTGGCCGCGCTGGACGACGCACCCGAGCCGCCCGCGCCGGTGGTTCCGGCGGAGGGGCCGCTGCTGCTGCGCCGGGCCGCGCTGCGGTCGGTGACCGCGGGTGCCCCGGAGGCGGTCGTCGCGGCCGGCGCGGTGGACTCCTATCCGCCGGGCTCGGCGCCCTACGAGAGCCTGCGCACCGGACGCCCCGCCCTGCACGAGGTGACCGACCCGGCGTTCACCACCTGGCTCGCCCGCGACCCGGCCCGCGCCGCCCGGGTCCGGGCGTTCGGCATCCACTCCGTGATGGCCGTGCCGCTGGCCGCCCGCGGCACCACCCTGGGCGTCGCCTTCTTCGTCCGGCACCGCAACCAGGAGACGTTCCAGCACGACGACCTGGTCCTGGCCGGGGAGCTCGCCGCCCGGGCCGCCGTCAGCATCGACAACGCCCGCCGCTACACCCGCGAGCGGGCCACCGCGGTCACACTCCAGCGCAGCCTGCTGCCGCAGCGGCTGCCCCGGCAGGCGGCCGTCGAGGTCGCCTCCCGTTACCTCCCGGCGGGCCCCCACGCCGGCGTCGGCGGGGACTGGTTCGACGTCATCCCCCTCTCGGGCGCGCGGGTGGCCCTCGTCGTCGGAGACGTGGTCGGCCACGGCCTGGTCGCCTCGGCGACCATGGGGCGGCTGCGCACGGCGGTCCGCACGCTGGCCGACATCGACCTGCCCTGCGACGAACTGCTGACCCACCTCGACGACCTGGTCGCCCGCCTGAACACCGAGGAGGAGAGCGACACCGAGGGCAGGCACGCGGGCTCCCCGGAGACCTCGAGCGACGTGGGGGCCACCTGCCTGTACGCCGTCTACGACCCCGTGACACGGTGCTGCTGCCTCGCAGCGGCCGGGCATCCCGTGCCGGCCGTGGTGAGCCCCGACGGCACCGTCGACCTCGTCGGCCTCCCGGCCGCGCCCCCGCTGGGCGTGAGCGGCCTGCCGTACGAGGCCACCGAGGTGACCCTTCCCGAGGGCAGCCTGCTCGCCCTCTACACCAACGGCCTGGTCGAGACGCCCGACCGGGACCTCGACGCCGGCGTCCACCGGCTGCGCCAGGCCCTGGCCCGCCCGGCGGCCTCGCTGGACGCCCTGTGCGACACGGTCCTCGCCGACCTGCTGCCGCAGCGCCCGGCCGACGACGTGGCCCTGCTCATCGCCCGTACGCGTGCGCTGGACGCGCGGCAGGTCGCCACCTGGGAGGTGCCGGCCGACCCGTCCGCGGTCGCGCAGACCCGCAAGGACGTGGTGGCGCAGCTGGAGCGGTGGGGGCTCTCCGACGCCGTGTTTGTCACGGAACTGGTCGTCAGCGAGCTCGTCACCAACGCCATCCGGCACGCCGAGCCGCCCGTCCAGCTCCGGCTGATCCACGACTCGACCCTGATCTGCGAGGTCTCCGACGGCGGCAACACCGCCCCCCATCTGCGGCGCGCCCGCACCTACGACGAGGGCGGCCGGGGCCTGCTGCTCGTCGCCCAGCTCACCGAGCGCTGGGGCACCCGCCAGAGCACCACGGGCAAGACCATCTGGGCGGAACAGAACCTGGTCCCCGCGTGAGGAGCCCACCGGCCATGAGCACACCCGCGTCGCGCCGGACCGCCCGCGCCCCCGTCCAGCAGGCCGCCGTGGTGCTGGGCCTGGTCTTCCTCGTGGTCGGCGTGCTGGGTTTCATCCCCGGTGCCACCACCGACTACGGCTCGCTGGAGTTCGCCTCCCACGAGTCGGGCGCGGAGCTGTTCGGCCTGTTCCAGGTCTCGATCCTGCACAACCTCGTGCACCTGGCCTACGGCCTTTTGGGTCTGATCCTCGCGGGCACGGCCGCCGGGGCGTACTCGTATCTGCTGGTCGGCGGTGCCGTCTACCTGGTGCTGTGGGTGTACGGCCTGTCGGTCGGCCATGACAGCGCCGCCAACTTCGTGCCGCTGAACACCGCGGACGACTGGCTCCACTGCGTCCTGGGCGTCGCCATGATCGCCCTGGCCCTGACCCTCAGCCGACGCGAGACGCCCACCGACGCACGGTAAGGACACGGACGCACGACAAGGATCCCGGACGCACGGCAAGGATCACCGAGCACGGCCGGGATCAACGATCACCGAGTACGGCCAGGATCAAGGAACACCGAGGACGGTATGCAGACCTTCCTGCCCCACCCCGACTTCCGCACCACGGCCCTGTCCCTCGACCGCCGCCGGCTCGGCAAACAACGCGTCGAGGCGCTGCAGGTGCTGCGCGGCCTGGTCGTCCCCGGCTACGGCTGGCGCAACCACCCGGCCGTGAAGATGTGGCTCGGCTACGAGGAGGCGCTGGTCCGCTACGGCCTGGAGATCTGCCGTGTGTGGCGCGAACAGGGCCACCAGGACACCTGCGCGGCGACGCTCGTGGCCGACCTGGCGGCGATCCGCCCGCACGCCCCCATCCGCGACCAGCACCTCCTGGCCGCCGAGGGCGAACTCCCGCCCTGGCTCGGCGACGACCCCTTCCACGAGAGCCACCGCTCGGCCCTGGTCCGCAAGGATCCCGAGACCTACGCGACCCTCTTCCCGGACGTCCCCGACGATCTGCCGTACGTCTGGCCGACGTCGGACCGCGCGGGCGGGCAGCCGGCCCGGAACTGACGGGCCCTCCCTGCGAGTCCCGGGAGCTAGGCGGCCCTGCGGCGCGCCGGACGCCCGGACGGGGCGGGCTGCTCCGTCACGTCGTCGAGCGGGAAGGCGTCGTCCTCCCCGAAGTCCGGGGCCTGGAAAGGGTTGGTCGCCGGAGCCGGCGACGCCGCACGGGAACGGCTGGTCTGCCCTTCCACGGCGGAGAACAGCGAAGTCGGTTCGATGAGAGGTCTCTTTTCGTTACTGGCCCAGGTCAGGGCCAGGCGTGCCCTGACCGGGCACGGAGGTCCTACAGCTTGGTCATCTTGGCGTACGGGCTCAGGATCCGCATTTGCGCCGAACCGAAGTCCACGAGCGCGGCGATCCCGTCCTCGATGCCGATGACCCGGCCGAGCCCGTACATGTCGTGCGTGACCTGGTCACCCACGGCGAAGTGCTTGGGAGCGGGGGCGACCGGAGCCTTGAAGGGGCTGGTAGGCAAATGACGCTTGGGAGCAGCAGGCTTTGTCATTGGCCTCAGTATGCGCCTACCGACGCCCCTCGCGCTGCTGCTGTCCACGTCCAGTGCCCGAACCGAGACGTAAGAGAAGCGTTGCCGGGGCCTCGAGCCTCCTGTTGCGCTGGCCCGAAAAATCGAACACATGATTGAATTCGGCCATGCGAACGTTTCCCGACGACCTCGTCCGGGCGCAGCGGGAGTGGAGTGCCACCTACCGGCAGCTCGCCGACCGGCCCGGCCGCACCGAGCTGCGCCGGCGTCTGCTGCGGCTGTCGGCCCAGGCGTTCTTCCACCCCTACTGGCAGCGGCGACGGCCCAGCCCGGCGGCGTGGTGGGAGCTGCGCGAGCTGGGGCGGACGGCCGGGGACGTGGTGCGTGAGCGGCCGCGCCGGTGACGCCCCGGCCTGCGGGACCGTACGTCCCGGATGATCCTGAAGGTATGGCCGGACCGATTCGCGTGACCGTGCACCCACCGTCGCCCTCGGGCGGCCGCCGGGTGCGCGTGGACGGCGAGATCCTCGGCCTCGCCCACAATGTGACCGATGTCGCGGAGTTCCTCCGCCGCGCGGGCCTGGAGATCGACCCCGCGGACGTGGCGGAGGTGTCGTGGATCGACTGGCGCGGCGTGGGGCCCGAGCAGTGGGGCCCGCGGGCGGGCGGCTGACGCCGTGACCTTGTGGATGACGTGGGACCTGGAAGGGGTCGGCAGGGCCTCGCAGTCCGTGGAGGGCGTGGCGGAGGCCGCCAACTGGCTGGTCGAGTCCACGGAGCGCGCCCGGCGCGCCTTCGACACCGAGTGGGAGTGGCGCGGGCTCATGGACTCGGCGCTGCGGGTGCGCGAGGAGATCCTGGACGAGGGGCGCCGGACCCTCGAACGCGGTGTGCCGTGGGAGGCGACGGACGAGGGCGTGAGGGTGAGCCTCGCCCCGCGGGGCGCATGAGGATGTCCAAGCCGCCACATCGAGCCAAAATGGACATACTCACTCTTCCGTTCCACTCTCCATCCCCTCTCTCTGCGCCATTGCCGCATCGGAGGCACCCATGACCGACCTCAAGTTCGAGCAGAAGCGTTCGCTGTCACGCCAGGAGGCCGCCGACCAGCTCACGGCACTGGCAGACGCCCTGAGGGAGGGCGGGGACGCCGAGCTGGACCTCGGCCCCGGAACGCTGGGCCTGCGCATCCCCGACGAGCTGCACAGCGAGCTGGAGGTCGAGATCGGAGGCGGGGAGGTCGAGCTGGAGATCGAACTGAAGTGGAAGACCGGACCGACCCGACCGACCAGGCCACGCACGGACGCCTCCGCGGAGAAGCCCAAACGCGAGGGTTCCGGCAAGACCAGGACCCCGAAGCGGACCGCCGCGAAATCGTAGACGGCTCGGAATCTGGCCCGGCGCCGCCTGGCCCGGTGATCAACCGCCGTAGCGACTGCGCAAGTCCTCGGCGATGCGCGACATCAGCCCGGTAGCGCTCTGCAACGGTGTCTCTCGAAGTGGACGCTCCACCTGGGGATCGTAGGCAGTCAGCCCGGTCTCCTTCTCGACGATGGCCGCAAGGGCGAAGACCCTTTCGAGCACGATTGCAGCGTCGTCCCCCGCATGCCAGTAGGGCACAGTAACGCTCACCTCGTCGCCGAAGACGGACAGGTCGGTGCCAGTGTCCGGGTGGCTCAGGTCCCGCGACTCCTGCCCACATTCCGTGATCTCTACTTCGCCCAGCAGGGTCCGGGCCTGCGGCACGATTCGGTCCCACGCTTCAAGGAGGCGGGCAGGGATCGGCTCGCTCTCCTCGGCTGCGTCCTCCATGGCCTCCAGGGCGTCATCCCAGGACTGCCCGTCGCGTCGGCTCAAGAAGTAGATGTCGTAGCTCACCGCGCGATCGTAGGCACCCGTACGCTCCGGTGGCAGGACCTGAGATCGGACGGGGACCATGCTCCGCAAGGTCGCGCAGCAGGTCGGCGACGCGCTGTGGGAGCTCCCGGAAACCAACTGAGACGGACAACGTCGAAGGGCCCCACCGCGAACGGTGGGGCCCTTCGACATCGTGCCCGGTGAGGCACTGGCGGAGGATACGAGATTCGAACTCGTGAGGGGTTGCCCCCAACACGCTTTCCAAGCGTGCGCCCTAGGCCTCTAGGCGAATCCTCCGCCGCAAACAATACAAGACGTTGAGGAGTGCTCGCGAACTCGTTCCCGCTGCCGACATCAGGTAGCCTTGGCGCAGCCCCTCACGCGGCGCTATCTGACTGAACTCCCCCAGGGCCGGAAGGCAGCAAGGGTAGGTTGGCTCTGGCGGGTGCGTGAGGGGCGTCTGCGTTCCGGTACGGGATCTTCCGGCCGGGCCCGGGCCGGGCCGGATGTCAGTGGGCGCCTATAACCTCGTATGCGTGTCGTCTCTCGCTCTGTACCGCCGCTACCGCCCGGAGACCTTCGCCGAGGTCATCGGGCAGGAGCATGTCACCGACCCGCTGCAGCAGGCGCTGCGGAACAACCGGGTCAACCACGCGTACCTGTTCAGCGGGCCGCGCGGCTGCGGCAAGACGACCAGCGCCCGCATCCTCGCCCGTTGCCTGAACTGCGAGCAGGGGCCCACGCCGACACCCTGCGGGGAGTGCCAGTCCTGCCAGGACCTCGCGCGCAACGGCCCCGGTTCCATCGACGTCATCGAGATCGACGCCGCTTCGCACGGAGGCGTGGACGACGCCCGTGACCTGCGGGAGAAGGCCTTCTTCGGGCCCGCCCGCAGCCGGTACAAGATCTACATCATCGACGAGGCCCACATGGTCACGTCGGCCGGCTTCAACGCGCTGCTGAAGGTCGTCGAGGAGCCGCCGGAGCATCTCAAGTTCATCTTCGCGACCACCGAGCCCGAGAAGGTCATCGGGACGATCCGGTCCCGGACCCACCACTACCCCTTCCGGCTCGTGCCCCCCGGCACCCTCCGGGAGTATCTCGGGCAGGTCTGCCAGAAGGAGACCATCCCGGTCGCGGAGGGCGTGCTCCCGCTCGTCGTACGCGCCGGCGGCGGGTCCGTGCGTGACTCCATGTCCGTCATGGACCAGCTCCTCGCCGGCGCCACGGCCGACGGTGTGACGTACGCCATGGCCACCGCCCTGCTCGGGTACACCGACGGCTCCCTGCTCGACTCCGTCGTCGAGGCCTTCGCCACCGGCGACGGAGCCGCGGCCTTCGAGGTCGTCGACCGCGTGATCGAAGGCGGCAACGACCCCCGGCGTTTCGTCGCCGACCTCCTGGAGCGGCTGCGTGACCTGGTGATCCTCGCCGCCGTCCCGGACGCGGCCGAGAAGGGGCTCATCGACGCCCCCGCCGATGTGATCGAGCGCATGCAGGCCCAGGCCGGCACCTTCGGCCCCGCCGAGCTGAGCCGCGCCGCCGACCTCGTCAACGAGGGCCTGACGGAGATGCGCGGCGCCAACTCGCCCCGTCTCCAGCTCGAACTGATCTGCGCTCGCGTGCTGCTCCCCGCCGCCTACGGCGACGAGCGGTCCGTGATGGCCCGCCTCGACCGGATCGAGCGCGGCGGGAACTACTCCGCGGGCCCCGCCGGCATGCCCGCCATGGGATACGCCCCCGGGCCCGAGGGCCATGGGGGAGCGGCGGCTGCCCCCGTCCAGGCGGGTGGCGGCGGCGCCGTGCCACCGGCCGGCGGCCCGGCCGCGGCCCGCGCTGCCGTCCGGGCGTCCGGAGGAGGAACAGGAGCAGGAGCAGGACCAGGACAAGGAGGACCCGGCAACGGCGGTGCCGCACACGGCGCCGGTGGCGTCGGCCCTGCGCCGGCCGCGGCCGGCTCCGCCCCTTCGGCGGCGGGCCAGGGTGCGCCGCAGCCCGCACCGGGCCACGGCGCGACGCCGACCGCACCGGCCGCGCCCCCGGCTCATGCCCCTGCCCCCGGCTCGCAGGCCGGACCTGGTGCCCCCGGCGGTCCGGGCGCTCCCACCGAGGCCCCGCCCGCCGCCTCCACCCCGGCCCCGGGCGGACAGCCCCAGTCCGCCCCGGCCGCCCCGGGCGCCTGGCCCACCGCCGCCTCCGCCGGCAGCGGCGGCCGTCGCCCCGGCGGCTGGCCCACGGCCGCCCCGGTCGCGCCGGCCTCGAACACCCCACCGGCGCACACCCCGCCGACGAGCACGCCCGCGCCCAGCACCCCACCGGCGGCCCAGCCCCCGGCTCCCGCGCAGGCCGCACCCGCCCCTGCCTCTGCTGCCTCGGGCGGCGGCGGCCTCGACCCCCGCATGCTCTGGCCGAACATCCTGGACGCGGTCAAGAACCGCCGGCGCTTCACCTGGATCCTGCTCAGCCAGAACGCCCAGGTGGCCGGCTTCGACGGCACGACCCTCCAGCTGGGCTTCGTCAACGCGGGCGCGCGGGACAACTTCCTGAGCAGCGGCAGCGAGGACGTACTGCGGCAGGCGCTGGGCGAGCAGTTCAACGTGCAGTGGAAGATCGAGGCGATCGTCGACCCCTCGGGCGGCTCCGCGCCACCGGCGCCGGGCGGCCCCTCCGGGTTCGGCGGGGGTGGCGGTGGCGGCTACAACCCCGGCGGTGGCGGCGGCTACAACGCGGGCGGCGGTACGGCCACGGCCCAGCGCCCTGCCCCGCCCCAGTCGGCGCCCCCGGCCGCTCCCACCCAGCAGTCGAGCAGCCCCGCCCCGGCCTCCACCCCGGCCCCGGCACCGACCGCTTCCGTCCCCCAGCCCTCCGCCCCACCGCCGCGCCACGTCTCGGTCGAGGAGGACATCCCCGAGGACGACGACCCCGACCTGGACGAGTCGGCCCTCTCAGGCCAGGAGCTGATCGTCCGGGAGCTGGGGGCGACGGTGGTCGAGGAGTTCACGAACGAATAGCCCACACGGAACCGCGAGCAACACCGGACCCCTCTTGGAGGAACATCCAGCTCAAGATCCCCCCTCCCTTCGGAAGCCCGCACAAAGGGAACCCGGCGCCTCCCGTTAGGCTGACCCCTGTGAAGGTCCTCGTCATCGGCAGCGGCGCCCGCGAACACGCCCTGTGCCACTCCCTGTCCCACGACCCCGATGTCACCGCGCTGCACTGCGCCCCCGGCAATGCCGGCATCGCCGAGGTCGCCGAGCTGCACCAGGTCGACGCCTCGGACGGCGCCGCGGTCACCGAGCTGGCCACCCGCCTCGGCGCGGAGCTCGTGGTCGTCGGCCCGGAGGCCCCGCTGGTCGCCGGTGTCGCCGACGCCGTCCGAGAGGCGGGCATCCCCGTCTTCGGCCCGTCCGGACAGGCGGCGCAGCTCGAGGGTTCCAAGGCCTTCGCGAAGGACGTCATGGCGGCGGCCGAGGTGCCCACGGCACGCTCGTACGTCTGCACGACGCCGGAAGAGGCCGACGCGGCCCTCGACGCCTTCGGCGCTCCGTACGTCGTGAAGGACGACGGGCTCGCCGCCGGCAAGGGCGTCGTCGTCACCGACGACCTCGAAGCGGCGCGGGCCCACGCGGCGGCCTGCGAGCGCGTGGTCATCGAGGAGTACCTCGACGGCCCCGAGGTCTCCCTCTTCGCCGTCACCGACGGCGAGACGGTCGTGCCCCTCCAGCCCGCGCAGGACTTCAAGCGCGCCCTGGACGGCGACGAGGGCCCCAACACCGGCGGCATGGGCGCGTACTCCCCGCTGCCGTGGGCCGACCCGAAGCTGGTCGACGAGGTGATGCAGACCGTGCTGCAGCCGACCGTGGACGAGATGCAGCGGCGCGGCACGCCGTTCTCCGGCCTGCTGTACGCCGGCCTCGCGATCACTTCGCGCGGTGTGCGTGTGATCGAGTTCAACGCCCGGTTCGGCGACCCCGAGACCCAGGTCGTGCTGGCCCGGCTGAAGACGCCGCTGGCAGGCCTGCTGATGGCCGCCGCCACCGGCAACCTCGCCCACCTGGAGCCGCTGCGCTGGAGCGACGACGCGGCCGTGACCGTGGTCGTCGCCTCGCACAACTACCCCGGCACCCCGCGCACCGGCGACCCGATCACCGGACTCGACGAGGTCGCCGCCCAGGACGCCCCGCACGCGTACGTGCTGCACGCCGGCACCCGGCAGGAAGGCGACGCCGTGGTCAGCGCGGGCGGGCGCGTCCTGTCCGTGACGGCCACCGGCAAGGACCTCACCGAGGCCCGTGACCGCGCCTACACGGCCGTCGGCCGCATCCGCCTCGACGGCTCGCAGCACCGCACGGACATCGCCGCGAAGGCGGCGGGCGCGTAAAGCCCCCCGCAGGGCCCCCGTAAGGCCCCCTCGCTCGGGCGGCCGGAGTGAAACCACCCCGCCGCCGATGCCCCCCCCAGGCCCCGGACCCGTCTCAGGATCCGGGGCCTGAAGCATGTGAGGGGGCGGGGCCCGTAGGCGAGAGGCGGGAGGCAAGAGGCGGGAGCGGCGGGAGCCGGACGCTCGTTTTCCGTCATCCACCTCTCCCCAAAGCCATTCCATCGAGTGACCGATGCCCTATCCGGCTGACGGGGGGCGGAGCCCCAACTAGGGTGCGGCGCAAGCGTTCCGGCACTTGGCCCACCGGCATTGCGATGTCAGTGACGGGTGCCACAGTGGGGGAGTGAGCAAGGGCAGCGTCGGGTCAACGGGGAGGGGGTGAGGTCGGTCGTGACCGGAATGGGTGTGGAAGCAGGCGCGCAGGCCGCGCGAGCACGGGCCCTGGCCGTGCTGCGCATCCGCGGCCGTGCCCTGGCCGTCGCCCTGCTGCCGGCCGCCGTCGCCGTGATCCTGCTCGCGGGCGCGGTCGGCGACCGCATCGAGGGCCCCGTCTGGGACGCGGCCCGCTGGGTGCTGACGCCGTTCGCGGTCCTGGTGCTGCTGGCCGCCGCCGGGATCGCCCTGGTCGTCGCCCGGGCCCGGCCCGCCATGAGCCCGACCGTCCCGGTCACCGAGGAGGCGGCTCCGGACCTGTACCGGATGGTCCGTGATCTCGCCGACCGCCTCGACGTCCCCGCGCCCTCCGCGATAGCGCTCACCCCGGACTGCGACAGCTGGCTTGAGGACCGCACCCACCCGGCCCACGCACCGCCCCCGGCCGAGGAGCACGGCGACATCGCGGGAGCGGGCAAGCAGGCGCAGCGCCGGCATCCCGTGGCACCGGTCCTGGTCATCGGCTCCCCGTTCCTGTGGTGGATGCGGGTCGGCGAGCTGCGCGCGGTCCTCGCCCCCGTCATCGCCGGTACGGGCCCCTCGGCCCACCCGGACATAGCCGCGGCCCGGCGTTTCGTCCGGGGCCTGGACGCCGCGGTGGCCGTGGCCTCGGAGCCCCGGCGTGACCCGGTGTCGCGGGCGGTGCTCGCCGGGGTCGGGTGGGTCGCCCGGCTCCTGCTGCGCAGCTGCCGGGTCCATGCCGCCGAGCTGGAGCGGGGCGTGGCGGCCGCGGCGGCGGAGCGTGCACAGGCTGTGGACTACGGGCTGCGGATCGTCGCGCAGGAGCAGGTGGGCCTGGCGTACGCGGGCTGGGACCGGCTGCTGACCCGGGTCGCACTGCCCGCCTGGCGGATGGGCCGCTGGCCGTCCCGGCTGGACGCCGGTGTGGTCGCGGCGCTCACGGAGCTGTCCCGGCGCGACCGCCTGGCCGAGGGATTCGCGTCCCGGCTCGGCGAGCGGCCCGCCTGCGATCTTCTGGAGGAGCCGGGCACGGTCGACGAGGCCGCCTCCCTCCTCGCCGCCCGCCTCTTCCACGGCGGCCCCGCAGGGCCCAGCCCCGACTGGTCGCCGGTGGACTGGAGCGAGTACCCGGACGAGGTCGTGGACCGCAAGTGGCGCCTCGACGCGGCCCGCCTCCACCGCGTCCTGGACGCGATGGGCGTCCGCCCCGCCACCGGCCCCACGGCTCCCGCCACCGTCGCCCCGACCCTGTCCCGCGTCCTCGACGGACACCGGTCGGGCGTGGACGGCCGGTACCACCGGAGCGACCGATCCAGCAGCAGGCCCCACCGGCCTCGGGCCGGACACAGCGGGCTCCACCGGCCTCGGGCCGGACATGCCGGACCCCGCACCGCGCGAAGCCGCCGGCCCGCCCCCCGGCAGACCGGACGCCCTCGACGACGAGGACCTCGCCGGTACGACGGCCCCCAGCGCCACCCTCGCGGCCCGCCTCAGCGCCGAACTGGCCCGCGAGGAGGCCGCCCCCTCCCCCGCGGCCCCCTCACCCGCCTCCCCGACCCCCGACCCCGCGGCGCTCTGGGACGACCGGGCCCTCCCCCTCTTCCCCCTCCAGCCCCCGCGCACGGCCAGGGAGCTGCTCGCCGACCACCTCACCGCGATGGTCTGCTGCGCCGCGATGGACACCGCCGGTGCGACCCCGGGCCTGGACTGGCTGGACGGCCCGACCCTCCTGATCGACGGTGAGCGCACGGCCGACCTGGCGCCCAAGGTCCTCACCCTCATCGAGGACGGCGACGCGACGCCCCTGCGGGTCTGGCTGTCCCAGCTCGGCATACGCCCGGAGAAGCCGGTCCGCCTCGGCTGAACACCGGAGTACGAGCTTCCGGTTCTGGCCAATTCAAAACGAGCAGTGACGAAGTGCGCGCGTTATGTGATGTGCTTGGACCGTTCGTGTATGGCAAGGGCTTGCGACATACGACAAGCACATAGGCACGCCCGCGTCACACCGACCGCAGAACGCCGCACACACAGCCGAACGCCGCACACACCGCAGAGGCACCGCCAGCACCGCGCACCGCAGAGGCACCGCACACACCACACGAGCAGGCACCACCACGGGGGCACAGGGGAGGGGAAGAACCATGGGCTCGGAGCAGATCCGCCGCTGGGAGTCGGGAGCGCTTGCGCACGCCGTGACGGATCCCTTCGGGCAGGGGCCCGTTCCGTGGCTGCGGGGCAACGTGACGTATTTCGACCACTCGGGCCAGGTCGTCCCCTGGTACGTGGACCAGGACGCGACGGACCCGCCGAAGAAGGGCGGCCGCTCGGGCGGCCCCCGCGCGGCCGACGACGTCAACCGCCAGATCAAGGGCTTCACCTCCACCGGCGCGGTCGCCCCCGGCGAGGCCATCGACTTCCACATCACCGTCGACCCGCCGCAGCAGTTCGCCGTCGACATCTACCGCATCGGCCACTACGGCGGTGACGGCGCCGCGAAGATCACCACCAGCCCGCGGCTGTCCGGCATCGTCCAGCCCGCGCCGCTCGCCGCGGACCGTACGGTCTCCTGCCACCACTGGTGGCTGTCCTGGCGCCTCCAGGTCCCCTCGTACTGGAACATCGGCGCGTACGTCGCCGTCCTCACCACCGCCGACGGCTACCGCTCCCACGTCCCCTTCACCGTCCGCCACGACCAGCCCGCCGACCTGCTGCTCGTGCTGCCCGACATCACCTGGCAGGCGTACAACCTCTACCCGGAGGACGGCCGCACCGGCGCCAGCCTCTACCACGCCTGGGACGAGAAGGGCCGGCTGCTCGGCGAGTCCGAGGCCGCCACGACGGTCTCCTTCGACCGCCCGTACGCGGGCGCGGGCCTCCCCTTGCACGTCGGCCACGCCTACGACTTCATCCGCTGGGCCGAGCGCTACGGCTACGACGTCGCCTACGCCGACGCCAGCGATCTGCACGCGGGCCGCGTGGACCCCACGCGCTACCGCGGCCTGGTCTTCCCGGGCCACGACGAGTACTGGTCGGCCGCCATGCGCGCCACCGTGGAGCGCGGCCGTGACGCCGGCACCTCGCTGGTCTTCCTCTCCGCAAACTCCATGTACTGGCAGGTGGAGCTGGGCCCCTCCCCGTCCGGCGTGCCCGCCCGGCTGCTGACCTGCCGCAAGCGCCGCGGCCCGGGCAAGCCGGTGCTGTGGCGGGAGATCGACCGCGCGGAGCAGCAGCTCCTGGGCATCCAGTACGCAGGGCCCGTCCCCGAGCCGCACCCGCTGATCGTGCGCAATGCCGGGCACTGGCTGTGGGAGGCGACCGGGGCGCACGAGGGCGACGAGATCGAGAACCTGGTGGCGGGCGAGGCCGACCGCTACTTCCCGCGCACCCCGCTGCCGGAGCACGAGGAGCGCATGCTGCTCGCCCACTCCCCGTACACCGACAAGGAGGGCGTCCTCCGCCACCAGGAGACGTCCCTGTACCGCGCTCCCTCCGGCGCCTGGGTCTTCGCGTCCGGAACGTTCGCCTGGTCACCGGCCCTGGACCGCCCGGGCCACGTCGACGGCCGTGTCCAGCGGGCCACGGCCAATCTCCTGGACCGCATCTGCAAACGCGACTGACCCACTGTCCGTGATCATGCCCGGGTACGGGAGAATCGAGCCATTGGACAGAACCACGGGGAGGAACCGTGTCCGGATTCGTCGCAAAGCCCGAGCCGATCCAGGTTCCGGGCCTGGTGCATCTGCACACCGGCAAGGTGCGCGAGCTGTACCGGAACGAGGCGGGCGACCTCGTGATGGTCGCCAGCGACCGCATCTCCGCCTACGACTGGGTGCTGCCGACCGAGATCCCCGACAAGGGCCGGATCCTCACGCAGCTGTCCCTGTGGTGGTTCGAGCGGCTGGCCGACCTGGTCCCGAACCACGTGCTGGGCACGGAACTGCCCGACGGCGCCCCCGCCGAGTGGGCGGGCCGCACGCTGATCTGCAAGTCGCTGCAGATGGTCCCGGTGGAGTGCGTGGCCCGCGGCTACCTCACCGGCTCGGGCCACGCCGAGTACAACGAGACCCGCACGGTCTGCGGTCTCGCCCTGCCGGAGGGCCTGAGCGACGGCAGTGAACTGCCCGCCCCGATCTTCACCCCGGCGACCAAGGCCGAAGTCGGCGAGCACGACGAGAACGTCTCCTACGAGGAGGTCGCCCGCCAGGTCGGCGCGGACACCGCGGCCCGGCTGCGCCAGGCGACCCTCGCCGTCTACTCCCGGGGCCGGGACATCGCCCGGGAGCGGGGCATCATCCTCGCCGACACGAAGTTCGAGTTCGGCTTCGAGGGCGACGATCTGGTCCTCGCCGACGAGGTCCTCACGGCGGACTCCTCCCGCTTCTGGCCGGCCGACCAGTGGCAGCCGGGCCGGGCGCAGCCGTCGTACGACAAGCAGTTCGTCCGGGACTGGCTGACCTCGGCGGAGTCCGGCTGGGACCGCAAGAGCGAGCAGCCGCCGCCGGCCCTGCCCCAGCAGGTCGTCGACGCCACCCGCGCCAAGTACGTCGAGGCGTACGAGCGCCTGACCGGCACGAGCTGGTCGTAGGACACGAAGAAGCCCCCCGGCGGAGCCGGGGGGCTTCTCGATGGAGCGAACGACGAGGTTCGAACTCGCGACCTCAACCTTGGCAAGGTTGCGCTCTACCAACTGAGCTACGTTCGCATGCGCCGTGGCGCGAGAACCACTATACCCAACCTCGCTCCCGTGCGAGCCGTACCGCCGCATGCCGGTTCTCGGCACCGAGTTTCGAGACGGCCGACGACAGATAGTTCCGCACGGTCCCCTGCGACAGCGCGGCCCGCTCGGCGATCTCCGCGACGGGCGCACCGTCGGCGGCGAGTTCCAGGACCTCGGCCTCCCGCGCGGTCAGCGGCGAGTCCCCGGCGGCGATCGCGTCGGCGGCCAACTCCGGGTCGACGTAACGGTTCCCGGCGTGCACCGTCCGGATGAGCTCCGCGAGCCGCTGCGCGCTCACGGTCTTCGGCACGAACCCCCGCACTCCGGCCGCCAGCGCCCGCTTCAGATGCCCGGGCCGTCCGTGACTGGTCACGATGAGCACCTTGCAGCCGGGCAGTTCGGTCCGCAGGGATGTGGCGACCTTCACACCGTCGGCGCCGGGCATCTGGAGATCCAGCACGGCGACATCGGGTTTGTGCGCCCGGGCCATCGCCAGCGCCTCGGGCCCGGTCGCCGCCTCGGCGACGACGACGAGGTCGTCCTCCAGCGACAGCAGCGCGGCGAGCGCTCCGCGGATGAGGTGCTCGTCGTCGGCGAGCAGCAGCCGCACGGGTTCCATGGCCGTCATGGCGTGACCTCGCTCACCGCACGCGCGGCGACGGCGGCGGGGACGGCCTCGGAAGACCCGGGCCGCGACGGCAGCGGAATCTCCGCCGTCAGCCGGAACAGTCCTTGGCCCGCGGGCCCGGCCTCCAGGGTCCCGTCGATCTCCGCCAGCCGTTCCCGCAGCCCGGCGAGCCCCGTGCCGGAGGGCCCGGCCTTGGACTCCGTCCCCGCCTCGCTCACCCCGTCGTTCTCCACGGACAACACCACCCGCCCCTCCAGCACCTGCAAGCGCACCGCACACCGCCGCGCGTCCCCGTGCCGCAGGACGTTCGTCGCGGCCTCCCGCACCACCCACCCCAGGGCGGACTGCACGGCGGTCGGCAATCCGGCCGCCGTCGCCCCGCCGACCGTGCAGTCGATGCCGGCCGCCGCCAGCACCCCTTGCGCCCCGGCGAGTTCCGAACCGAGGTCGGCCTCCCGGTAGCCGCGCACGACCTCCCGCACCTCCCGCTGCGACTCCTGCGCGAGCCGCTGCACCTCGACCATCTGCGTCACGGCCTCGGGCCGCCCCCGCTGGGCCAGCTGCACGGCCAGCTCGCTCTTCAGCGCGATCACGGCGAGGTTGCGCCCCATGACGTCGTGCAGATCCCGCCCGAACCTCAGCCGCTCCTCGGCGACGGCGAGCCGGGCCCGGGCCTCACGGGCCTCGTCGAGTTCGTAGACGGAATTGAGCAGCCACACCGAGAAGACGGCCGTGAAGGCGATGAACACGCCGCCGATCAGCACGATCAGAGATGTGATGAGTGCCGTGAGCGCGGAGGCGCCGAGCGAGAACGCCATGACCCACGTGCCCGCCGCGAAGCCCCCCGCGATGCCGAACGCGCGCCGCCGGGAGCGGACGCCGAGCGCGATGATGCCGGGCCCGAAGATCAGGATCACTCCGAAGACGCCACCGGCGGCGGCGTCGACGCCCTCGCGGTCGGGTCCGAGCTCGGCGATTCCGATCGCGGCGGCGGCGATGGCGGCCGTGACGGCGGCCAGGGTCCACATCAGTGCGGTGGGCTGGGGCCTGCGGCCACGGGTCCAGTCGACCGACCGCGACACGGTCACGAAGCAGAGGGCCGCGTGCACGGCCACCACCAGCATCACGGCGGCACCCAGCCGGGGCCCGAGCGGAGCCACGGACGTGACCCCGACGGAGAAGAACTCCATCACCGCGAAGAAGTGGAACGACCACCGCGTGTACGACTCGACCTTCTCCGGCGTGCTCTTGTGACGCCACCACCTGCCCGGCGTGCGCATGCGCCCCGTCACTCCCCTTCGGTCAACGCCGCGGTTCCCAGCGGAACCACCGCCGTACAGCAAACACCGCGATGAGGATCCAGGCCATGGCGGTCGCGAGCGCGCCCAGCGCCTCGTACGCGGAGAGGTCGCCGGTCCAGCCACCGCGTACCAGTGTGACGACGGGGGTCAGCGGCAGCAGTTCGAGGACGGAGGCCACCCGGTCCGGGAACAGTTCCAGCGGTGCGAACATGCCGGAGCCGATCATCGAGACCATCAGCAGCGGCATGGGCGTGACCTGGGCGCTCTCGCCGGTCCGGGTGAAACTGGCGGTGGCCGCGGCGAGGGCGGCGCTCATCACCAGCCCCAACAGCAGCCCGAGGACGACCAGATGGGGGGCGGACGGCGCGGACAGGTCCATCAGCACGGCGCACCCCACCACCAGCAGCAGGCACTGCGCGAGCCCGGTGAGGACCGCCGGCAGTGACGTGCCGGCCAGGATCTCCACGTCCCGCAGCTCACCGGTGCGCAGCCGCTTGAGCACGAGCTCCTCACGCCGCACGACGAACGCGCCGACGAGCACGGAGTAGACGGCGAACAGCAGGGAGAAGCCGACCGCGGCGGGCAGCACCAGGGTGCCGGGGCTCAGCCCGGCCCCGGCGAGGTCCATGTCCTCGGACGCCGCCTTCACGCTGACCGGCATCACCAGCGGTACGAACAGGGCGGCGAAGAGCGCGCCGCGGGTCCGCCCGAGCAGGGTCAGTTCGGCGCGGGCCAGAGAGGCCATCCGGCTCAGGGGGGTCGTCGCCGCCGCGGCCGGGCGGGGGGTCGTGTGCGTGGCGCTCATGCCGCGTACTCCTTCGTCGTCATGCCCGTGGCCTGCTGGGCGGAGGTGTCCTTGGCGATCCCGAGGAACGCCTCCTCCAGGGAGGCCGAGCGCACGTCCAGGCGGCGCAGTTCGACCCGGGCCTGCGCGGCCCACATCAGCAGGGCGGTGGCCGACCGCTGGAGTTCATGGGTGCGCAGCCGCACGATCCGGCCGTCGGTCTCGTGGCCGGTCACGCCCAGTTCGGCGAGCGGCGGGAGGTCGCCGACGAAGTAGCCGTCGGGCAGTTCGAAGGAGATCCGCGACGGCTCCGCGGCGGTCACCTCGGCCGGGGTACCTGTGGTGGCGATCCGGCCCTCGTGCATGATCGCGAGCCGGTCGGCGAGGTTCTCGGCCTCTTCCAGGTAGTGCGTGGTCAGCAGCACGGTCGTGCCGCCGTCGCGCAGCGCGCTC
This sequence comes from Streptomyces tuirus, assembly GCF_014701095.1. Lineage (NCBI taxonomy): Bacteria > Bacillati > Actinomycetota > Actinomycetes > Kitasatosporales > Streptomycetaceae > Streptomyces > Streptomyces tuirus. The sequence continues at coordinate 3,582,444 of NZ_AP023439.1, read as the reverse complement.
ACCAACTCCCAGGTGGCCCGGCGGCCTTCGGCGTCCAGCCCGGTGGACGGCTCGTCGAGGAAGAGCACCTCGGGGTCGCCGAGCAGGGCGAGGGCCAGGTCGAGGCGGCGCCGCTGGCCGCCGGACAGCTGCTTGACCCGCGTGCCGGCCTTCGCCTCCAGGCCGACCAGCGCCAGTACCTCCGCGGGCGGCCGGGCCCCGCTCACGCAGCCCGCCCACATCCGCGCGGTCTCGGCGACGGTGAGCTCGGAGGGGAAGCCGCCCTCCTGGAGCATCACGCCGGTGCGGTGCCGTACGGCGGCCCGGTCGGTGTAGGGGTCGTGCCCGAGGACGCGTACCCGTCCGCCGGCCGGCTGCGCGAGGCCTTCCAGGAGTTCGACCGTCGACGTCTTGCCCGCGCCGTTGGTGCCGAGCAGCGCGAAGATTTCCCCGCGCCGGACGGAGAAGCTGATTCCGCGGACCGCCTCGAACCCGCCCCCGTACACACGTCGCAGGTCAGTGACCTCAATCACGTGTTCGTGTCCGTTGGTTTCCATGCTCCAAGCGTCCCGGCCGTTCGGGCCCGCAAGCAGTGCGCGCTGTCATCACTCGGCATGACAAATGTCAGAAGCGGGGCGCGGCACACGAAGAAGCCCCGGTCCTGATGGACCGGGGCTTCTTTCCCGAGCGGACGACGAGGTTCGAACTCGCGACCTCAACCTTGGCAAGGTTGCGCTCTACCAACTGAGCTACGTCCGCATGTGCTCCCGATCAGCTTTCACTGACCGGTGCGGGCACCAGCCTACCTGATCCACGACAGTGGCCGGTACGGCGATGCAGAGCGGGTGACAGGAATCGCACACTGCGCCTTCCCCCTGGAAGGGGGATGTTCTACTACTGAACTACACCCGCATGTTTCCGTGAGCCGGGCCTTTCGGCCTCGCCCCTCGGCGTGCTCCAGACTCTAGCTGATCAGCCGGGGTGCTGCGCAAGTCGGTTGCCGCGAGGGGCGAGTGGGCGGGCGCCGGGCCGGTCCCGACGGGCCGTCACTGCGCGGCGGTGAACGCCTCGTAGACCTTCTTGGGGATGCGCCCGCGCGCGGGGACCTCCATCTTGTTGGCCTGGGCCCAGGCGCGCACGGCCGACGGGTCGGGGGCGACCTCCGTCTGCCGGTAGGCCTTGCCCGAGCGGGACCGCTTGCGGCCGGCTTCCACGTAGGGCGCGAGCGCCTTCCGCAGTTCTCCGGCGTTGACTTCGCTCAGGTCGATCTCGTACGACTTGCCGTCCAGTCCGAAGGCGATCGTTTCCGTCGCTTCCGAGCCGTCGATGTCGTCAAAGAGAGTGACCACGACCTTCTGCGCCACGAATATCGGTCCCTTCATGCGGCACTATGCCAATTCATTTGTACAGTGCCCGGCAATACATTGTGAAGCCCGACTAAATCCTTCTGCGTGTCCAAAAGCAAGAAGGGGAGCGGAGCGACTTCGTTGGAAGGGTGGCGGTGGGAGACGGGCGGGCGCAATAGATCCCGGGTGTCGATCCGGAATCTTTCCCGAAAATTTCGTGCGTGGGTCCGTCGATGCCGGATCGTGATGACGGTCACGTAGTTTCCTACAAGTCAACGCGCGTAGAAATTTTGTGCGGGTAGTCTGAAGGAACCTGCTCAGCACCACACACCGGGAGTGCCAGTGGCACGCGTCGTAGTCGACGTCATGCTCAAGCCGGAGATCCTCGACCCCCAGGGCCAGGCGGTGCAGCGCGCACTGCCGCGGCTGGGTTTCGACGGGATCTCGGACGTCCGCCAGGGAAAGCGTTTCGAACTGGAAGTTGACGGGCCGGTCGACGAGGCCGCCCTCGCCCGCATTCATGATCTTGCGGAGTCCTTCCTCGCGAACACCGTGATCGAGGACTTCTCGATCCGGGTCGAGGAAGTCGCGGAGGCCGCGAAGTGACCGCTCGTATTGGCGTCGTCACTTTTCCCGGCAGTCTGGACGACCGTGACACACAGCGCGCGATCCGCGTCGCCGGCGCCGAGCCGGTCGCCCTGTGGCACAAGGACAAGGACCTCAAGCAGGTCGACGCCGTGGTGCTGTGCGGCGGCTTCTCCTACGGCGACTATCTGCGCGCCGGGGCCATCGCCCGCTTCTCGCCGGTGATGGAGCCCCTGCTGGAGCAGGCGAAGGCCGGTCTGCCGGTGCTCGGCATCTGCAACGGCTTCCAGATCCTCACCGAGGCCCACCTGCTGCCGGGCACGATGCTGCGCAACGACCATCTGCACTTCATCTGCCGCGACCAGAAGCTCCGCGTGGAGAACGCCGAGACCGCCTGGACCACCGACTACACGGCCGGCCAGGAGATCTCCATCCCGCTGAAGAACAACGACGGGCAGTACGTCGCCGACGCGTACACGCTCGACCAGCTGGAGGCCGAGGGCCGTGTCGCCTTCCGGTACCTGGTCCGCGGCGAAGCCGCTGATGGATACGGCAATCCCAACGGCTCGCAGCGGGACATCGCCGGCGTCACCAACGAGGCCGGGAACGTGGTCGGCCTCATGCCGCACCCCGAGCACGCCGTCGAGCCGCTGATCGGCACCGGCCGCACCGACGGCCTCCCGTTCTTCACCTCGATCCTCAAGAAGCTGGTCAACGCATGAGCCGGACGCCTCTGGACACGGTCGAGCACGCGGCCGCGACCCCCGACGTCGAGCTGCCCTGGGCCGAACTGGGTCTGAAGAAGGACGAGTACGAGCGCGTGGTCGAGATCCTCGGCCGCCGGCCCACCGGGGCCGAGCTCGCCATGTACTCGGTGATGTGGTCGGAGCACTGCTCGTACAAGAGCAGCAAGGTCCACCTGCGCCAGTTCGGCGAGAAGGCCCCCGAGTCCGACGCGATGCTCGTCGGCATCGGCGAGAACGCCGGTGTCGTGGACGTCGGCCAGGGCTACGCGGTCACCTTCAAGGTCGAGTCGCACAACCACCCGTCGTACGTCGAGCCCTACCAGGGCGCGGCCACCGGTGTCGGCGGCATCGTGCGCGACATCATCGCCATGGGCGCCCGCCCGGTCGCGGTCGTCGACCCGCTGCGCTTCGGCGCCGCCGACCACCCCGACACCAAGCGCGTCCTGCCAGGTGTCGTCGCGGGCATCGGCGGCTACGGCAACTGCCTGGGCCTGCCCAACATCGGCGGCGAGGTCGTCTTCGACGCCTGCTACCAGGGCAACCCGCTGGTCAACGCCGGTGCCATCGGCGTCATGCGGCACGAGGACATCCACCTCGCCAAGGCGTCCGGCGCCGGCAACAAGGTCATCCTCTACGGGGCCCGGACCGGCGGCGACGGCATCGGCGGCGCCTCGATCCTCGCCTCCGAGACCTTCGACGACGCCAAGCCCTCGAAGCGCCCGGCCGTCCAGGTCGGCGACCCCTTCCAGGAGAAGCTCCTCATCGAGTGCACCCTGGAGGCCTTCCAGGAGAAGCTCGTCGTCGGCATCCAGGACCTCGGCGCGGCGGGCCTGTCCTGCGCCACCTCCGAGCTCGCCTCCAACGGCTCCGGCGGCATGCGCGTCACCCTGGACGACGTCCCCCTGCGCGACTCCACGCTCTCGCCCGAGGAGATCCTCATGAGCGAGTCGCAGGAGCGCATGTGCGCGGTCGTCGAGCCGGAGAAGGTCGACCGCTTCCTGGAGATCTGCGACAAGTGGGACGTCATCGCCACCGTCATCGGTGAGGTGACCGACGGCGACCGCCTGGAGATCTACTGGCACGGCGGCAAGATCGTCGACGTCGACCCGCGCACGGTCGCCCACGAGGGCCCGGTCTACGAGCGCCCGTACGCCCGTCCCGACTGGCAGGACACCCTCCAGGCCGACGACGCGAACAAGCTGCCGCGCCCGGCGACCTCCGAGGAGCTGAAGGACCAGGTCCTCAAGCTGGTCGGCTCCCCGAACCAGGCCTCCAAGTCCTGGATCACCAGCCAGTACGACCACTTCGTGCAGGGCAACACCGTCCTCGCCCAGCCCGAGGACTCCGGCATGATCCGGATCGACGAGGAGACCGGCCTGGGCGTGGCCATCGCCACGGACGGCAACGGCCGGTACGCCAAGCTCGACCCGTACCACGGCGCCCAGCTGGCCCTGGCGGAGGCGTACCGCAACGTCGCCACCACCGGCGCCAAGCCGCTGGCCGTCTCCGACTGCCTGAACTTCGGCTCGCCCGAGGACCCGGCGGTGATGTGGCAGTTCGCGGAGGCCGTGCGCGGTCTGGCGGACGCCTGCCAGCAGCTCGGCACGCCGGTGACCGGCGGCAACGTCTCGCTCTACAACCAGACGGGCGAGGCGGCCATCCACCCGACGCCGGTCGTCGCGGTCCTCGGCGTCATCGACGACGTGGCCCGCCGCACGCCGGTCGCCTTCCAGGAGGAGGGGCAGCTGCTCTACCTCCTCGGCGACACGCGTGAGGAGTTCGGCGGCTCGGCCTGGTCCCAGGTCGTCCACGACCACCTGGGCGGACTGCCCCCGAAGGTCGACCTGGAGCGCGAGCGCCTGCTGGCCGAGATCCTGATCTCCGCCTCCCGCGACGGCATGATCGACTCCGCGCACGACCTGTCCGACGGCGGTCTGATCCAGGCGGTCGTCGAGTCGGCGCTGCTGGGCGGCAAGGGCGCCCGCCTGATCGTCCCGGACGGTCTGGACGCCTTCACCTTCCTCTTCTCCGAGTCGGCGGGCCGCGCCGTGGTGGCCGTGCCGCGCTCCGAGGAGGTCCGTTTCAACGACATGTGCGGTGCGCGGGGCCTCCCGGTCACCCGCATCGGTGTCGTCGACGGTGATGTCGTGGACGTCCAGGGCGAGTTCGCGCTCACCCTGGCCGAGCTGCGCGAGACGCACGAGGGCACGATCCCGGCGCTGCTGAAGTAGGCGACCACGCCGAAGCCCCCGCCCGGGTCAGCCGGACGGGGGCTTCGCCGTACCCGGACCGGCGGGCACCCCCGGAGACCTCCGAGCCCCCCTGACTGTCACAGCCCCCGCTTAGGCTGACCCCCATGCCACCGGCCAGGAAGCGCACCCGCAGCTACGACCCCGCCAAGATCCGCACGGCGGTGCTCGCCCAGTTCGGGAACGTGCGGTCCGCTGCCGCCGGGCTCACCGCCGAGCAGCTCGCCCTGCCCACCCGGCTGGGCGACTGGACCGTCCGCGAGCTGGTGGCCCACGTCGGGATGAGCCTCGCGGCGGTCTCCCGGCTGACCGGCCTGCCGGAGCCGGCCAAGCAGGACGGCACGCTGCTCGACTGGCCCGCCGCGATCGCGGCCGACGCCCCGGACATCGCCGCCCACGCCCGCGAGCCGGCCGGCAGCCACCCCGACCCGGCCGCCCACCTCGCGGCCGTCGAGGAGCGCTTCACCGCCGACCTCGCCGCCCACCCCGGCACCCGGCTGCTCGCCACCAGCGCCGGCGCCCTGCCGCTCGCCGACTACCTGGTCACCCGCACGGTCGAACTCGTCGTCCACACCGACGACCTGAACGCCGCCGTCCCCGGCCTGGACATCCCCTACGACCGGCAGGCCCTGGCCGCCTGCACCCGGCTGCTGGCCGACGCGCTCGCCGCGAAGGCGCCCGGCGGTTCGACGGAGGTGAGGGTGCCGCCGTACGCGGTGGTGCAGTGCGTGGCGGGGCCGAGGCACACGCGGGGCACCCCGCCCAACGTCGTCGAGACGGACCCGCTGACCTGGATCCGGCTGGCCACCGGGCGGCTGGCCTGGGCCGAGGCCCTCCGGGACGCCAAGGTCAGCGCGAGCGGGGAGCGCGCGGACCTGTCGGCCCTCCTGCCGCTGCTGGCCTGAGCACCGGACGCCCGTTCGCCTGAATGCTCTTGGCATCAGAAGGAATCCCCGCCGTAAGGGGAACCGATCCCCCCGGGTCCCCCGTCGAAGTGGCATGGACAGGCAGAAGCAGCGCATGACCCTGACGGCCGCCGCCATGCTCGTCCCGCTCATGGCGGCCTGCGGCAGCGAGAAGGCGGACAGCGGCAGCGGCTCGGTCGGTGCCGACAAGCCGGTCACCGGCGTGCGGTGGAGCGTGGACAGCGTCACCGCGGACGGCAGGACGCAGAAGGCCCCCACCGGCGCCCACGTGACCTTCGACCACGGCCGGGCCGAGGGCAGCCTCGGCTGCAACGAGTTCAGCGCCGAGGCCACCGTCGACGGCGACCGCGTCCGGCTGGGCAAGACCAGGTCCACCGAGATGGCCTGCGAGAACAAGCCCATGGAGTTCGAGACGACCCTCGCGCGGGCCTTCTCCGACCAGGAGCTGAAGGCGAAGGTGGACGACGACCGCCTCACCCTCACCACCGATGGCGGCGACACCGTCCGCCTGACCAAGGCGAAGGACGCCCCGCTGGCCGGCACCAAGTGGACCGTCACCACCCCGGACGCCGACGGCCGGGCCCACCTCACCTTCGACGCGAAGAAGGGCACGGTCTCCGGCAGCCTCGGCTGCAACAAGGTGAACGCGAAGGCCACGGTCAGCGACGGCCATATCACCGTCGGCCCCCCGGCCACGACCCGAATGATGTGCGAAGACTCACTCATGGACAGCGAGAAGACGCTGCTGCGCCTTTTCGACGGGAAGCTGAAGTACGGAGTCGATCACCAAACCCTGACGCTGACCAGCGCAAACGGTACGAGTGTGCGAGCCGTCGCCGAGCGGTGATCCACCGGAAAGTCCGGTATCCCCAATTCGGACCAGTGGTCGACCTCGCCTACACTCGGTGGCGTGCCACGTGGTGACGGACGACTCAACCACGACCTGCTCCCCGGTGAGAAGGGCCCCCAGGACGCTTGCGGCGTCTTCGGTGTCTGGGCTCCGGGCGAAGAGGTCGCCAAGCTCACGTACTTCGGGCTCTACGCCCTCCAGCATCGAGGCCAGGAATCCGCGGGAATCGCGGTCAGCAACGGCTCACAGATCCTCGTCTTCAAGGACATGGGCCTGGTTTCCCAGGTCTTCGACGAGACCTCCCTCGGTTCGCTCCAGGGTCACATCGCGGTCGGTCACGCCCGCTACTCGACCACCGGTGCCTCCGTCTGGGAGAACGCCCAGCCGACCTTCCGCGCGACCGGACACGGATCCATCGCGCTCGGCCACAACGGCAATCTCGTCAACACCGCCCAGCTCGCCGAGATGGTCGCCGACCTGCCCAAGCAGGACGGCGGACGCACCCCGCGCGTCGCGGCGACCAACGACACCGACCTGCTCACCGCGCTTCTCGCGGCCCAGGTCGACGAGGACGGCAAGCCGCTGACCATCGAGGAGGCCGCTCACACGGTCCTCCCGAAGGTCCGGGGCGCCTTCTCGCTCGTCTTCATGGACGAGCACACCCTGTACGCGGCCCGGGACCCGCAGGGCATCCGCCCGCTGGTCCTCGGTCGGCTGGAGCGCGGCTGGGTCGTCGCCTCCGAGTCCGCCGCCCTCGACATCTGCGGCGCCAGCTACGTCCGGGAGATCGAGCCGGGCGAGTTCGTCGCCATCGACGAGAACGGCCTGCGAACCTCCCGATTCGCGGACGCGAAGCCCAAGGGCTGTGTCTTCGAGTACGTCTACCTGGCCCGCCCGGACACCGACATCGCCGGCCGGAACGTGTACCTCTCCCGCGTGGAGATGGGCCGCAAGCTCGCCAAGGAAGCGCCCGTCGAGGCCGACCTGGTGATAGCGACCCCGGAATCGGGCACGCCCGCGGCGATCGGCTACGCGGAGGCCTCCGGCATCCCGTTCGGCGCCGGCCTCGTCAAGAACGCGTACGTCGGCCGGACGTTCATCCAGCCCTCGCAGACCATCCGCCAGCTGGGCATCCGCCTGAAGCTGAACCCGCTGAAGGAAGTCATCAAGGGCAAGCGCCTGGTCGTCGTCGACGACTCGATCGTGCGCGGCAACACCCAGCGGGCCCTGGTCCGCATGCTCCGCGAGGCGGGCGCGGCCGAGGTCCACATCCGGATCTCCTCGCCGCCCGTGAAGTGGCCCTGCTTCTTCGGCATCGACTTCGCCACCCGCGCCGAGCTCATCGCCAACGGCATGACGATCGACGAGATCGGCACCTCCCTGGGCGCCGACTCCCTGGCCTACATCTCCATCGACGGCATGATCGAGGCGACCACCATCGCCAAGCCGAACCTGTGCCGCGCCTGCTTCGACGGCGAGTACCCGATGGAGCTCCCGGACCCCGAGCTGCTCGGCAAGCAGCTGCTGGAGACGGAGCTGGCCGCCGGCCCGGCCGCCACGGCCGCCGCCGACGCGATCCGCCGCCCGTAGACGGCCCGTAACACCTGCCGTACGACACAAAGGTTCTTATCGTCATGCCTGACACAACCGGTGCCAGCTACGCAGCCGCGGGCGTCGACATCGAAGCCGGCGACCGCGCCGTCGAACTGATGAAGGAGTGGGTGAAGAAGGCCCAGCGCCCCGAGGTCCTCGGCGGCCTCGGCGGCTTCGCCGGCCTCTTCGACGCCTCCGCCCTGAAGAACTACGAGCGGCCGCTGCTCGCCTCCGCCACGGACGGTGTCGGCACCAAGGTCGACATCGCCCGCCAGCTCGGCGTCTACGACTCCATCGGCCACGACCTGGTCGCCATGGTCATGGACGACATCGTGGTCTGCGGCGCCGAGCCCCTGTTCATGACCGACTACATCTGCGTCGGCAAGGTCCACCCCGAGCGCGTCGCCGCCATCGTCAAGGGCATCGCCGAGGGCTGTGTACTCGCCGGCTGCGCCCTGGTCGGCGGTGAGACGGCCGAGCACCCGGGCCTGCTGGGCGAGGACGACTTCGACGTCGCAGGCGCCGGTACGGGCGTCGTGGAGGCCGACCGGCTGCTCGGCGCGGATCGCATCCGGACGGGTGACGCGGTGATCGCCATGGCGTCCTCCGGTCTTCACTCGAACGGGTACTCCCTCGTCCGCCACGTCCTGCTGAACCAGGCGGGCCTGGCCCTGGACGCGCACATCGAGGAGCTCGGCCGCACCCTCGGCGAGGAGCTCCTGGAGCCCACGAAGATCTACTCGCTGGACTGCCTGGCCCTGATGCGCACCACCGAGGTGCACGCCTTCAGCCACATCACCGGCGGCGGCCTCGCGGCCAACCTCGCCCGGGTGATCCCGGACGAGCTGCACGGGATCGTCGACCGCTCCACCTGGACGCCGGCCCCGATCTTCGACCTCGTCGGCCGCACGGGCAGCGTCGAGCGCCTGGAGCTCGAGAAGACCCTGAACATGGGCGTCGGCATGATCGCGATCGTGCCGCAGGAGTCCGTGGACGTGGCTCTGACGACCCTCGCCGACCGAGGCGTGGACGCCTGGGTGGCCGGAGAGATCACGGACCGGGGCGAGCACACCACTGGTGCCGCCCTGATCGGTGACTACGCGAGCTGAGGCACGGGGGTCATGCCCCTGCGGGCAGCACAGAACCCGGTCGGTGACCGAAGTCACCGACCGGGCAAGTGCTCAGTGCAGGGTCAAGCGCCGCGACGATGCTGCGAGGACTGGTCGTCCTCGTCGTCGTCGTCCTCATAGAGGTCGGCGTACCGTGCGTACAGGTCCTCGTCCTGATCATCGTCTTCGAGCGGCTCGCCGTTAGGCGGCTGCGGATTCGAAGGCGATGCACCCAGCTCCTCGGCCAGGCGTGAGAGGTCAGTCCCACCGCTGTTGTACTTCAGCTGGCGGGCGACCTTCGTCTGCTTGGCCTTGGCCCGGCCGCGCCCCATGGCTCGACCCCCTCAACGACGGGGCTCGACGGCCCCAGAGTCTTGACACGCGTTCATGGTCCGGCACGGACTCTCCGCGGAGAGACCGGTCCGTAGGGCTTCCACGGTACCTGAGCCCGCGCCCATACGGTACGTCGCCCGCATGACGTGCCCGCGCCCAGGACCTTCGAGGCGCCCCGTCCTCGCTGGTCAACCGCGATTTTAACCACTTATCGGCGGTCGACCCGCCGGTAGAAGTGAGAGTTCTCTCTAACTGCCCACCGGCGGGTACCGGCCAAACGTACGAGACTGCGTGGATCAGTCCCGCACCGCCCCGGGGTCAGCGCCCCCGGTGGGCCAGGATCGCGTCGTGCATCCGCTGCTCGGCGATCCGGTCGGCCGCGGCGGCCGGCGGAATACCGTCTTCCTTCGCACGTGCGAATATGGCCAGCGTGGTGTCGAAGATCTTCGACGCCTTCGCCTTGCACCGGTCGAAGTCGAAGCCGTGCAGCTCGTCCGCGACCTGGATGACACCGCCGGCGTTTACCACGTAGTCCGGCGCGTAGAGGATCCCGCGGTCGGCGAGGTCCTTCTCCACGCCCGGGTGGGCGAGCTGGTTGTTGGCGGCGCCGCAGACCACCTTGGCGGTGAGCGCGGGCACGGTGTCGTCGTTCAGGGCACCGCCGAGCGCGCACGGGGCGTAGATGTCGAGGCCCTCGGCGCGGATCAGGGTCGCGGTGTCGGCGACGGCCGTCACGCCCGTCGGGTGCGCCGCGAGGATCCGCCCCACGGCCTCCTCGCGCACGTCGGTGATGAGCACCTCGGCGCCCTCGGCCCGCAGGTGCTCCACCAGGTGGTGGCCGACCTTGCCGACACCGGCGATGCCGACCCGCTTCCCACGCAGCGAGGGGTCGCCCCACAGATGCTGCGCGGAGGCCCGCATGCCCTGGTAGACGCCGAAGGCGGTGAGGACGGAGGAGTCCCCGGCGCCGCCGTTCTCCGGCGAGCGGCCGGTCGTCCAGCGGCACTCGCGGGCCACGACGTCCATGTCGGCGACATACGTGCCGACGTCACAGGCGGTGACGTAGCGGCCGCCGAGGGAGGCGACGAAGCGGCCGTAGGCGAGGAGCAGCTCCTCGCTCTTGATCTCGTCCGGGTCGCCGATGATCACGGCTTTGCCGCCGCCGTGGTCGAGACCGGCCATGGCGTTCTTGTACGACATCCCGCGGGCGAGGTTCAGCGCGTCGGCGACGGCCTCGGCCTCGGTCGCGTACGGGTAGAAGCGCGTACCGCCGAGCGCGGGGCCCAGGGCGGTGGAGTGGAGGGCGATGACGGCCTTGAGGCCGCTCGCGCGGTCCTGGCAGAGCACGACTTGCTCATGTCCTCCCTGGTCCGAGTGGAACAGGGTGTGCAGTACATCAGCAGGTGCGCCGGTTACGTCGGTCACTGTGGTGACTCCTGAGTAGGTGCGGCGGGTGGAGACCAGCCCTCGTGCGGGTGGCGGGGACTGTTGAGCATGAGATTAGAGCCTGGTGGCCCCGCCGGCCGCACAGTGCACAGGATCACCTCCGACCGGAGTACACGCGTGCGACGATTTGCATAGATTTCCCGCGCGATCGTGAGTGGCCTCCGCAGGTTTTCACGGCGGTGCGCGGGGGAGGGAGCAGGCGTGCCCAAGGTGACCTCGGTGATCGTCCCCTACACGACCTACCTGCGCGTGTACGAACCGCTGGCCGCCTTCCCCGAGCCGGAGCGCAGCCAGTGGGCCCGCTACGCCCGCCGCGCGGACCGCCCTTCGTACCAGGACGAACTCCGCCGGGCCCTCGCCGACTTGGCCCCCACCCCGCCGGTCCCGGTGCCGGTGCACGAGAGCGACGACGCCTTCGTCCTCGACGTGGACGGAGTCGTCTGCGTCTGCCCCTGGCGTACCCGGCTGCGCGGCTGGCTGGCTCTGGACGAGCTCTCCGAGGAGCTCCCCCCGCCGGTCATGGACGCGGTCCTGCCGCCCGTGCTGCGGCGTCAGGCCGCCCAGGACTACGAGCGGTGGCTGACGATCAACCCGGACGCCCGGCCGTGGATCCGTACGGCCACTTGGCAGGTGCCGATCAACTGGTTCGTGCTGGTCTCCGACGAGGAGCGCGAGTACGACAAGGGCGCGTCCGGCGACAGCCCGCCCGTGCTGCGCTACCGCACTCCCATGGTCCAGGCCCGGCGGCGGGTGGCCCGGGGCCTGCGGGCCCTGAGGGAGGCCATGAACGAAGGGCCGCTGATCGACGGCCTGATGGACGTCGGCCGCTGGCTGGAGGAGTTCCACCCGCGCTCGCTCGTGGAGCTGGACTACGGCGGCCTGGTGCACGTGGTGCCGGCCGGGACCCTGGAGGACGACCACTCCGCGGCGGACGTGGCCGAGGGCATCGCCGCGCTGCGCAGGGGCGACGGGGCCGGTGCGGGGGAGGCGTACGCCCGGCTCGTGGAGCGGTGGCGTTCCGTACGGAATCTTCGGTCGGCCAACTGACGTCTGACCTTGATGTCCGTACAGAACGCTCGCATTCGGTCACGAACTGACGTTTGACGAACCGCCCGATTTGGGGTTTCGTCCTCGCACCGAGTTCCTGTAGCGGGCTGTGCGTCTCCTGAGGCTTCGTCAACAAGGGACGTAGGGCCCGATCCGGGCAGACCTCTCAAGTAGGCCAAGCGTGACGGACTACACGTACGAGGCTCTTGCGTCCCTTGCCCCTCCTCATGCCAAAATAGGACAAGGAGTCCGGGGAGGACTCCTTCCGTCCTGTAGTGCTGCACTATGGGCGGAATCTCAGCATTGCACGCTTTGGGGGGTCTGGTGACTTCCTGATCGCCCTGTGACTGATCGTCACAGCGGTGTGACTGTCCGCTATGGCATGGTCCATCGGCTTCCGTCGCTGATGAACACCTGGAGGGGCAATTCCATCGGTTTGGCCGACGCGGCTGGACAGATGGTGTAGTTGTAGTGCCGAGGACAAGCCGTTCGTCCTATAACCGACTCGACTCGCGTCCGCCATTTCGGGCAACGCGGGTCAAGGTGCAGAATTTAGAGGAAAGAACCGAGAAGGTTCGGTTCTCCCGAGGAGGCCGCTCATGACCGCTCGCACCCCTGATGCCGAGCCGCTGCTGACCCCGGCTGAGGTCGCCACCATGTTCCGTGTCGACCCCAAGACGGTCACGCGGTGGGCGAAGGCCGGCAAGCTCACGTCGATCCGCACGCTCGGCGGGCATCGGCGCTACCGCGAGGCCGAGGTCCGCGCTCTGCTCGCGGGCATCCCGCAGCAGCGCAGCGAGGCCTGAACAACTGAATAACCGGGCAAACCGGCTGGTCCCCCAACTGGCCGCGGCGTCCGGACCCACAGCTCCAAGCGACGCGGGATCCTGCCCCAACAGGCCCCACGCCCAAGCCAGTCAGAGCTTTCCAGGCATACAACAGGGTGCGTCGTAGATCGCGCTGGACTCCGCCGGGTCCAGCGCGATCTTTTTTGTGCGCCCGGGGTGGGTCTGCCGCACCTGCTGTGAGCGGCCTTGTAGGAGCCTGGGGAGGGGTGTCGGATCAGCTGTGTGCGGCACCTCGGACAGGGTGCAATTGCACATATTAAATTGACCCTTTGTAGGTGGGGTGTAAGTACCGTACTTTCCAAAACTCATGCGGTGACACCCGTCACATACCAAGCGGCTTGTTAGCTCCGCCACGGGTGCGGTAGAGGAGCCTCCGGCTCCAGCAGCCCCTGCTCCGGCGGGTGTTGAGACCGTTCGTGGATCATGCGGGCGCCGGGCTCTCGTCCTCCCGGGCCGGCGTCACGGCCTGAGGCGCACCCGGCCCCGACTCCATCGCCAGCTTCAACAGGTGATGGCAGATCGGGCAGTGACGTGTGAGATGCCGGTACGACGACGCGGCCGACAGGTGCGCGCGGAGCAGGGCCCGCGTCTCGTGCCTGGTCGCTGTCGCCATACGCCACCTCCTGAAGGCCGCACGGGGAACGGCCCTGGTTCTGGGGTACCGAGGGATTGAGGGGCCGTCAAGACGGCGTGTGCGGGCCCAAGGGGCTTACGCCGAGGTCAGGGCATGCAAAAGAGCCCGGATCTTCGGATCCGGGCGGAGCGGTGGCGCAGACGGCAAAGAGCCCGGACCCGAAGATCCGGGCTCTTTCTGTGCGGTCCTGACGGGATTTGCTGTATCCGATTGCGGCTCCGCCGCGGGCGCGGCCTTCGTCTGCTCGGAGCGGTGGCGCAGACGGCGAAGAGCCCGGATCCGAAGATCCGGGCTCTTTCTCTGCGGTCCTGACGGGATTTGAACCCGCGGCCTCCACCTTGACAGGGTGGCGAGCACTCCAAACTGCTCCACAGGACCAGGTTTCGCAGTGCGATCCTTGCGGTGCGCTGCGAAAAGAGACTGTACAGGAGGGTGGGGCCCTGGTCGAACTCACCCTGTGTGCGGGTGCCGTTACGGCGCCGCCGCGTCGATCGCCTTCACGATCCGCTTGTCGGAGACGGGGTACGCCGTGCCCAGCGCGTGGGCGAAGTAGCTGACCCGAAGCTCCTCGATCATCCAGCGGATGTCCAGGACCGACGGCGGCACCGGCCGGCCCTGCGGCAGCTGCTCCAGGAGCCAGGCGTACTCGTCCTGCATCTCGTGGACCTTCTGCATCCGCGTCGTGTCCCGCTGGACGTTCGTCGGCATCTGCTGCAGACGCCGGTCGGCCGCCACCAGGTAGCGCATCAGGTCCGGCATGCGCCGCAGCCCCGCCTCCGTCACGAAGCCCGGCTTCACGAGCGCGTCCAGCTGCGCCCGCACGTCCTGGAGGTTCGCCAGCAGCGCGGGGCTGCGCACGGCCTTCAGACGGCGCTCACAGGCCTGCCAGGCGGCCAGGACCTGCTGCACCTGCCCCACCGTGCGGACGGTCGTGTCGACGATCTCGGCGCGCACCTTGTCGTACAGCTTCCGGTACGACTCCTCGTCCCACGCCGGCCCGCCGAAGTCGCCGATCAGCTTGTCCGCCGCGGCCATCGCGCAGTCGTCGAACAGGCCCTGGATGGAACCGTGCGGATTCGCGGACAGCGCCAGCTTCTGCGCGTTCGTCAGCTTCTGCGAGGCGAACTTCGCCGGGTTGACCGGGATGTTGCGCAGGATCAGCCGCCGCGTGCCCTTCCACATGGCCCGCGCCTGCTCCGCCTCCGTGTCGAAGAGGCGCACGGAGACCGTGTCGCCGTCGTCGACCAGCGCCGGATACGCCTTCACCGGCTGACCGGCACGGCGGGTCTCGAAGACGCGGGTGAGCGTGCCGATCGTCCAGTCGGTCAGGCCCGAGCGCTCCAGGGACTCGCCGCCGGAGCGTTCGGCCGTCGCCGCGGCCGCCTGGGAGAGGGCCTTGCGGGCCTTCGGGCGCAGCTTGAGCTTCAGCGCCTCCAGGTCCTTGTCCTCGGCCAGTTTGCGGCGCCGTTCGTCGACGATCCGGAACGTGATCTTCAAGTGGTCGGGGACCTTGGACAGGTCGAAGTCGTCCGCCTCGAAGGGCACCCCGACCATGAGCCTCAGCTCGCGCGTCATGGTCGTGGTCAGAGGTTCCTGGAGGGGGACGGCCCGGTCCAGGAACGCTCTCGCGAAGTTCGGCGCGGGCACGTAATTGCGGCGGATCGGCTTGGGCAGGGACCGGATCAGCTCTGTCACCAGTTCCTCGCGCAGCCCCGGGATCTGCCAGTCGAAGCCCTCGTCGGTGACCTGGTTGAGGACCTGCAGCGGGACGTGCACGGTCACGCCGTCGGCGTCCGCGCCCGGCTCGAACTGGTACGTCACCCGGAACTTCAGGTTCCCCTGCCGCCACGAGTCCGGGTAGTCGGCCTTGCTGACCTCACCCGCCTTCTCGTTGATGAGCATCTCACGCTCGAAGTCGAGGAAGTCGGGCTGCTCGTGCCGCTTGTGCTTCCACCAGGAGTCGAAGTGGGCGCCGGAGACGACGTGTTCGGGGATCCGCTGGTCGTAGAAGTCGAACAGCGTCTCGTCGTCGACCAGGATGTCCCGGCGCCGGGCCCGGTGCTCCAGTTCCTCGACCTCGGTGAGGAGACGGCGGTTGTCCGAGAAGAACTTGTGGTGGGTCCGCCAGTCGCCCTCGACCAGCGCGTTCCGGATGAACAGCTCGCGGCTGACCTCCGGGTCGATCCGCCCGTAGTTGACCTTCCGCTGCGCCACGATCGGCACGCCGTAGAGCGTGACCTTCTCGTACGCCATCACCGCGGCCTGGTCCTTCTCCCAGTGCGGCTCGCTGTACGTGCGCTTGAGGAGGTGCGCGGCGAGGGGCTCGACCCACTCGGGCTCGATCTTCGCGTTGACGCGGGCCCAGAGGCGGGACGTCTCGACCAGCTCGGCCGACATCACGAAGCGCGGGGGCTTCTTGAAGAGGGCCGAACCGGGGAAGATCGCGAACTTGGCGTTCCGCGCCCCCAGGTACTCGTTCTTTCCCGTGCTCCTGCCGCCCTCTCCTGAGGCGTCCTTCACGTCCTTCATGCCGATGTGCGACAACAGGCCGGCCAGGAGGGAGAGATGGATGCGGTCGTCCGGGGCGTCCTCCTCGTTGAGGTGGATGCCCATCTGCTTCGCGACCGTGCGCAACTGCGTATAGATGTCCTGCCATTCGCGGATGCGAAGGAAGTTGAGGTACTCCTGCTTGCACATCCGGCGGAACGAGGACGAGCCCCGCTCCTTCTGCTGCTCGCGCAGATAGCGCCAGAGGTTGAGGTAGGCCAGGAAGTCGCTGGTCTCGTCCTTGAAGCGGGCGTGCTGCTGGTCGGCCTGGGCCTGTTTGTCGGCGGGGCGCTCGCGCGGATCCTGGATGGACAGCGCGGCGGCTATGACCATGACCTCGCGTACACAGCCGTTCTTGTCCGCCTCCAGGACCATCCGGGCCAGCCGGGGGTCGACGGGCAGCTGGGCCAGCTTGCGGCCGGTGTCCGTGAGCCGTTTGCGGGGGTCCTTCTGCGCCGGATCCAGGGCGTTCAGCTCCTGGAGCAGCTGCACGCCGTCACGGATGTTGCGGTGGTCCGGCGGGTCGATGAAGGGGAACTTCTCGATGTCGCCGAGACCGGCAGCGGTCATCTGCAGGATGACGGAGGCGAGGTTCGTCCGGAGGATCTCCGCGTCCGTGAACTCCGGCCGGGCCTCGAAGTCCTCCTCGCTGTACAGCCGGATGCAGACGCCGTCCGACGTACGGCCGCAGCGGCCCTTGCGCTGGTTGGCGCTGGCCTGCGACACCGGCTCGATGGGCAGCCGCTGGACCTTGGTGCGATGGCTGTAGCGCGAGATCCGCGCGAAGCCCGGGTCGATGACGTACTTGATGCCGGGGACGGTCAGCGAGGTCTCGGCGACGTTCGTGGCCAGAACGATCCTGCGGCCGGTGTGCGGCTGGAAGACGCGGTGCTGCTCGGCATGGGAGAGCCGGGCGTAGAGCGGCAGGATCTCCGTGAAGCGGTAGTTCTTCTTGGTGAGCGCGTCCGCCGTGTCCCTGATCTCCCGCTCACCGGAGAGGAAGACGAGGATGTCGCCCTTGCCCTCTGCCTGGAGCTCCTCCACGGCATCGGTGATCGCGGTGATCTGGTCGCGGTCGGCGTCGTCGCCGTCCTCCTCCAGCAGCGGCCGGTAGCGGACCTCCACGGGGTACGTACGGCCGCTGACCTCGACGATCGGGGCGTCGCCGAAATGCCGCGAGAAGCGCTCGGGGTCGATGGTGGCCGAGGTGATGACGACCTTGAGGTCCGGACGCTTCGGCAGCAGCTGGGCGAGATAGCCCAGCAGGAAGTCGATGTTGAGGGACCGCTCGTGGGCCTCGTCGATGATGATCGTGTCGTAGGCGCGCAGCTCACGGTCGGTCTGGATCTCGGCGAGCAGGATGCCGTCCGTCATGAGCTTGACGAAGGTCGCGTCCTGGTTCACCTGGTCGGTGAACCGCACCTTCCAGCCGACGGCCTCGCCGAGCGGTGTGTCGAGCTCCTCGGCGACGCGCTCGGCGACCGTGCGGGCGGCGATCCTGCGGGGCTGGGTGTGCCCGATCATGCCCCGGACGCCACGCCCCAGCTCCAGACAGATCTTCGGGATCTGCGTCGTCTTGCCGGAGCCGGTCTCGCCGGCGACGATCACGACCTGGTGGTCGCGGATGGCGGCGGCGATCTCGTCCTTCTTCTGGCTGACCGGCAGCTGCTCGGGGTAGGTGACCTCGGGCACGAGGGCGCGCCGGCCGGCCATCCGTTCCTCGGCCTTGGCGACCTCCGCCTCGATCTCGGCGAGCACGGCGGCCCGGGCCTCCGGCTTACGGATCTTGCGCGCGCCTTCGAGCCTGCGCCCGAGCCGGTGCGCGTCGCGCAGGGACAGCTCGGTCAGGCGGGGGGCGAGGGCGCCGAGGGCGGGGGCAGGGTGCGTAGACATACGCGATCCAGGATCTCATCCCGCCGAATTTGATGGCGAACGCTTTTGTCCCGGGGGACGGAGCGGCGCCGGCCAGAGCTCGCCGTGCCCGGACGGGCAGAGCACGAAAGAGCCCCTCTCCGGTGTAGGTGGAGAGGGGCTCAGGCCCTGGTGGGGGCTGCGGTGGCTGGGGCCGGGGTCGAACCGGCGACCTTCCGCTTTTCAGGCGGACGCTCGTACCAACTGAGCTACCCAGCCACGAGGTTTCACGTGAAACCTCAGCGGTCCTGACGGGATTTGAACCCGCGGCCTCCACCTTGACAGGGTGGCGAGCACTCCAAACTGCTCCACAGGACCAAGCTTCGTACGACAGTGTCGCACAGGGTGGTGCGTGCCCCCAACGGGATTCGAACCCGTGCTACCGCCTTGAAAGGGCGGCGTCCTAGGCCGCTAGACGATGAGGGCTATCGGCCCGCCTGTGCGCTTCGCAGCGCGTCGGGGACGTGAGAAGCATATGGGATGGCGGGAGCTATCGCCAAAACGGTTTAGGGGGAGGGCGAGGAAGTGCCCTCGGACGGGGTGCCGGGGGACGGGCTCGCGCCGGGCTGGTTCTCCTTCGGGAGGTGACGGCTGACCTCGGCCGTCGTGAGGCCGAGGCCGCCCAGCTCGATCTCGTCCCAGGCCTGGAGGTGGCGGGTGTCGCGGTCGAAGTAGAGGATCGACGCCTCGATGGGGTCGGGGTGCTTGCCCTCGATGGCGCGCAGGCCGCTGCCACCGGTGGACCCCTCGATCCGCAGCCGGGTGCCGTACGGCAGCTCCTCCATCTCGTCGTGGTGGAGGTGTCCGGCCAGGACGAGGGGGACCTCGCCGTCCACCTCGCGGGCGGCGGACGGCTCGTGGGCGACGGCGACGTCCACCGGGGTGCCCGCGGCGCTCTGGTCGCGCAGGGCCGTGGCCAGGCGTGCGCCGGCCAGTTCCTGGGTCTGCTCGGCGCCGGTCCGCTGCGAGCGGTCGGGGGTGAACTGGGGGTCGCCGATGCCCGCGAAGCGCAGGCCCTTGATCGTCTGCGCCTTTCCGTCGTCCAGGACGTGGACGTTCTTCAGGTCCTCCATGTAGCGCTGGGTGATCATCGAGTCGTGGTTGCCGCGGACCCAGACATAGGGGGCCCCGAGGTCCTCGATGGGGTCCAGGAAGCCGTTCTCGGCGGCGGTGCCGTGGTCCATCGTGTCGCCGGAGTCGACGATGACGTCGACCCTGTACTGCTCCACGAGCGAGGCGATGATCTTCCAGCTCGCCGGGTTGAGATGGATGTCGGAGACGTGCAGAACCCGGATCGTGGAGGGGTCGGGCGCGTAGGCGGGCAGCGTCGAGGTGGCGTCGTAGAGCTTGGTCACGTTGGTGACCAGGCGGGCCAACTCCTTCTGGTAGACGTCGAATTCCGTGACGATGCTGCGCGCGTTGCCGACCAGGGACGGGGCCGAGGTGAGCAGGCCGGAGAACTTGGGCTCCAGGACGGAGTCGGGCCGCCAGGTGGCGTACGCGGTGCCGCCCGAGGCGGCGAGCAGGGCGAGGGCGAGACCGCCGGCGGCCAGGGCGCGGCGCGGGCGGCGGTAGACGGCGAGACCGAGTGCGCTGGCGCCGGCGACCACGGCGACGCCGGAGCGCACGGCCAGGTCGAGGGTGCCGCGGCCGACGTCCTCGGTGACCTCGTCCTGGAGACCGGAGAGGCGTTCGGGGTGGTCGACGAGGGCCTGAGAGCGGTCGGGGTCGAGCTGGTCGACGTTGACGTCCAGGCGGACGGGGGCGATGTGGCTGTCCAGCTGGAGGGCACCCAGCGGCGAGATGTTGATCTTGGTGCCGCCGGTGAAGGAGGGGCGCAGGGTCATGGTGGTGTTCATGGGGCCGACCGGGACCCGGACATTGCCCACGACCAGCAGTCCCAGCCAGGCGCCGAGGAAGACCACGGCGACGAGCCCCACCGCACGGGTCCACGGGTGCGGCTGCGTCACGAGCTCGATCGTGGTGGGTGCCTGGCGGGAGCGATAACGGCGCGCCAGGGCGCTCGGGGCCTTGCGGATCGGGTTCAGGACACTCAGGACTGCGGCGGGGACGCGGGCCATTGATCCCGTATGCCCAAGTCCGGGGCCGGATATGCGGCGCCGTACGGCTCTCGTACGGCGAGGTCGTGGCCGACAATGGGCCTGTGCTGGAGATGACGCGTGAGGAGTTCGAGGAGCTGGTCGCCGAGGCGCTCGACCGGATTCCGCCGGAGTTGACGCGACTGATGGACAACGTCGCGGTGTTCGTGGAGGACGAGCCGCCTTCCGACGATCCCGAGCTGCTCGGGCTGTACGAGGGGACTCCGCTGACCGACCGGGGTGAGTGGTACGCCGGTGTGCTGCCCGACCGGATCACCGTCTACCGGAATCCGACGCTGCGGATGTGTGAGTCGCGGGAGGACGTCGTCGCGGAGACGGAGATCACCGTCGTGCACGAGATCGCCCACCACTTCGGCATCGACGACGCGCGCCTTCACGCCCTGGGGTACGGCTGACCGGGTTGTGAATACGGGGCGCGTGTCCTCTTGTGGGCGGCGGGAGTTGGAGATGTTGACTCCATCACCCCTTCCGGAGGTGGCCCCGTGCGCCCCTTGTACGTACCCGTCCGACTGGCCGCCACGGTCGTGGCGGTCGCCGCTGCCGCCGGCTGCATGAGTGTCGGAGACGACACGGGCGGGAGCGTCAAGCCGTCGCACTCCGCCGGTCAGCGGGGCGGCGAGGCGCCCGACGGCGGGCCCGCGGTGTCGGGTGGCGGTGCCGGGTTCGGCGCGGCCGGGGCCGGGGGTAAGCGGGAGCGCGGCAAGGGCGGGAAGGACAAGAAGGGCAAGGGCGGCCGGGCGGGGGAGTCGGCCTCCCCCGAGGCGTCGCCGAGCGCTGACGCGAGCCCGGCCGTGCCGGGGCGTGACGAGCCGGGGAAGCCGGCGCGGCCCACGCCGAAGCCGCCGGCGCCGCCGACACCCACCCGCACGGCCGAACCGGAGCCCACGCCGACGCCCCCGGAGCCGACGACGTCACCGGAGCCCACGCCCGAGCCGTCGTCGTCTGCGCACGAGCCGCCCGGGCCGCAGCTCGCACAGCGGGAGCCGGCTCCGGAGGCCGGCTCGCCGGCGTAGGGCCGTGGGGATGCTTCACAAGGGCGGGATGGTCCACAGGGGCCGGAAGGTTCACAGGGGCCGGAAGGTTTTCTTCGGGGGCGGGAACAATCCCCGCGGGAGGGTGGTTGAAGCCCTCGGGATGCCGTCCGGTCGTCGGACGGTGGCCCGCTGTCGCCTGGACAGTCCGGTTTGCCTTGAGGGGCCCGGAGTGCGTATGGTGGCAGATCGTTTGATCCCATCTTGCCCGGCGCCACTGCAGAGCGCGCCGTGTGGCGCGTACTCTCCCTTGCCGTGGTGGACCGCATTGAGGCGGTCGTATTGCGAATCGCGAATCACGGAGTTGACGGGCGCGTGCCGACTGAGACTCCGGAAGGTTTCGCATTCGCATGTCCATCGCCAGTACTGATCACGTCGTCGTGCCCGAGAACGAGGCAGCCGATGACGCCCCCGAGGTCACCTTCGCGGACCTCGGTCTCCCCGAAGGCGTTGTGCGCAAGCTCGCGCAGAACGGCGTGACCACCCCCTTCCCGATCCAGGCCGCGACCATCCCGGACGCCCTGGCCGGCAAGGACATCCTCGGCCGTGGCCGCACCGGCTCCGGCAAGACCCTGTCGTTCGGTCTGCCGACCCTGGCGCGTCTCGCCGGCGGCCGCACCGAGAAGCACAAGCCCCGCGCGGTCATCCTCACCCCGACCCGTGAGCTCGCGATGCAGGTCGCGGACGCCCTCCAGCCGTACGGCGACGTCGTCGGCCTGAAGATGAAGGTCGTCTGCGGCGGTACGTCGATGGGCAACCAGATCTACGCCCTCGAGCGCGGCGTCGACATCCTCGTCGCCACCCCGGGCCGGCTGCGCGACATCATCAACCGTGGCGCCTGCTCCCTGGAGAACGTCGAGGTCGCCGTCCTCGACGAGGCCGACCAGATGTCCGACCTGGGCTTCCTGCCCGAGGTCACCGAGCTGCTCGACCAGGTCCCGGCCGGCGGTCAGCGCATGCTGTTCTCGGCCACGATGGAGAACGAGATCTCCACGCTGGTCAAGCGCTACCTGGTCGACCCGGTCTCGCACGAGGTCGACAGCGCCCAGGGCAACGTGACGACCATGTCGCACCACATCCTCATCGTGAAGCCCAAGGACAAGGCGCCGGTCACCGCCGCGATCGCCTCCCGCAAGGGCCGCACGATCATCTTCGTCCGCACCCAGCTGGGCGCCGACCGCATCGCCGAGCAGCTGTGCGACTCCGGTGTGAAGGCCGACGCGCTGCACGGCGGTATGACGCAGGGCGCGCGCACCCGCGTGCTGGAGGACTTCAAGAAGGGCTACGTCAACGCGCTCGTCGCGACCGACGTCGCCGCCCGCGGCATCCACGTCGACGGCATCGACCTGGTGCTGAACGTGGACCCGGCCGGGGACCACAAGGACTACCTGCACCGGTCCGGCCGTACCGCGCGTGCGGGGCGCTCCGGCACTGTCGTGTCGCTGTCCCTGCCGCACCAGCGGCGTCAGATCTTCCGGCTGATGGAGGACGCGGGCGTCGACGCCTCGCGCCACATCATCCAGGGCGCCGGCGCCTTCGACCCGGAGGTCGCCGAGATCACCGGTGCCCGGTCGATGACCGAGGTCCAGGCCGAGTCCGTCGGCAACGCCGCGCAGCAGGCCGAGCGTGAGGTCGCCTCGCTCACCAAGGAGCTCGAGCGCGCGCAGCGGCGTGCGAACGAGCTGCGCGAGGAGGCCGACCGCCTGGTCGCCCGGATCGCCCGCGAGCAGGGTGAGGACCCCGAGGCCGCGGTGGCCGAGGCCCAGGCCGCGGTGGCGGCAGCTGCGGCCGAGGTGTCCGTGCCCGAGCAGCCGGCGGCGCAGGACGTCGACCGGGCGGACCGGGACGACCGTGGCGGGCGTTCGTACGAGCGTCGTGACGACCGTGGCGGTTTCCGCCGTGACGACCGTCGTGACGACCGTGGTGGTCGTTCCTTCGAGCGTCGTGACGACCGCGGTGGCCGTGGCTTCGAGCGTCGTGACGACAACCGTGGTGGCGGCTTCCGCCGCGACGACCGTGGCGGGCGTTCTTTCGAGCGTCGTGACGACCGTGGTGGCCGTGGTTTCGAGCGTCGTGACGACAACCGTGGTGGCGGTTTCCGCCGGGACGACCGTCGTGACGACCGTGGTGGTCGTTCTTTCGAGCGTCGTGACGACCGTGGTGGCCGTGGTTTCGAGCGTCGTGACGACAACCGTGGTGGCGGTTTCCGCCGCGACGACCGTCCGGGCCGCTCCTTCGAGCGCCGTGACGAGCGCGGTGGGCACCGTGGCAGCGACCGCCCCTTCAACCGCGACCGTCAGGGCGACCGCCCCGGCTTCCGCTCCTCGGGTCACGACCGCCCCTTCGGCCGTCGTGACGACCACCGCGGCGGCGGTTCGTTCCAGCGTCGCGACGACAAGCCGCGTTGGAAGCGCAACGGCTGACATACGCGCATGACGAGCGCCGTGGCTCCGCCCCAACGGGCGGGCCACGGCGCTCCGTCGTTGCGGCGGCCGCTCCGCGGCCTGCCGACCCGCCCGAACCGGCCGGTCCGTGGCCCTCATCGGCCCTGTTCGTCCCTTTGACAGGGCCGGGACACCGATACCCGATCGGAGACTCGGCATCGTCCGGCTATGCTCGTGGGGGCAACAGCGCCTGGGCCCTTAGCTCAATTGGCAGAGCAGTGGACTTTTAATCCATTGGTTGTGGGTTCGAGTCCCACAGGGCCTACAAGGAAGCCCCGGTTCGGATTGTCTCCGGACCGGGGCTCTTGTCGTTGTGGGGGTGGGTCAGCCGGTGGCCAGCATTCCCGACCGCAGGCGGGCGACCGTGCGGGAGATGAGCCGGGAGACGTGCATCTGCGAGATGCCGAGCCGGGCGCCGATCTCCGCCTGGGTCAGCTCCTCCACGAAGCGCAGGTGCAGGATGAGGCGCTGGCGTTCGTCGAGTTCGGCGACCAGCGGGGCCAGGGCGTGGAAGTCCTCGACGAGTTCGAGGGCCGGGTCCTCCTCGCCGATGAACGCCGACAGCGTCGTATCGCTCTCGTCCGGGTCGCCGGTGACCGTCGCGTCGAGGGAGGACGACACGTAGCCGGCGGCGGCGATCTGGGCCTCGACGACCTCTTCCTCCGACAGGTTCATCAGAGCGGCCAGTTCGGCCACCTTCGGCGCGCGGCCGAGGCGGGAGGCCAGCTCCTCGGTGGCCTTGGCGAGTTCCGTACGGGCTTCCTGAAGGCGGCGCGGCACATGCACGGCCCAGGACGTGTCACGGAAGAACCGCTTGATCTCGCCGATGATGTACGGCACCGCGAAGCTGGTGAACTGCACCTCGCGGGAGACCTCGAACCGGTCGATGGCCTTGATCAGCCCGATGACGCCGACCTGGACGATGTCCTCCATCGACTGGCCGCTGGTGCGGAACCGGCGGGCCGCGAAGCGCACCAGCGACATGTTCATCTCGATGAGCGTGTTGCGGGCGTACTGGTATTCGGGCGTGCCCTCCTCGAGCACGGCGAGCCGGTCGAGGAACTGTCCGGTCAGTCCGCGCGCGTCCTGCGGGGCGAGCTTCTGGGGCTCGGCGATCTGCGGCAGTTCCTCACCGGTGCAGGTGGCGGAATCCGTCGTCGTGCCGATGCGCATGGTCGCCGTCACGGGCCCTCCCTCTCGTTCCGGCCCGCTCCGATCCCCCGACAGGCCACCTCCAGCGCCGTTACCCGCGCTCGCCCCGGTCATGCCCCGCATATGCCCCGGCGAGATGTAGACCACAGTCGGCGCAGGTCGAGGCGGTGTCGGGGTACTCGGACCGGTACTGCGACGGTACGAGCGGGGAGGGCGGGCGGTGGAGTGCGGGAGAGAAGGCCGAAGGGCTCGCGGAGCGGACAGTTGTCGTTTGACAACTATAGGTGGAGGGCAACAGCCTAGGCATGCCGAACATGCCCGGGGAGACCGGAAGGAACGACTCCGTGCGGGGCGGCGCGTAATTCAGGCAGTCCGGGTACCGGACGAGGGGGAGTCTTCGGAGTCGTCGTGTATCTGGGCCGCCGCCGCGTCGCAGAACGCCTCCAGCCCCTGCAGCAGCGCGACCCGCTTGGCCGCGGGCATCTGGTCGAGCACCGCGCCCAGCGCCTGCTCCCGGCGCACCCGCAGGTCGGCCAGGAAGGCACGGCCCCGGCCGCTGAGGTGCAGACGGACCTCGCGCCGGTCGGCCTCACTCACCTCGCGCTCGACGAACCCGGCCGCCTGCAGCCGGTCGCACAGCCGGCTGGTCGAGGGCGGTGTGGAGGCCAGGGAGCCGGCCAGCGTGCGCAGGTTGATGTCCTCGTGGTGTTCGAGGATGAGCAGCACCCGCAGCTGGGACGCGGAGGCCGGCGCGGTCGAGGCCCGGCCCCAGAGGACTTCCAGCAACTCCGCGGCCGTGGAGGTCACACGGGCGACCTCTGCTGGCTCAGGGCGGGGTCGGAGGGAAGTCACAGTCACACTCTCGCAGGCGCCGGGATGGCCGTCAGCGTACCTGGCGTGAGCTGAACCGGCCGGGACCGCTTCCCGGCCCGTGGACAAGAACCCGTTTCGAGGACGCGTCGGCGTCCCACCGAGGATGGTGAGCAGACCACCGTGACCACGATCACGAGCAGATTCGTGGCCGCCGAGCGCGCCCTGCGCACGGCGGCCCCCCATGAACTGCTGGACGCGGTCCGTCGTGTACTGACCGATCAGTACGCGGCGGACTCCGTCGAGCTCTTCCTGGCCGACTACGGACTGACGGTGCTTCAGCCGGTGTCCGTGCTGCCGCACACCCTCCAGCCGGTGTCCGTGCACAACAGCCCGGCCGGCCGGGCCTTCGGCGCGCAGGAGCCGCATGTGGAGACCCTTTCGGGCGACCTCGTGCGGGCGCACCTGCCCGTCACCGTGCGCGGCGACCGGCTCGGCGTGCTGACCGTGACCCTGCCCGGCGGCGGGCACGCCGAGGGCTGCCTGGGCGAGCTGGCCGAGATCGCCGAGGTGCTCGGGCACGAGGTCTACGTGGCCGAGCGGGACACCGACCTGTACCTCCAGGCGCGCCGCCGGGACCGGCTCACGCTCGCCGCCGAGATGCAGTGGCAGCTGCTGCCGGGCCGCTCCTGCGCCCGCCCCGAGTACGAGCTGGGCGCGCAGCTGGAACCGGCGTACGCGATCTTCGGCGACAACTTCGACTGGTCCGCCTCGGCCGACCGGCTCAGCCTGTACGTCACCAACGGCATGGGCGAGGGCATCGAGGCCTCCCTGCTGACGAACCTGGCGATCAACGCCCTGCGCAACGCGCGCCGGGCCGGGCTGTCCATCGACGACCAGGCGGCCCTGGCCGACCAGGCGGTGTACGCGCACTACCGGGGCCGCTGCTACCTCTCGGTGCTGATGCTCGACTTCGACTTGGCCACCGGGCGGGTCCGGGCGGTGGACGCCGGGTCGCCGCAGATGCTGCGGCTGCGCCGGGGCGTGGTCGAGCGGGTGCCCTTCGACGCCCAGCTGCCGCTCGGCATGTTCGAGGAGACCGACTACGTGGTCCAGGAGTTCGACGTGGAGCCGGGCGACCGGCTGGTCTTCGTCAGTGACGGGGTCTACGACGTCGCCTCCCCGGGGGGCGAGCCCTACGGGGACGCCGCGCTGGCCCGGGCGATCCAGTCGACCCGGCTGCTGCCTGCCGCCGAGGTGCCCCGGGCCATCCTGCGCGAACTGACGGGCCACCGCGGCCGTTCCACCCCGGACGACGACGCCCTCGTGGTGTGTCTGGACTGGCGTGGTCGGTGAGGGACGGGGAAGGCGCAGGTCGGGGGTGACCGTGGGCAGTTGTTTGGTGGTGCCGGACGCCGGCACTAATGTTTGTCATACGGCAAGTAATGGCTGAGGCGCTGTCGCGCGACCTCGGTCCGGCCCGTGCAAGGGAGCGATGCAAGTGTCGGTGTCGGAAGAGAACGCGGAACAGGAGCCGGCCGCATACCAGGTGAGCGCCTTTCTGGAGCGGCGACGGGAGCAGATCGCCCAACGGTGGGCGGACGCCGCGCTGTTCCGCACGGTCTTCACCGTCTCCCGGGACGAGGCGGTGGAGGCGGGCCGGGCCGTGACGGCGGCGCTGGCGGCGGTGGCGGCCTCCGGGCGACTCGACGACATCCGGGCGTCCGGATTCGAGTCCGTGCGCGACCAGTTGGGCCGGATGGCGGCCTCCCGTGCCCGTACGGGCATCGACCCGGACGGCGTCGCCGCCGAGGTGGCCGCGCTGCGCGAGCCGGTGACCGAGCTGCTGCGCGCCGAGTTCCCCGAGCCCTACGCCCCCGAGGCCCAGGAGGCCGTGGTCGCGCTGACCGTGCTCCTGGGCACGCTGCGCCTGGTCGTGATGGAGACGACCCTCAGCGCCGGGGAGGAACTGATCGCCCGGCAGCGCGAGCAGCTGCACGAGGTGGCCACCCCGGTGATCAAGCTGTGGGAGAGCACCGTCGCCGTACCGCTGATCGGGACCCTGGACAGCGCGCGCAGCCAGGTGGTCATGGAGAGCCTGCTGGACGCGATCGTCGCCGAGCGCGCCCGGTACGCCATCCTCGACATCACCGGCGTGCCCACGGTCGACTCGCTGGTCGCCCAGCACCTGATGAAGACCGTGGCGGCGGCGCGGCTGATGGGCGCCGAGTGCATCGTGTCCGGCATCCGGCCCGCGATCGCGCAGACCATCGTCCACCTGGGCATCGACCTCGGCACGGTGCTCACCCGCTCGAGCCTGGCGGACGCGCTCGCCTACGCGCTGAGCGAGCAGGGAGTCGAGATCGCACCGCTGCGGGCGGCCGGCGCGGCGGCGGACGCGGGCACGCGGTGACCGCCTT
Organism: Streptomyces tuirus; assembly: GCF_014701095.1. Lineage (NCBI taxonomy): Bacteria > Bacillati > Actinomycetota > Actinomycetes > Kitasatosporales > Streptomycetaceae > Streptomyces > Streptomyces tuirus. The sequence continues at coordinate 3,554,318 of NZ_AP023439.1, read as the reverse complement.
CGCGGGACACGGGCCCGCGGGCGGGCACGGCTTCACCGTGCCGGTCCTCCAGCTGGGCGATGTCCTGCTGGTCACCCTCCAGGGGGAGTTGCACGACGGGATGGCGGAGCAGCTCCAGCAGGACATCACGGCCCGGATCTCGGACAGCCGGGTGAGCGGGGTCGTGATCGACATCTCCGGCGTGGAGATCGTCGACTCCTTCCTGGGCAGGGTGCTCGCCGAGATCGCCGCCGGGGCCAAGCTGCTGGCGGCCCGTACGGTCCTGGCCGGGATGCGCCCGGCGGTGGCGATCACCCTGGTCGAGCTGGGGCTCACCCTGCCCGGCCTGCGGACGGCCCTGGACGTCGAACGTGCCATGGAGCTGCTGGGCGTGACCACGCGCCGGGGCGAGAGGAGTCCGTGATGCAGGCTTCCCGCCATGCCGGTCCGGCCAGCCTGCCGATCGGCTCGGACGCCGATCTGGCGTGGGTGCGGCAGCAGGTCCGGCAGGCAGCCGCCGAGCTCGGTTTCGGGCTGGTGCAGCAGACCAAGCTCGTCACCGCGGCGAGTGAGCTGGCCCGCAACACCCTCGTCCACGGCGGGGGCGGCCATGTGCGGCTCACCCCGCTGGACGCCGGGTCGTCGCAGGGGCTGCGGCTGGACTTCGTCGACACCGGACCCGGCATCCGGGACCTGGACCAGGCGCTGACCGACGGCTACACCAGCGGCGGCGGGCTCGGGCTGGGCCTGAGCGGTGCCAAGCGGCTGGTGCAGGAGTTCGAGGTGGACAGCCGGCCCGGTGAGGGAACCACCGTCACCGTCACCGCCTGGGCCACCGTCGTACCGCCCTCCCGGACGGTGCCCTGATGAGCAGGGTCTGGGACGTTCCGGTGGACGACTCGACCCGGGTGCGGGACGTGCGGGTGGCGGCCGAGGAGGCCAGCGCCCGCGCGGGCCTGCCCTCGAGCCGCACCGCCACCGCCGCGCTCGTGGCGACGGAGCTGGCCACCAACCTGCTGCGGCACGCGGACGGCGGGCGCGTCCTGATCAACCTCGTCGAGCGGGGGCACGGCGACGGCCGCCGGGCGGCCGTGCAGCTCGTCTCGCTCGACCACGGCCCCGGCATCCCGGACGTCGCGGCGGCGATGCGCGACGGCTACACCACGACCGTCGCCGCCTCGCTCGGCGCCGGGCTCGGCACGTGCCGGCGCATAGCGAACGACTTCGATCTGCACAGCGCGCCCGGCCGGGGCACCGTCGTGATGGCCCGGATCGGCCACGAGCCCGCCGCCCGCAACCAGGGGCCGCCCCCGCCCGGTCCGCGCGCCGGGGGCGTCAACGTCCCCCTCGGCCGGGCCGAGCACTCCGGGGACGCCTGGGGCCGGGTACGCGGCGGCGACCGGCTGACCCTGCTGCTCGCCGACGGGCTGGGTCACGGGGAGAAGGCCGCCGAGGCCTCCGGCCTGGCGGTGAAGGAGCTGCGCGGCCTGGCCGAGCTGCCGCCCGCCGAGATCCTGCGGAGTCTGGGCCGGGCTCTGCGGCCCACTCGGGGCGCGGCCGTCGCCGTGGCCCAACTGGATACGTATACCGGGCAGTTGAGCTTCGCCGGGATCGGCAACGTCGGCGCCCGGCTGCGGACCGACGGCACGTGGAAGGCGCTGCTGTCCCACCCCGGCATCGTGGGCGCGCAGGCCCCGGCCTCCGTACCCGTGCAGCGCGTTCCCTGGCAGGCGGACAGCCTGCTGGTCCTGCACAGCGACGGCCTGCCCGGCCGCTGGACACCGCCCGACGACGGCGTGCTGCCGGGCTGCGACCCGGCGGTGGCGGCCGCGGTCGTGCTCCGCGACGCGGGCAGCGCGGCCCGGCCGGTACGGGACGACACCTGCGTGGCGGTCCTGACCGCCGGCGGAGTGAGCCGCCACGGCTCGGGGACGTGAGGGGCAGCGGGCCGGGCGTCGAGGGTCTGGGTCTTTGAGGGGCAGGGGCTCGAGTGGCGCGGGTCTTGTGGGGCCGGTCTTAGGGGTCGGGCCCTGAGCGACCGGGTTTTGAGGGGGCGGGCCTTGGGCGACCGGGTCTGGGCCCTCAGCGACCGGCTCTTGAGGGACCGGGCGCGTGGCAGGCACCCACCCCGACGTCCTACGTCACCGCCCCTGCGCCCCGCCGGCGTCGGACGGCGTGTTCTGAGCCGCCAGGAAACCCCGCAACCCCCTGCTCAGTGCCGCCCGTTCGGCCGGTTCCATCGCTGCCAGGGCTGTGGCCAGGGCCTGGGCGCGGCGGCCGGCGACATCGCCCAGGACGTGCTGTCCGTGTGTCGTGAGCCGCAGTTGGACCTCCCGGCGGGTGTCCGGGTGCGGGGTCCGTTCCAGCAGGCCGGCCGCCGCCAGGCGGTCGCAGAGGCGGCTGGCCGTGGGCAGGCCGATGTCCAGCCCCTCCGCCAGGGCCGTCAGATTCAGGCCGGGCGCCGCCTGCACGGTGCGCAACGCCCGCAACTGGTGCAGGGACAGGCGCAGGGACGCCTCCTGCGCGGCGATCGACCACAGCGCCGTCAGACTCTCCACGGCATCGGCGATCTGCGATGCGACGGCCTCCGGGCCGTCGCCCGGTCCCCTCGCCCGGTGGTTGCCGGGGCCGCCGAGATCGGTCACGAAACGGTCACTTCCATAAAGCTCCGGGTACTGATGAGGTCGCCCTCTTTCAAAGGCTGTACCCGATGAACCGAGGGGCAAGCAGCCCGGTTCGGAGCCCGGCCGGACCGGGGGCGGCTCAGCCGGCGCTGAGCTCCGTCAGCGCGGCGAGCGGCAGCGTGTGCTGCGTCTGGAGGACCTTCGCGCGCAGGTAGCGGACGTTGTGGGCGGTGGTGAAGACGCCCGTGGGGATCCGGTCGCGGACGGCGACACCCAGGGTCCGCAACTGGTCCGCCTTGTCGGGGTTGTTGGAGAGCAGGTCCAGTTCGCCGATGCCCAGGGCTCTGAGCATCTGGGCCGCGGCCGTGTAGTCGCGGGCGTCCTCGGGCAGCCCGAGCGCCGCGTTCGCCTCGTACGTGTCGAGCCCCTCGTCCTGGAGGGCGTACGCGTCGAGCTTGTTGTAGAGGCCGATGCCCCGGCCCTCCTGGCGGAGGTAGAGGAGCACGCCGCCGCGCTCGGCGATGCTCTCGACCGCCTCGCGCAGCTGCGGGCCGCAGTCGCAGCGGGCCGAGCCGAACACGTCCCCGGTCAGGCACTCGGAGTGCAGCCGCACCAGCGGGACCGGGCCGGGCTCGCCGAGGACCATGGCGACGTGCTCCTGGCCGTCGGCCAGGCCGTGGAAGGTGACGAGCTCGGCGTCCGCCTCGTAGCCGTCGTGGAAGCGCAGCGGGACCCGGACGCGCGAGCGCGGGGTGGCGACGACGGCTGGGGTGTCGGGCATGCGGGGCCTCCGGGTTCCGTTCCTGTTCGGCTGCGCAGCCATAGTGCTTCAGATTTGAAGCAGATCCACGATCGGAACCCTACTCGTGCTTCAAATTTGAAGCAATGAGATCCGACCTGTGTGATGCTCGTCACGAACAGGGCGACGACGACCTCCGCCGCCACGGCACGTCGTCCGCCGCCGGCCGGGCCCCGTCCTCCTGGAGACCCTGCGCGATCGCCGTGGAGATCTCCTCCAGCTGCCCCACCTGCTCCTCGCTGAGCCGGTCGAACAGGAAGCCCCGCACGGTCTCGACATGCCCGGGCGCCGCCCGCTCCAGCACGGCGAACCCCTCGTCCGTCAGCGCCGCGATGCTGCCCCGTTTGTCATGGCGGCAGGCCTCCCGCCGCAGCATCCCGTCCTTCTCCAGCCGCGTGACCGCGTACGTCAGCCGGCTGCGCGTGATCTTCAGCCGCTCGGCGAGATCGGTCATGCGCAGCCGCCGTTCCGGGGACTCCGACAGGACGGACAGGATGGAGTAGTACAGGTGCGGCATGCCGGCGTCCTGCTGGAGCTGCCGGTCGATCGCGTCCTCCAGCAGCAGCGAGGCGGCGATGTAGGCGCGCCAGGCGCGCTGCTCATCGGGGCTGAGCCAGCGAGTCGTCATGCCGCCAGTGTAGGTTTGTTTCAAACTTGAACCAAGCCCTGTCCCGTCCCGCCGTCCCGACCAACCGCGGAGCACCGATGCCTCACCCGTACGTCCTGCTGTCCGCCGCCGTCTCCCTCGACGGCTACCTGGACGACACCGGACCCGACCGGCTGCTCCTGTCCAGCCCGGCCGACTTCGACCGGGTCGACGAGGTCCGGGCCGGCGTCGACGCCATCCTGGTCGGCGCCGGCACCATCCGCGCCGACAACCCGCGGCTGCTGGTGAACGCGGAGAAGCGCCGTGCCGCCCGCACGGCGGCAGGAAAGCCCGAGTACCCCCTCAAGGTCACCGTCAGCGGCTCCGGCGATCTCGACCCGGACGCCCGCTTCTGGCACACCGGCGGCGAGAAGGTCCTCTACACCACCGACCGGGGCGCCGAGCGGGCCCGCGCCCTGGGCCTGGCCACCGACGTCGTGCCGCTCGGCGCCGGCCTCGACTGGCGGCGGCTGCTCACGCACCTGCACGACGTCCGGGGTGTGGGGCGGCTCATGGTCGAGGGCGGCGGCCTGATCCACACCCAGCTCCTCACCCAGGGCCTCGCGGACGAACTGCAGCTGGTCCTCGCCCCGCTCTTCGTGGGTGACCCCCGGGCCCCCCGTCTCTTCGGACCCGGCGGCTACCAGGGCGGCCGGCTCCGGCTGCTGGAGTCGCGGCAGATCGAGGACGTGGTCCTGATGCGCTACGAGCCGACCGCCCCGGGCGCCGGCCCCCTGCCCGTCGCCGCCGACCACCACTGGCTGGCCCTCGCCTGCGAACTGGCCGAGCGCTGCCCGCCGTCGGACACGGCGTTCAGCGTGGGCGCGGTGGTGGTCGCCGCCGATGGCACGGAACTGGCCCGCGGCCACTCCCGCGAGGCCGGCGACCCGGTGGTGCACGCCGAGGAGGCTGCCCTCGCCAAGGTCGACCCGGCCGACCCGCGCCTGCCCGGCGCGACGGTGTACAGCAGCCTGGAGCCCTGCGCCCGCCGCGCCTCGCGCCCCGCTCCCTGCGCCCGGCTGATCCTCGACGCGGGCGTACGGCGGGTGGTCACGGCCTGGCGTGAGCCGGACACCTTCGTCACGGACGCCGACGGCAGCGGCCTCCTCGCGGCCGAGGGCGTGGAGGTCGTCGTGCTCCCGGAACACGAGGAGCGGGCCAAGGCCCCGAACCGTCATCTGCCGGGCTGAGCAGGGCCCGGTCGGTGGGTGTGCGCGAGCGGTCCCGCGGATGGCGTACACTGGTGACACAACGACGCGGGGTGGAGCAGCTCGGTAGCTCGCTGGGCTCATAACCCAGAGGTCGCAGGTTCAAATCCTGTCCCCGCTACTGAAGGCCGATGGCCGGAATCCGAAAGGGTTCCGGCCATCGGTGCTTTCCGATGCCCTCCTGGTGCCTTCCTCATGCCTTCCTGATACTTGCCCGGTGGATCGCTACGGTCGGTGAGCGAACCGTCCCGTTCCGCATAACAACTGACGCACCGTCAAAACCCGTCAGTCACTTGCGGCGCGGTCAACTCGCCCGATTTGAACCGGTCGTGGCAGGTAAGTCCGCGCGAAAAAGGTTAATGATCAAGTGGAATCGCTGGAATACCCCTCGCGCCTCCATTAACGTTCGATAACGCAGCGCGGTCGTCCCAGCCGTCACAGAAGGCGGCTCCGTGCGCACGCGCCGAATCCCGAAAGGGAACCGGGGAACCATCACTTGGGGTGAATCGGGCGGATGCCACCGTGGAAGCACGGCAGGTATACGCGCGTAGGAGACCTTCCTGCTCCGAACCCGTCAGCTAACCCGGTAGGCGAGAAGGAAGGAAAGGAGTACGCCCACGTGGCGTCCAACCGGCCTGCCCCCGCGGCCCCGTACGCGCCGAAGCGCGAGAACGACACCTTCGGCTTCGGCGGTCAGCGCACCGACGAGGGCCCGTTCCAGGAGTGGAACCCCACCGAGGAGTCCATCCGTCCCGTCCGTGGCCGGCATCGCGTCACCAAGCAGCGCGGCGGAGGTCTCGCCCGCAGCTCCACCGTCCTGGGCGTCGGCGTCATAGCCGCCGTGGGTGCCGGCGGTATGGCCAGTGCCCAGACCGGCAAGCCCCCGGTGTCCATCTCCGTGCCGGACCTGCCCTCGGTGGGTTCCCTCATCTCGGACGACGACACCCCCGAAGGTTCCGCCACCCCGCTCAGCAGTCTCGGCACCGCCACTGCGGACACCGCGCAGGACGCGTCCGGCGCCCGCACCGGCGCCGGTGACGCGCTGCGTGCCCGGATCATGGCGCAGGTCGAGCACCAGCAGGAGCAGATCGAGACCAAGGCCGCCGAGGACGCCGCTGCCGCCGCCGAGAAGGCGGCCAAGGAGGCCGTCGCCAAGGCGGAGCAGGAAGCCAAGGCCAAGGCCGCCGAGGCCAAGAAGAAGGCGGAGGCGGAGGCCGAGAAGAAGGCCGAGGCCGAGCGGCTTGCCGCCCTCGCCAAGCAGTACACGCTGCCGACCTCCTCGTACACCCTCACCTCGACGTTCGGCCAGGCCGGTGCCTACTGGTCCTCCGGCTACCACACCGGCCTCGACTTCGCCGCTCCCACGGGCACGCCGATCAAGGCCGTGCACAGCGGCACCATCACCGAGGCGGGCTGGAACGGCTCCTACGGCTACAAGACCGTCCTCACCCTCGATGACGGCACCGAGATCTGGTACGCGCACCAGTCCTCCATCGGCGTCAGCGTCGGCCAGAAGGTCAGCACCGGCGACGTCATCGGCCGCGTGGGCGCCACCGGCAACGTCACCGGGGCGCACCTGCACCTCGAGGTCCACTCCGGTGGATCCTCCAGTGGCATCGACCCGGTGGCCTGGCTGCGGGGCAAGGGGCTGACTCCCTGAGCAGTGCACGTTCCCTGAGCAGTGCACGTTCCCTGAGCAGTGCACCTTTTTTGAGCAGTGCACCTTCTCTGAGGCATCGACGGCCCTGACGACGACCCTCCGACGTCAGGGCCGTCGGCTGTGTTTACGGGAGTTTTGCGTCCGTTGCGGAATGGGGCGTTCCTGCGCGGTCGTTGACACCGGGCATGACGTCTCTTCGCAAGCTCGGCACTTCCGGCCTCGAGGTCTTCCCCCTCGCCCTCGGCGGCAACGTCTTCGGCTGGACCGCCGACCAGGACCGGTCGTTCGCCGTCCTCGACGCCTACACCGCCGCCGGAGGCAACTTCGTCGACACCGCCGATGTCTACTCGGCGTGGGTCGACGGCAACCAGGGCGGTGAGTCCGAGACCATCCTCGGCACGTGGCTCGAGGCACGCGGCAACCGCTCCGACGTCGTCGTCGCCACGAAGGTCAGCCAGCACCCCGACTTCCGGGGCCTGTCCGCTGCCACCATCAAGGCCGCCGCCGACGCCTCCCTGCGGCGCCTGCGCACCGACTACATCGACCTCTACTACACGCACTTCGACCAGCCCGACGTGCCCGTCGAGGAGATCATCGGCGCGCTCGACGAACTCGTGAAGGCCGGCAAGGTGCGGCACATCGCCGCCTCCAACATCTCCGCCGAGAGGCTGCGGGCGTCCCTGGAGTTTTCCGACCGCGAGGGTCTCGCGCGGTACGTCGCCCTCCAGCCGCACTACAACCTGGTCTCCCGTGACACGTACGAGGGTGAGCTCCAGGGCCTCGCCGAGCGGGCCGGCCTCGCCGCCGTTCCGTACTACGCGCTCGCGTCCGGCTTCCTCACGGGCAAGTACCGGCCGGGTACGCGGGTCGAGAGCGCGCGGGCGGGCGGTGCCGCCAAGCATCTGGAGACCGAGCGGGGGCGGCGGGTTCTCGACGCGCTCGACGAGGTCGCCGCAGCGCACGACGCTCCCGTCGCCACGGTGGCCCTCGCCTGGCTCGCCGCCCAGCCGACCGTGGTGGCGCCGATCGCCTCGGCGCGGACGGTGGAGCAGCTGCCCGCACTGCTCGGCGTGGGGGAGCTGACGCTCTCGGAGGCCGAGGTGGAACGGCTCACGGAGGCCTCGGCCTGAGGTTCACGGGGGCCTCGGCCTGAGGTTCACGGGGGCCTCGGCCTGAGCGGGACCCGGAGGCCTCGGCCTGAGGCTCACAGGGGCCTCGGCCTGAGGTTCACGGGGGCCTCGGCCTGAGCGGGCCCCGGGGGGCCTAGGAGCGGTAGGGGTTGTACGCGGGGTACGGCGCCGGCTGGTGGCCGTACCCGTACACCCCGTACACCGGCCAGGGCGGGGCCGTCACCGGGACGGGAGGGGCGGTGATCCGGGCCGCGTGGTCCAGCGCGGGGCGGGCCACCTCCCGGCGCCGCCACAGTTCGCCGAGCAGTTCCCGCTCCCGTACGGCGAAGTCCGCCCCGGGGCTGCCCCGCCGGGCCCGGTGCCGCAGGAACGCCAGGGACGTCGCGTACGCCTCGTAGCGGGCCACCTCCCGGGCCGCCGCCCTGCCCGCGTGCCGGCGGGCGTACTGCCGGGCGATCCGCCGAGCCCGCATCGAGCCGAGCGCGTATGGCTCGGCCGGGGTCAGCCAGCCCGCCACGGCGTAGGCCGGCAGCTCCGCCCGTACGGTCTTCAGCTCCCGCTGCCGCGTCCAGATCACCAGCCACGTCAGCAGCCCGAAGATCGGCACCATGAACGCCGCGTACACGGCGAAGAACCCGTACTCGCCGAAGGCCGACGAGCCGTTCCACATCGCGTGCATCCCCATCGCGAGCAGCAGCCCGCCGAGCGGGAAGGCGACCCGGCGCAGCGGCCGGCGGTGCGCCGCGAGTGCGGCGATGCCGAAGCCGATGCCGGTGAGGACCGTGAACAGCGGGTGCGCGAACGGCGACATGACGATGCGCACGAAGAAGGTCGCCGCCGTGACGGAGGCGATGCCGCTGCCGCCGGTGAGCTGGTCGGTGCCGAAGGCCGTGCCGAGGTAGAGGATGTTCTCGGTGAACGCGAAGCCGGTGGCCGTCACGCCGGCTATGACGACCCCGTCGACGATGCCGGTGAAGTCGCGGCGCCGGAAGAGGAAGACCAGGAGGACGGCCGCCGCCTTGGCCGACTCCTCGACCACCGGCGCTATCACCGTCGCGCCGAGGGTGTCCGCGCTGGACGGGTCCGCCGTCGCCGTCGCTATCCATCTCGTCGCGAAGCTGTTGGCGACGATCGCTATCAGCGCCGCCGCGCAGGCGCCCCAGGCGAAGCAGAACAGCAGGTTCCGCCAGGGGCCGGGTTCCACGCGGTCCAGCCAGCGGAACGCGGCTATCAGCAGGGGCACCGGGAGGACGGCCAGCCCCAGCCCGACCAGGAACCCTTCCGTGCCGGTCTCCTCGCGGACCAGGGCGAGGATGACCAGGCCGGATATCGCGAGCAGTGTGCTCAGCGCGCCGTAGCGGACCCAGGCGTGGTGCCACCAGTGGGCGTGCCGCGAAGAGCCGGCCGTGCCTGGGCCGGCGAAGGGTGCGCCGTCGGGGGGACCGCTGGGGTACGACGGATGTGGGGGGCTGGTGGCCACGGCATTGACCCTAACGACGGATGGGCGCTGTCCGCAGGCGGGAGAGGTGCCAGGGGTGGTCAGGCGCCGACGGGGGGCTGGTCCGGCTGGTCGGGGTGGTCGGGCTGGTCGGGGTGGTGGGGCTGGTTCGGCTGGTCGGGGTGGATCGGCTGGTCCACGTGCTGTACGCGGCGGAAGAGGAGGTCGTTCACGACATGTCCCTTGTCCAGTCCCTGGCCCTCGAAACGGGTCAGCGGCCGGAAGTCGGGGCGCGGCGCGAAACCGCCGTCCGCCTGGGTGTTCTCGAAGTCGGGGTGTTCCGTGAGGACCTCGAGCATCTGCTCCGCGTACGGCTCCCAGTCGGTGGCGCAGTGGACGATCCCGCCGGGTCTGATGCGGGTGGCGGCCAGGGTCAGGAAGTCGGGCTGGATGATCCTGCGCTTGTGGTGCCGCTTCTTGGGCCAGGGGTCCGGGAAGTAGACGCGGAGGCCGTCGAGGGTGTCCGGGGCGAGCATCTCGCGCAGGAGGATGATCGCGTCGCCGTTGCCGACGCGGATGTTGGACAGGCCGTTGCGGTCGGCGAGGTTGAGCAGGTTGCCCTGGCCGGGGGTGTGAACGTCGACGGCGAGGATGTTCGTGGCGGGGGCGGCCGCGGCCATCTGGGCTGTGGCCTCGCCCATGCCGAAGCCGATCTCCAGGACGACGGGGTTGTCGTTGCCGAACAGATCCGGCAGGTCGAGGGTCCGGCTGCCGTCGATGTCGAGGCCCCACTTGGGCCACAGCCGCTGTAGCGCGTCCGCTTGGCCGGCGGTGACGCGGCTGCGGCGGGGCTGGAAACTCCGGATCCGCCGCTCGAAGTGCGACCCGGCGGGGTCGGCCTTCGGCCCGTCGGGGAAACGCGGCTCGCCCTTGACCCGGGTACTCCGGACGGAGACACCCGGGGTGTGCGGGTGCGGGTGCGGGTGCCGGTTCGGGTTCGGGGCTTCGGGGGTGGTGTTCGCGGAGTCAGACACAGTGCCCCTGATTTTACGGCTGCGGTGCTTCGCCTGGCGCCGGGTGGTGGGTCGGGGCCGCGCCGGGGGGTGTCCGTCCTCGGAACGGCGCGATGGGGTCGGATACCGACTGACTGTCCGTTGACGCGCCAACCGCTGCGGGCGGACACCCCCCGACACGGCCCCTTGCGTCGTCCGGCGGCTAGCTGCGGGCATGCGTGCCGCTAAGGGCGGCACGGGTGGGCGCAGCGGCACCCCGCTACGCCGGGCTGCGCACCCACCCCGCCTCAGCACCGACGCCGAGCACCCCGAGATGCCCGGTCGCGGACACACCCGGCGTTGGCAGGAGCTGCCGTCAGCGCCTCACAGCGCGCTCAGCGCTCTGCGTGCCACCTCGCGGCCGATCGGCAAGGACGCCGTGGCCGCAGGGGACGGTGCGTTGAGGACGTGGACGGTCCTGGCGCCCTCGCGGATCAGGAAGTCGTCGACCAGGGTCCCGTCACGGAGAACCGCCTGTGCGCGCACACCCGCGGCCGTCGGCACCAGGTCGTCCTCGGACACCGCGGGCAACAGCCGGCCCACCGCATCTGTGAACGCCGTCCTGGACAGGGACCGTCGCAGCTCACCCGCCCCGTACCGCCAGTGCCGGCGGGCTATCCGCCAGGAGCCGGGCCAGGCCAGGGTCGAGCCCAGCTCGCGCAGGCGGACCGTGCCCCACCTGTACCCCTCGCGGGCCAGGGCCGGCACCGCGTTGGGCCCGACATGGACGCCCCCGTCGATGCCGCGCGTCAGATGCACCCCGAGGAACGGAAACGCCGGGTCGGGCACCGGGTACACCAGCCCGCGCACCAGCTCCGGCCGGGCCAGCTCGTAGTACTCGCCCCGGAACGGCACGATCCGCATGCCCGGGTCGTCCCCGGTGAGCCGGGCGATCTCGTCGCACTGCAGGCCCGCGCAGTTCACCAGGACCCGCCCGCGTACGACGTCACCCGCGGCCGTGAGCACGGCGACCCCCCGCTCGGGACGCCGGTCGACGCGCACGACCCGCGTGCCGTAGCGGATCTCCGCGCCCGAGCCGTGGGCCAGCTGGCGGGCGACCGCGACGAAGTCGCAGATGCCCGTCGTGCCGACGTGTATCGCGGCGAGCCCGCGCACCTCCGGCTCGTATTCCGCGATCTGGGGGCCGCCCAGCTCCCGCACCGGGATGCCGTTCTCCCGGCCTCGCTGCACGAGCGCGTGCAGGCGGGGCAGCTCCGCGCGGTCCGTGGCGACGATCAGCTTGCCGGTGACCGCGTGCGGGATGCCGTACTCGGCGCAGAACTTGACCATCTCCGCGGCGCCCCGCACCGCGTAGCGCGCCTTGAGGGAGCCGGGGCGGTAGTAGATGCCGCTGTGGATGACGCCGCTGTTGCGGCCGGTCTGGTGGCGGGCCGGGCCCGGTTCCTTCTCCAGGACGGTGACACGTGTGCCCGGTGCGGCGCGTGTGATCGCGTACGCCGTCGACAGGCCGACGATGCCGCCGCCGATCACCAGCACGTCACAGTCGTATGTGATCCGCACTCGCACCACCTCCCGCTTCGATAGTGCACTGCGCCACTGACAATGCCCTCAAACGCGGGACGGGCCGCATGCCTGCTCGGGTTTACGCCGGAGCCATCAGCAGCGGCCGGGCACGCTCACGGAGCTCCACCACCCGGGGCTCGTCGCCGTACGGCTCCAGGCGGTGCAGGAGATCCTTGACGTACTCGGTGGTACGGGCCGAGGAGATCCGCCCGGCGACCTCCACCGCCCGCACGCCCTGCTCGCACGCCGCGTCCAGGTTCCCCGACTCCAGTTCCGCGACCGCGGAGACGACCAGGCGCAGGCCGTGCGAGCGGACGAACTCCTCGGTCGGCTTCGACAGGGCCTGCTCGGTGAAGCGGCGGACCTGGCGGGGCGCCTTGAGGTCGCGGTAGCACTCGGCCGCGTCGGCGGCGAAACGGTCGTAGGAGTAGAAGCCGAGCCAGCTCGGGTCGTTGTCGCCGGGGCGGGCGCGCTCCAGCCAGCTCTCGGCCGCCTTCAGGGCGCCGCCGGCCGCCGGGGCGTCGTTCGCGCGAGCGTGCGCGCGTGCCTCGACGAGGCGGAAGAAGCTCATGGTGCGGGCCGTGGCCAGTCCGCGGTTGCGTTCCAGGGCGGCCTGGGCGAGGTCCACGCCCTCGTCGCCGAAGCCTCGGTAGGTGGCCTGGAGGGACATGGAGGCCAGCACGTAACCCCCGAGGGGGACGTCCGCCGCCGCCCGGGCCAGACGCAGGGCCTGGATGTAGTAGCGCTGGGCCGCTTCCTGCTGGCCCGTGTCGAAGGCCATCCAGCCGGCGAGCCGGGTGAGTTCGGCGGAGGCGCCGAAGAGGGCCCGGCCGACCTCGTCGGAGTAGGAGCCGAGCAGCAGGGGGGCCGCCTCCACCCTTAAGCACTCGGGGACCATCGACGAACGCCAGTCGCCGCCGCCGTACTTGGAGTCCCAGCGCCGTGCGTCCTCGGCGGCCTCCCGCAGCTTCTGCACATCGCTGTGGCCGACTTTGAGCGGTGCGCCGGAGCCCTCGCCGGGGCCCACGTCACGCGCGACCGAACTGTCGGCCGGGGTTATCAGCCAGCGTGAGGCGGGCGTTGCGTATGCGCTCACTGCGAACGATCCGGCGAGCGACTGCCAGATGCCCCCGGATCCGGCCCGGCGGCCGGCGAGGTCGAGGCGGTACAGCTCGGTCGCGGACTTGACCGCCTGGCCGACGTCCCGCGGGAAGGCGAGGCCGACTTCGGGTGCGGGGTCCGCGTCCGCCAGGCCGATCTCGTGCAGCGGCACCGGGCGGCCGAGCTTCTGGCCGATGGCGGCGGCGATGAGGTGCGGGGCGGCACCCTGGGGCACCATGCCCTTCGACACCCAGCGCGCCACCGATGTCTTGTCGTAGCGCAGCGTCAGGCCGCGCTGGGCGCCGAGGTCGTTGACTCGCCGCGCGAGGCCTGCGTTGCTGATTCCCGCGAGGGCGAGAACGGCGCCGAGTTTCTCGTTCGGCCCGCGTTGCTCCCTGGACATGAGCCACCCCTCGACACAGACGGCTGCCGGCACTGGCATAACCACGCGGCATTCGTAAACCCAGCGTAGTTCGCCGCATCCCAAGCGTTAAGGGGCATTGTTCCGGTTGGCGGGATTGTGGTCCGTACTGAAGTACGGTTCAGATACGGGCTGTTGCGACGTGCTCCCACTGTGTGGCCGTGCGCCTGCCCGTGCGCTCTTCTCCGGCCACCGCGGGAGCGGTTCCATGGTCGTTGCGTGGGTCGGCCCGCTGTACTGGATCCAGTGGGCTGGGGGACACCGCCGCCTACATCCCCGCGGGCGGCGGAACGGTCCGGGAGGCGTGCTGCGCCTCCCGGACTGCGCGACCGGAAGGCGACGCGCCGGGCCTGTACGGAGAGTGTTCGAAGCCGCCCGTGGCACGCCGATTTGGCTGAAAATCGATCCCGCCGGTCGCGGGGTATCAAGCCTCCTACCACGGCACTTGAGGGCGCTCCGGGTGTGATTGGGGCGCGTTTCGGGGGCGCATTCGCGTCGCAGTCGTACCGCAGACATGTCGCTGGCTCGCCTTGATTCTTGGGCGGCTCTTGGTCTTGGCTTCGGCGTTGTCCGGCCTTGGCTTGGGTCTTGCCCCGGCCTTGGCTTCGATCTTGCCCCGGCCTTGGCTTCGGTCTCGTCGTCGGCCTTGTCCGCGGTCTCGTCTACGGCTTCTTCTTCGGTCTTGCCTTCTGTCGTCGGCCTGTCCGCCTCTCCTTCGGCGTTGCCTTGCCCGCCCGAGTTCGCGGGTGGTGTGCGGGTGTTCGGGGGGTTCGGGACGGTGTGGGTGGCTCCGCCGGGGCGCATTCGGCGGAGCGCAAGCGGCGTCGGCACCCTCTGGAAACGCCTCCTTCATGGCAGCATGGGGAACCGGTTCGTACGGTGCACTGGTTGTCCACAGCCTGTGGAGGCGGCGATGCGGTGGTTGGTGGGATGGAGCAGCACCGCCGCGGGAGCCGTCGCTGCCGGTTCGGCGGGGGCGACCGGCAGCGAGGGTGAGACGCTGCACCCGGTGGGGTCCCAACTCCTGTGGGGCGATCCCGATCCGCTGTGGGCGGTCGGCGACTGGCGCCCCGACGAGGTGCGGGTCGTGAAGGCCGACGACCGGACCAGGATCGCCGTCCTCGGCATCTGCGGCGCCACCGACGAGCAGCTGCGCGTCGCGCTGTTCGCCGCACGCGGCGGGGCACTTCGGCATCTGACCGCCTGGCCGGGCAGCTACACCGCGATCGTGCAGGTCGGTAGGCGGATCACCGTCTGCGGCGATCTCGCGGGCGCGCGGCCGGTGTTCCACACGCCCTGGGCGGGGGGTACGGCGTACGCGACCGCCGCGCTGCCGCTGGCCGACCTCATCGAGGCCAACCTCGACTTCGGGCATCTCGCCGCGCTGCTGGCCGCGCCGGACGTGCCCGCCGCGCTGCACGACTCCACGCCGTACGACGGCGTGAAGCGCATTCCGCCCGGGCATGCCCTGATCCTGCGCGCCGGGGCGCGCGAGATCGCCGGGTACGAGCCGGTCGCCTCACTGGCCGTCGCGGCGCCCCCGGCCGACCCCGAGAGCGCGGTCGACGCGGTGCGCGACGCGCTCGTGGAAGCCGTACGGACGCGGCTGTCCGCTCCGCGGCACGTCCCGGGGATGGACATCGACCCGGGCCCCGTGCCCGGCATGGGACCCGCCGAGCGACGGGCCGCGCGCGGGATGCCGGTGCCGGGGATCGGCGCGGACCTGTCCGGTGGGCCGGCCTCCGGGGCACTGGCTCTGCTGGCCGCGGGGCTCCCCGGGATGCCGGGCACGGTGCTGGGGCACGGCACGGGCGCGGGGGAGCGGCTGCTGGCCGTCACGTTCAACGACCTCGCCGTCGGAGGGCGGGAGGCCGAACTGGAGCGGGCGGGCGCGCTGGCGGCGAACCCGCGGTTCCACCACGTGGTCGTGACGGGTGGTGAGGAGACCCTCCCGTACGCCGACCTGGACGGGCCGCTGACCGACGAACCCGGGCCCTGCCTGGTGTCGGCGGCGCGGCACCGGGCCCGGCTGGCGGCGGGCAGCGCGGACCACTTCACCGGGCACGGTGCGCGCCAGGTCCTGGACGCCCATCCCGCGCGGCTCGCCGACCTGCTGATGGACCGCCGGCGGCGGCATCTCGTACGGCCGGTCGCCGCGCTGGCCAAGGCCGACGGGTCGGTGCTGGTGCCCGCGCGCGTGTACGCGGCGGCGCGCCGGCTGTCCCGTACGCCGTACCGATCGGGGCTGGAGTCCCTCGCCGAGCGCCTCCTCGATCCTCGCTCCGACGACGGTCTCGACGCGCCAGGGGGCGCGCTGGACGCTTCGCTCGCCGCGCTGACCTGGGGGAGACCCGGGCCGGCCGCGCGCTGGCTGACCGGTGAGGCACTCGCTGAAGTATCGGTTCGCCTTCAGGCGGCGACACACCGGTCGGAGCTGGTGGGGCCGGGGCAGCGGCCGGGTGACTTCCGTGCGCGAGCGGCGCTGGCGCGGTACGCGGCGGACCTGCGGGTGCTGGAGCAGGCCGCGGAGGTCCGCTTCCAGCGGCTGCACGCGCCGTTCCTCGACAACCAGGTTGTGCGGGCGGCCCGGGCGCTGCCCGAGGCGCTGCGGGTGCGGCCGGGGGCGCGGGCGGCGATCCTGCGTACGGTGCTGGAAGGGGCCGGCGTCCGGGAGTTGCCGCCGGGGTGGGGCGCTCCGACCCAGGCGACCGCGGCGGCCGCGGAGCGTACGGGGCTGCGTGTGGCGGCGGATTCCCTGGTCTCCCTGTTCGACACCCCGCTGCTGGCGGAGGCGGGTCTGGTCGAGGCCCGCGTGGTCCGCAAGGCGTTGCGCGGCGCGGCGGCGGGCGAAGCCCTGCCCCTGGACGGCCTCGCGGACCTGGTCTCCCTGGAGCTGTGGCTGCGCCGCCTGCTGTCCCGCCGCGGCACATGCTGGACGGGCACGCCTGCCAGGCAGCGAGCGGTACCGGCGGGGATCGCACCGCAGCGGGGGGCGTTGGGGGCGGGGGCCGGTGGGGGGCGGCGGGTGTAGCGGTGGCTTGCCACCCCGACCACCCGCAGCCAAGCCCGCAGACAACACCCCGCCCCGAAACCCCCCGGCCTTCACACCGACCCCGGCGCGGCGCGTACGCCACCGGTTCATTCCGAACCGCCGTACCCGCAAGGGGACCTAGGGCCTGTCGTTTGGATCAGGCCGCAGACGCGGGGCCTGGCACGCGCATCTGCCGCGTTGTCGTCAGTCGCCGACTCCCCCACGCTCGGCTGCGCTCGCGCGGGAGGGACCCCCACGCGTCGACTCCCTCCTCCGCCTTGCAGCTACACGCACCAGGCCCCGCTCACCGGCATCGAGAAGCACCGCCGATTCCCTACGACCTGATCCAAACCACAGGCCCTAGCCGCAGGTGAACCTCGACTCCGCCCAGTCCACCGGCATCGGGTTGTCGAGGGCGCTGCGGGGTTCCACCACGAGCCGGACCGTGCTGCGGCCGGTGAGGTTCACATGGACGGGCACGGCCGGGTCGCCGCCCTCGACCAGCGGGGACCGCCACAGCCGGGCGCCGTCGGCGTACACGGAGAAGTAGACCTTGCCGAGCCTCAGCGTCATGTCGTCCACCCCCACGAGGGCGTCGTACGACGAGCAGGAGCGGTTGAGGTCGATGGTGACGGACGAGCGGCCGTGCACGGTGACGCCGTGGGCGTACCGCTGATTGCCGACCGACAGGCCGGACCGCTTCCAGACCCAGCTGCTCGAACCGATCCGCATCTCGGGCTTCGTACCGTCGCCGCCGATGTCGTACGACAGTTCGCTCCACTGGTAGACGGCCGGGGCGGGAGGCGGGGGCGGTGGGGGAGTGGGCGTCGGTGTGGGGGCGGGTGGTGGTGTCGGCTCGGGTGGGGGAGCGGGCTTTCGGGGCGGGGTGGGGGTCGGGTCCTGATCCGGGGCCGGGCTGGTCCTGGAGCTCGGTGTGGGCGCGGGCGTCTCGGTGCGTGCGGGCGTGATCCCCGGCGGGCGCCGATCCGGATCCGGGTTCCGCCGTGGGGGTGAGGGCGAGGGCGTGGGCTCGCCGGGCCGCACCACCGACGACGGCTTCGGGGACGACGGAGCGGTCCTGGCCTCCTCCCTCGGCTTCTCGCTGCCGGCCAGGGCCATGACCACCGCGGCCACCACCCCGACGGCGACCACACCGGCCGCGATACCGGCCTTCACCGGCGCGCCGAGCCCCTCGGAGGCCGCCGCGCCGCCCCCGCCTCCGGACCCACCGCCCGTCGCTGCCGAACCGCCGCCCGCTGCGGCTGCCCCACCGGTCGAGCCTCCCGCCGCCGCGGCCGCCCCCGCCGCACCGGCCGCTCCCGCGCCCCCGGCGATGAGCCCGGCCGCCTTCGCGTACCCGGCGGCTCCGAACCAGCCGATGACCGCGACCGGCACGACCGCCGGGATACCGCCGGCCACTTCCTCGATCTGCAGAGCGGCCAGCCGGCACTTCGCGCACTCCTCCAGGTGCTTGCGCAGTCCCCGCTCGGCGCGGGTGCGCAGCCGCCCGCGGGCGTAGGTGCCGAGCTGGTCGGCGTAGCGGGCGCAGGCCTCGTCGCCGGTGAGCGTGGCGCTGACGTGGGCCTGGAGGTAGGCCTGTTTGAGGCCCTCGCGGGCCCGGCTGGCGAGCACGCGGGTGCCGTTGGCGTCCAGCCCGAACAGCGTGGCGACCTCGCTGGGCGACTCGTCCTCGATCTCGGTGTGCCACAGCACGGCCTGCCAGCGCTCCGGCAGCGACCGGAAGGCGCGCATGGCCATGGACTGCTCGGCCTCGTGCATCGCCCGTACGTCCGCGCCGAGTTCGAGCGTGTCGTCGTCGGACACGTCGGATCCGCGTGCGGACTGGGCGGCGAACACGGCGAAGTCGTCGACGAGTTGCTCGCGCCGCGCCGATCGCGTCCAGGAGGCGGCGACACGCCGGACGGAGGTGAGCAGATACGCGCGCACCGCGTGCGCGGGCCCGGCGCCGCCGCGTACCGCCTGGAGCATGCGGGCGAAGACCTCGGCGGTCAGGTCCTCCGCGGTGTGGGCGTCCCGGCAGCAGGTGCGGGCGTAGCGGCGCACGGCCTGCGCATGGCGCCGGTACAGCTCCTCGTACGCCGTGTCGTCGCCCGCGCGCATGCGGTCGATGAGGTCGGCGTCGGACGGCGGGATCTCGCGGGGCGGCGGCAGCACACCGTCCTCGTGCGAGTCGCGCTGGGCCGGGACCGTGCCGTCGGCGGGATGCCCCCCGGGGTGCCCGCCGGTCGGTACGCTCGCGCGTCCGCTCTGGCTCGGCACCTGTGGCGGTACCGGGCCGTCGGCCGTGGCGTCGCCGCTCCCGCCGCCGCTCGCCTCGTCCCGCCCGTCACCGCTCATCGCGGAAAGCCCCCGCCAGCCGCCCAACCGTCCAGACCACCAGGTCAGCGTGCCATATTGGCATTTGGTCAGAACCCCATAGGTCGGACCATCACTCATCCGTGGGGATATGCGGCACGGCAGTACTAGCCGTCACTCATTCGGGGAAAGCTTGCTCCCCTTTCGCGCAGGGCCCTGACGTCCCGCCCGAGCTCTGGGCCCAGCCGGCCCGGGTCCGTTCGCCCCCGAGCCGCGGGCCCCGAGCCCCCGGTGGCTCACGCCGGTCGCGAGCGCAGCCCCTCCAGCAGGATGTCCAGCAGCCGGGCCGACGCGGCCGCCTGCTGAGCGGAGTCCGGCAGTGAGGGCGCGGCCGTGGCGATCACCAGCAGTACGTCCGACACCGACACGTCCGCCCGCAGCTCACCGGCCGCACGCGCCCGGTCCACGAGCTGGCCCACGACCTCGAGCAGCGCCGACGTCCCGGCGTCGTCCTCGGCCGCCGGTACCGAAGCGACCGCCACGGGCTGGTCCGGCACCAGCCGCAGCTCCGTCGTGCCCGGCTGGGTCCGCTGCTGCGGCACCCGCGGGCCTCCGGCGCCGTCCTCGACCGAGACCCGCAGCACCTGCGGCGGCAGCAGCCGCCCGGCGCCGGAGGCCACCGACGTCCGCAGGAAGCGCGACAGCGCCGACCACGGCTCGTCCTCCTGCCCGAGCGCCGCACGCGCCTGGTCGGTCAGCCGGGACGTCTCCTCCTCGGCTATCCGCCGCACCAGGACGTCCTTGCTCGGGAACCGCCGGTACACCGTGCCCACACCGACGCGCGCGCGCCGCGCCACGTCCTCCATCGGCGCGCCGTACCCCAGCTCGCCGAAGACCTCGCGCGCCGCACGCAGCACGTGCTCCAGATTGCGCTGTGCGTCCACACGCAGCGGCGTCGTCCGCGACGCGTCGCGTCCGGTGCCCGTCGCCGCGCTCATGGTCATGCCACCCGCCGCGAGTGCGGACGTGGGCGACCAATGAGAGTCCTGAACATGCATAAGCATTCCCCCGGTAATGACGTCTCCCCCCGGAGACTCCCCGCCATTCGATACCGGAGCGAGGGAACGGCCCGGTCCCGCGGCCCGCCCGCGCGGACCCCGGTGAGCACATCCCCCTACACCCCGTCGACACACGAACATAGTTGAGAGGGAGTCAATTCAGAAGGGGCAGGTTCCGCACGGAGCGCCCACCGATCGGAGTACGGGTCGCATACATCCCGAATGTGCCCCCGCACGCCCCCCACGCCACCCCTCCTGACCTGCATCTATCTGCAGAAGGTCGGTATTCCGGCCAACTACGCGCCCTCTCCCGCTCCGGTCACACAATTCGTCGAGGCTGTGGACAAACGCAAGCGACGGGTGCGTCATGGGATGGTGAAGGAACGTGCGCGCATTCTCGTTGTCGGTGGCGGCTACGTCGGGATGTACACGGCCCTGCGCCTGCAGCGCAGACTGAAACGGGAACTGGACCGGGACGAGGTCGAGATCACCGTCGTCACCCCCGACCCGTACATGACCTATCAGCCGTTCCTCCCGGAGGCCGCCGCCGGCGCGATCTCCCCCCGCCATGTCGTCGTACCGCTGCGCCGCGTCCTCGACCGGTGCCGGATCCTGATCGGCGAGGTCACCGCCGTCGACCACGCCAAGCGCACCGCCACCGTCACCACCCTCGCCACCGAGGAGGAGGGCACGGGCGGACAGCGGCTCTCCTACGACCAGCTCGTCCTCGCCCCCGGCTCCGTCTCGCGCACCCTGCCGGTCCCCGGCCTCGCCGACCACGGCATCGGCTTCAAGACCGTCGAGGAGGCCATCGGCCTGCGCAACCACGTCATCGAGCAGATGGACATCGCCTCCTCCACCCGCGACCCCGCGATCCGCGACGCGGCCCTGACCTTCGTCTTCGTCGGTGGCGGCTTCGCGGGCGTGGAGGCGCTCGGCGAACTGGAGGACATGGCCCGCTACGCCGCGCGGTACTACCACAACGTCCAGCCCGAGGACATGAAGTGGATCCTCGTCGAGGCATCGGACCGGATCCTGCCCGAGGTCGGCGAGGAGATGGGCCGCTACACCGTCACCGAGCTGCGCCGCCGCAACATCGACGTACGCCTGGAGACCCGCCTCGAATCCTGCGCCGACCGGGTCGCCGTCCTCAGCGACGGCGCCCGCTTCCCCACCCGTACGGTCGTATGGACGGCCGGCGTGAAACCCCACCCGGTGCTCGCCGCCACCGACCTGCCCCGCAACGGCCGCGGACGCCTCACCTGCACACCGGAACTGTCGATCGACGGCACCACGCACGCGTGGGCCGCCGGAGACGCCGCCGCCGTGCCCGACGTCACGGCCGACGGCAAGAGCAGCGAGTGCGCGCCCAACGCCCAGCACGCCGTCCGCCAGGCCAAGGTCCTCGCCGACAACATCGTCCACTCCCTGCGCGGCGAACCCCTGGAGACCTACGAGCACGCCTACGTCGGCTCGGTCGCCTCCCTGGGCCTGCACAAGGGCGTCGCCCACGTCTACGGGCGCAAACTCAAGGGCTACCCCGCCTGGTTCATGCACCGCGCCTACCACCTCAGCCGCGTGCCCACCTTCAACCGCAAGGCGCGCGTGCTCGCCGAATGGGCGCTGGCCGGTCTGTTCAAACGGGAGATCGTCTCCCTGGGTTCACTCGAACACCCCCGGGCGGAGTTCGAACTCGCGGCCGGTGGAAAGCCTTCTCTCGAGCCCCCGCACAACCCGAAGGGGTCGTCCTGACCGGACCCAGGAACTCCATCGGCCGGCCCGGCGTCTGACGGATGTCGGTCCGGTCCGCGCACTGCCAGACTGGTCCACCACCGCGGGCATGCCACCGCTCGCCCCGGTGCGGGCCCTCCGGGGCCCCGGCCGGTTCCGGTGCCGGCCGCCGACCACTACACGAGGCAAGGATTCGTGAACTTCACGCGCTGGAGCGCCCGGCTCCCCGGAACGCAGCGCCGCGCCGCAGCGCGGACCGAGCAGACGGCCTCCCCGGACCGGCGGGGGGAAAGCTCCGTACCCGCCGCCCGTGCCGAACGACCGACCGACGAGTCACCCTCCGTACCCGCCGTCGACGAACTGCGGGTGCGTGAGGTCCTCGACCGCGTCCCCTCCCTCGTCGCCCTGGTCCACGGCGCCGACCACCGCATCGCCTACGTCAATGACGCCTACACGACCGCCTTCGGCGTACGCCCCCTGGGCGAACGCGCCCGCGAGGCGCTCCCCGAGCTGGACGCCCTCGGCCTGTTCCCCCTCCTGGACCAGGTCCAGCGCAGCGGCAAGCCGCGCACGGTCAAGTCCCGCAAGGCCCCCGACGGCCGCTCCTACTCGTTCACCTGCACCCCGGTCGCCCAGGGCGACGGCAAGGGCGGCAGCGACGGCCGCGGAGTCCTCGTCTTCGCCACTGACGTCACCGACCACGCCGAAGCCGCCGAACGCCTGCGCGCCAGCGAACGCCGCCAGCGCGAAACGGCCGTCACCCTCCAGCGCTCCCTGCTCCCCCAGGAGCTCGAACAGCCGGACGACCTGCGCATCGCCGCCACCTACCACCCCGGCGGCACCGAAGCCGCGGTCGGCGGCGACTGGTACGACGTCATCACCCTGGGCGGCGGCCGCACGGCCCTGGTCATCGGCGACGTCATGGGCCGGGGCGTGCGCGCCGCCGCGGTCATGGGCCAGCTCCGCACGGCGGTCCGCGCCTACGCCCGCCTCGACCTCCCCCCGCACGAGGTCCTCCAGCTCTTGGACGGCCTGGCCGCCGAGATCGACGCCAACCAGATCGCCACGTGCGCGTACGCCATCCACGACCCCAACGAGGGCAAGCTGATCTACTCCTCGGCGGGCCACCTCCCGATCCTCGTCCGCGACGAGAACGGCACGGTCCTGCGCGCCGACGAACCCACCGGCCCTCCGCTCGGCACCGGCGGCTGGATGCACGCCTCGGGCTCGGTCCCCCTCGCCCCCGGCTCCACCGCGGTCCTCTACACGGACGGCCTGGTGGAGCGCCGCGACGCGGACCTTGACGAGGGCATCGCAGCCCTGGAGCGCGCCCTGGCCGGAGCCACCGGCACACCCCAGGTCGTCTGCGACCGCCTGGTCCGCTCCGCCGGCGTGACCCCCGACCACGACGACGACGTGGCCGTCCTGGTCCTCCAGCACCCCGCCCGCACGGGTGCGGACGGCGAGCTGTTCCGCAACGCCGCCCTGGAACTCCTGGGCGGCGTGGAAGCGGCCCCCCGCGCGCGTGCCTTCGCCTCCGGCGTTCTGACCAGCTGGCGCTTCCCCGCCGACCTGCACGACCTCGGAGTCCTGGCCACCAGTGAGCTGGTCGCCAACTCCCTCCAGCACGGCACCCCGCCGATGAGACTGCGCCTGCGCCGCACGGACAGACGGCTGATCATCGAGGTCACCGACGGCGACGACCACCTGCCCAGACGCCGCCGCGCGGAACCGGGCGACGAATCGGGCCGCGGCATCGCCATCGTCGCCACGATCGCCTCGAACTGGGGCTGCCGCCGCACCCCCGGCGGCGGCAAGGCCGTCTGGTGCGAGTTCGCCCTGCCCCGCCCCCAGACGACTTAGGGCCTGCCCCGGAGGACAGGCCCTGGACGGAGAACAGGGATCAGACGTCGGCGGAAACGGGCGCCCCACCCCGCGCCACGACCCGGCTCCTGCCCAGCCACGGCTGATCCTGCGCCTCGGTCAGCTGCCGCCCCAACCGCACGGCCAGGACCGTGATCCCCAGCGAGAACACCAGGAACGCCACGATGTACGGCGCGTGCAGCGAAGCCCCCAGCGGCCCGCCCACCGCCGGCCCGACGGCCAGCGCCAGCTGCTTGACCAGCGCGAACGCGGAGTTGTACTGCCCCGCCATCCCCTCCGGCGCGAGATCCGCGACCAGCGGCGCCACGGTCGGCGACAGCATCGCCTCACCCAGCCCGAACAGCGCGTACGTCGAGACGAACGCGGCCGTCGCCATCTCCTGGCTCCCGTGCCCGAGCCCCGCGTACCCGGCGACGGCCCACGCCACGGCCCAGATCAGCCCGACAGCGGCGATCACCCGCGACCGCCGGCGCCGCTCCACGAACCGCAGCACGGCGAACTGCGCCACGACGATCATCAGCGTGTTCGCCGCCAGCGCGGTCCCCAGCACGGACGTCGAGATCCCGGCGGCCTCGACCCCGTACGCACTGAGCCCCGACTCGAACTGCCCGTAGCAGGCGAAGAACAGCACGAAGCCCAGCACGCACAGCTGCACCATGGCCCGGTTGCCCATCAGCTGCTTCCAGCTCCCCCGGCCCGCGGCCTGGGGAGCGCCCTCGATCCGCGGCGCGTGCGGCAGCCGCACGGTCACCATCACCACGACCAGCAGCAGGAACATCGCCGCCTCGATCGCGAAGAGCAGGGTGAAGGAGGCGGCACTGGTGGTGTCGACCAGATGCCCGCCGATCAGACCGCCGACGCCGAGCCCCAGGTTCTGGAGGAAGAACTGCATGGCGAAGGCACGCGACCGGGTGTCCGCCGACGAGCAGTCGACGATCATCGTCGCGAGCGCCGGCTGCATCACGGCCTGCCCGGCCCCCAGCAGGGACGCCGACACCAGCACGGCCGCCGCGCTGCTCGCGAGACCCAGACTGAGCGCGCCGACGGCGGCGGTGACCAGGGCGGCGAGCAGCACAGGCAGCGGACCCCGCCGGACGATGGCCCGCCCGGCGAAGGGCAGCACGACCAGCGCTGCCACGGCGAAGACGGCGAGTACGAGACCCGCCGTCATGGCCCCCAGCCCTCGCACCTGCGCCACATAGACGTACAGGTACGGGACCGTGAAGCCGAGCCCGAACGCGCTGAGTGCGTTACCCACGTGAATGCGGCGCATCGCTGCGCCCATCGCCCTGGTCACGTTCACCTCTCTCACAAGTTAGGAGTGAAGACTTCGAATCTAAAGTTCGAAGCTAAAGAGTACATACCCAAGGACTTCAAGGCAAAGATCAGCCGTGCGATACTGCGCACATGGGCGACACCCCCGGCCCCAGCGAGCCGACCCTCGAAGAGCAGATCGCCGCGTACCAGCGCGAGTTCCAGGACCTCGACCCCCAGGTCGAGCAGATCGTCTCGGCCCTCTCCCGCCTGAACCGCCGCATGAACGTCGCCTACAGCCGTCAGACCTCGACCCTCGGCATCAGCAACACGGAGTGGGAGGTCCTCAAGGCCCTCGTCCTCTCCGGTGCTCCCTACCGCCTGGGCCCCAGCGAACTGGCCAAGCGCCTCGGCCTCACCCCGGCCGCGATGACCCACCGGATCGACCGCATGGTCGCCGAATCTCTGGTGACCCGTGAGCGAGACGAGTCCAACCGCGTACGAGTCATCGTGGAGCTGACACCCGAGGGGCGAGAGAAGTGGCTGGAGGCGATGCGCCTGGCGTCGGTCTTCGAGGAGGACCTGCTCCAGGACCTGACCCCCGACGAGCGCACGGCGCTGGGCGAAGTGCTCACGCGTCTGCTCCGGCGGGTCGAGGACGCCCAGCCGGACGCCGGCGGACGCCTCACCGACCTGGACTGACACCGGGGCCGAAAAGATCTTGACAGGGGCCGCTTGACAGCCCCCCGGCGGATCCGTAAAGTTCTTCGGGTTGCCGCAGAGCCGTAACGGTTCTTCGACAGCACTTCCGCCGCAGCAGCGGCACCCAAACCACCAGCTCGACCTCCCGACAGGGTTGATTTCGGCACGCCCGAATTCAATTCGAATTGGGACTCGACGACCGATCGACTCCACACCGGCTTCGATTTGGGAATCGCCGAGAGGGCGCGCTAAGGTTGGGGACGTCGGAACGGCCCAACAGCCGCGAAGGCAAACCCCGCTGACTGGGGATCAGGCCCGAAAGGATCTGATAGAGTCGGAACCGCCGGAAAGGGAAACGCGAAAGCGGGAACCTGGAAAGCACCGAGGAAATCGGATCGGAAAGATCTGATAGAGTCGGAAACGCAAGACCGAAGGGAAGCCCGGAGGAAAGCCCGAGAGGGTGAGTACAAAGGAAGCGACCGTTCCTTGAGAACTCAACAGCGTGCCAAAAGTCAACGCCAGATATGTTGATACCCCGTCCATCGGACAACCGATGGTCGAGGTTCCTTTGAAGAAAACACAGCGAGGACGCTGTGAACGGTCGGGCCTATTCCGCCTGACTGTTCCGCTCTCGTGCGTGTCATCCCGATCACGGGAAAACATTCACGGAGAGTTTGATCCTGGCTCAGGACGAACGCTGGCGGCGTGCTTAACACATGCAAGTCGAACGATGAACCACTTCGGTGGGGATTAGTGGCGAACGGGTGAGTAACACGTGGGCAATCTGCCCTGCACTCTGGGACAAGCCCTGGAAACGGGGTCTAATACCGGATACTGACCATCGCAGGCATCTGTGATGGTCGAAAGCTCCGGCGGTGCAGGATGAGCCCGCGGCCTATCAGCTTGTTGGTGAGGTAATGGCTCACCAAGGCGACGACGGGTAGCCGGCCTGAGAGGGCGACCGGCCACACTGGGACTGAGACACGGCCCAGACTCCTACGGGAGGCAGCAGTGGGGAATATTGCACAATGGGCGAAAGCCTGATGCAGCGACGCCGCGTGAGGGATGACGGCCTTCGGGTTGTAAACCTCTTTCAGCAGGGAAGAAGCGAAAGTGACGGTACCTGCAGAAGAAGCGCCGGCTAACTACGTGCCAGCAGCCGCGGTAATACGTAGGGCGCGAGCGTTGTCCGGAATTATTGGGCGTAAAGAGCTCGTAGGCGGCTTGTCACGTCGGTTGTGAAAGCCCGGGGCTTAACCCCGGGTCTGCAGTCGATACGGGCAGGCTAGAGTTCGGTAGGGGAGATCGGAATTCCTGGTGTAGCGGTGAAATGCGCAGATATCAGGAGGAACACCGGTGGCGAAGGCGGATCTCTGGGCCGATACTGACGCTGAGGAGCGAAAGCGTGGGGAGCGAACAGGATTAGATACCCTGGTAGTCCACGCCGTAAACGGTGGGCACTAGGTGTGGGCAACATTCCACGTTGTCCGTGCCGCAGCTAACGCATTAAGTGCCCCGCCTGGGGAGTACGGCCGCAAGGCTAAAACTCAAAGGAATTGACGGGGGCCCGCACAAGCGGCGGAGCATGTGGCTTAATTCGACGCAACGCGAAGAACCTTACCAAGGCTTGACATACACCGGAAAACCCTGGAGACAGGGTCCCCCTTGTGGTCGGTGTACAGGTGGTGCATGGCTGTCGTCAGCTCGTGTCGTGAGATGTTGGGTTAAGTCCCGCAACGAGCGCAACCCTTGTCCCGTGTTGCCAGCAGGCCCTTGTGGTGCTGGGGACTCACGGGAGACCGCCGGGGTCAACTCGGAGGAAGGTGGGGACGACGTCAAGTCATCATGCCCCTTATGTCTTGGGCTGCACACGTGCTACAATGGCCGGTACAATGAGCTGCGATACCGCGAGGTGGAGCGAATCTCAAAAAGCCGGTCTCAGTTCGGATTGGGGTCTGCAACTCGACCCCATGAAGTCGGAGTCGCTAGTAATCGCAGATCAGCATTGCTGCGGTGAATACGTTCCCGGGCCTTGTACACACCGCCCGTCACGTCACGAAAGTCGGTAACACCCGAAGCCGGTGGCCCAACCCCTTGTGGGAGGGAGCCGTCGAAGGTGGGACTGGCGATTGGGACGAAGTCGTAACAAGGTAGCCGTACCGGAAGGTGCGGCTGGATCACCTCCTTTCTAAGGAGCACTTCTTACCGAGTCCTTCGGGATGAGGTCAGAGGCCAGCATGCGAGCGAACGTCTCGCACTGGTTGCTCATGGGTGGAACGTTGACTACTCGGCACACTTGATCGTCTTCTCCTTCTAGTACTGCTCTTCGGAGCGTGGAACGTTGAGGGAAGCGGGGAGTGTGTCGGGCACGCTGTTGGGTGTCTGAAGGTACGGCCGATTCGGCTGCCTTCAGCGCCGGCCCCGGTGAAGCATCGCGTGAGTGGTGTGTGACGGGTGGCTGGTCGTTGTTTGAGAACTGCACAGTGGACGCGAGCATCTGTGGCCAAGTTTTTAAGGGCGCACGGTGGATGCCTTGGCACCAGGAACCGATGAAGGACGTGGGAGGCCACGATAGTCCCCGGGGAGTCGTCAACCAGGCTTTGATCCGGGGGTTTCCGAATGGGGAAACCCGGCAGTCGTCATGGGCTGTCACCCATGCCTGAACACATAGGGCATGTGGAGGGAACGCGGGGAAGTGAAACATCTCAGTACCCGCAGGAAGAGAAAACAACCGTGATTCCGGGAGTAGTGGCGAGCGAAACCGGATGAGGCTAAACCGTATACGTGTGAGACCCGGCAGGGGTTGCGTATGCGGGGTTGTGGGATCTCTCTTTCACGGTCTGCCGGCCGTGGGACGAGTCAGAAACCGTTGATGTAGGCGAAGGACATGCGAAAGGTCCGGCGTAGAGGGTAAGACCCCCGTAGTCGAAACGTCAGCGGCTCGTTTGAGAGACACCCAAGTAGCACGGGGCCCGAGAAATCCCGTGTGAATCTGGCGGGACCACCCGCTAAGCCTAAATATTCCCTGGTGACCGATAGCGGATAGTACCGTGAGGGAATGGTGAAAAGTACCCCGGGAGGGGAGTGAAATAGTACCTGAAACCGTGTGCCTACAAGCCGTGGGAGCGTCGGAACAAGGCTTGCCTTGTTCTCGTGACTGCGTGCCTTTTGAAGAATGAGCCTGCGAGTTTGCGGTGTGTTGCGAGGTTAACCCGTGTGGGGAAGCCGTAGCGAAAGCGAGTCCGAATAGGGCGACTGAGTAGCACGCTCAAGACCCGAAGCGGAGTGATCTAGCCATGGGCAGGTTGAAGCGGAGGTAAGACTTCGTGGAGGACCGAACCCACCAGGGTTGAAAACCTGGGGGATGACCTGTGGTTAGGGGTGAAAGGCCAATCAAACTCCGTGATAGCTGGTTCTCCCCGAAATGCATTTAGGTGCAGCGTCGTGTGTTTCTTGCCGGAGGTAGAGCACTGGATAGGCGATGGGCCCTACCGGGTTACTGACCTTAGCCAAACTCCGAATGCCGGTAAGTGAGAGCGCGGCAGTGAGACTGTGGGGGATAAGCTCCATGGTCGAGAGGGAAACAGCCCAGAGCATCGACTAAGGCCCCTAAGCGTACGCTAAGTGGGAAAGGATGTGGAGTCGCAGAGACAACCAGGAGGTTGGCTTAGAAGCAGCCACCCTTGAAAGAGTGCGTAATAGCTCACTGGTCTAGTGATTCCGCGCCGACAATGTAGCGGGGCTCAAGCGTACCGCCGAAGTCGTGTCATTGCGATATGTACCCCCAACGGGGATCGTGATGGGTAGGGGAGCGTCGTGTGCCGGGTGAAGCAGCCGTGGAAGCGAGTTGTGGACGGTTCACGAGTGAGAATGCAGGCATGAGTAGCGATTCACACGTGAGAAACGTGTGCGCCGATTGACTAAGGGTTCCTGGGTCAAGCTGATCTGCCCAGGGTAAGTCGGGACCTAAGGCGAGGCCGACAGGCGTAGTCGATGGATAACCGGTTGATATTCCGGTACCCGCTGTGAAGCGTCAAACATCGAGCATCGTGATGCTAAGGCCGTGAAGCCGCCCCGGAGCCTTCGGGCAAAGGGGAGTGGTGGAGCCGCCGAACCAAGCGGTTAGTAGGTGAGTGATGGGGTGACGCAGGAAGGTAGTCCATCCCGGGCGGTGGTTGTCCCGGGGTAAGGGTGTAGGCCGTGCGATAGGTAAATCCGTCGCACATAAGGCTGAGACCTGATGCCGAGCCGATTGTGGTGAAGTGGATGATCCTATGCTGTCGAGAAAAGCCTCTAGCGAGTTTCATGGCGGCCCGTACCCTAAACCGACTCAGGTGGTCAGGTAGAGAATACCGAGGCGTTCGGGTGAACTATGGTTAAGGAACTCGGCAAAATGCCCCCGTAACTTCGGGAGAAGGGGGGCCACACCTGGTGATCCGTTTTGCACGGTGAGCTGGGGGTGGCCGCAGAGACCAGCGAGAAGCGACTGTTTACTAAAAACACAGGTCCGTGCGAAGCCGTAAGGCGATGTATACGGACTGACGCCTGCCCGGTGCTGGAACGTTAAGGGGACCGGTTAGCTCCATTTCGGTGGGGCGAAGCTGAGAACTTAAGCGCCAGTAAACGGCGGTGGTAACTATAACCATCCTAAGGTAGCGAAATTCCTTGTCGGGTAAGTTCCGACCTGCACGAATGGCGTAACGACTTCTCGACTGTCTCAACCATAGGCCCGGTGAAATTGCACTACGAGTAAAGATGCTCGTTTCGCGCAGCAGGACGGAAAGACCCCGGGACCTTTACTACAGTTTGATATTGGTGTTCGGTTCGGCTTGTGTAGGATAGCTGGGAGACTGTGAACTCTGGACGCCAGTTCAGGGGGAGTCGTCGTTGAAATACCAGTCTGGTCGTGCTGGATGTCTAACCTGGGTCCGTGATCCGGATCAGGGACAGTGTCTGATGGGTAGTTTAACTGGGGCGGTTGCCTCCTAAAGAGTAACGGAGGCGCCCAAAGGTTCCCTCAGCCTGGTTGGCAATCAGGTGTTGAGTGTAAGTGCACAAGGGAGCTTGACTGTGAGACCGACGGGTCGAGCAGGGACGAAAGTCGGGACTAGTGATCCGGCGGTGGCTTGTGGAAGCGCCGTCGCTCAACGGATAAAAGGTACCCCGGGGATAACAGGCTGATCTTCCCCAAGAGTCCATATCGACGGGATGGTTTGGCACCTCGATGTCGGCTCGTCGCATCCTGGGGCTGGAGTCGGTCCCAAGGGTTGGGCTGTTCGC
Organism: Streptomyces tuirus; assembly: GCF_014701095.1. Taxonomy (NCBI): domain Bacteria; kingdom Bacillati; phylum Actinomycetota; class Actinomycetes; order Kitasatosporales; family Streptomycetaceae; genus Streptomyces; species Streptomyces tuirus. Next base: position 3,523,480 of record NZ_AP023439.1, on the reverse strand, counting down.
CCATTAAAGCGGTACGCGAGCTGGGTTTAGAACGTCGTGAGACAGTTCGGTCCCTATCCGCTGTGCGCGTAGGAATATTGAGAAGGGCTGTCCCTAGTACGAGAGGACCGGGACGGACGAACCTCTGGTGTGCCAGTTGTTCTGCCAAGGGCATGGCTGGTTGGCTACGTTCGGGAGGGATAACCGCTGAAAGCATCTAAGCGGGAAGCCTGCTTCGAGATGAGTATTCCCACCTCCTTGAGAGGGTAAGGCTCCCAGTAGACGACTGGGTTGATAGGCCGGATATGGAAGCACGGTAACGTGTGGAGTTGACCGGTACTAATAGGCCGAGGGCTTGTCCTCAGTTGCTCGCGTCCACTGTGTTGGTTCTGAAACCACGAACAACCAAAGTGCCGGTTGTCAGTTTCATAGTGTTTCGGTGGTTATAGCGTAGGGGAAACGCCCGGTTACATTCCGAACCCGGAAGCTAAGCCTTACAGCGCCGATGGTACTGCAGGGGGGACCCTGTGGGAGAGTAGGACGCCGCCGAACAATTTTTGGGAAAACCCCCGCATCTTCGGATGCGGGGGTTTTCTGCGTTCAGAGCCAATTCATTGAAGGCGGGCGCCCGCGCGGAGGCCCGCGTAGGCGTATTCGTCCAGGTCGAAGGTGGTGACGATCAGGATGCGGGCGCGGTCGCCGGCGGCGGTGATGCGGCGGGTCCCAGAGGGGCTCCGGCGCCCGGTTGTCCGTCACGGGGGCCACCGTGCGGGATTCCGGTGCCGGGTGGCAGGCGTCTGCGCGGGGGCGGACGCGTCGTCCACGTGGCCGTGGCGATGGGTGGGTTCGTGTGCCGGCGGCAGGCTTCGATGCTCGCGTGTGCGGGGGTGGTGGGCGTCGGGCCGGTGGGGAAATCGGGGTGAGCGGTGTCGTACCCGGGTACTACCGTGGCCGTATGAGCTATGTGATCAGGTCCGTCCGTGCTGGTGAGTGGGTCGCGGCGAAGGAGCTGCGGCTCGCGGCGCTGCGGGATCCGGTGGCGCATCTGGCCTTCCTGGAGACGTACGAGGAGGCCGCGGCCAGACCGGACTCCTTCTGGCAGGAGCGGACCGCGGGGGCTGCCGAAGGGGCGGACAAGGCGCAGCAGATCATCGCCGAGGGGCCGGACGGGCGGTGGGTGGGGACGCTGACCGTGCTCGTGGAGGAGCCCGGGACGACCGACTGGGCCGGGTTTCCGGTGGAGCGGAAGCAGGGGCATGTGGTCGGTGTGTTCGTACGGCCCGAGGAGCGCGGGAGCGGGCTGACCGAGGTGCTGTTCGACGCGGCGCTGGAGTGGTCGTGGGCGCAGGGTCTGGAGCGGGTGCGGCTCATCGTGCACGAGGAGAACGGGCGGGCGCAGCGGTTCTACCGGCGGGTGGGGTTCCTGCCGAGTGGCGTGGTCGTGCCGTTGGGGGACGCGGGGGAGCGGGAGTTGGAGTTCGTCCTCGAGCGGGAGTAGGGGCCTCGATGGGTCTGGCCGGGTTACTGGACCGGCAGTTCGTCGTGCGGCCAGCGGGCTCGGCCCTGTTCGCGGGACCGGAGCAGGGCCAGGGTCGGCATGCCCCGGTCCGCTCCGGTGGCCAGCAGCTCCGGGAGTTGGGGAAGCGGGGCCACGGCCGCGACGTCGTCCAGGACGAGCGTCATTGGTGGGTCGAGGCGACCGGCCGATGACCGTTCGGCCATGTGCCGGCCGCGCTCGACCACGCTCGAGACGAGGGCCGTCAGGAGGGGCATGGCGCCCGGGTGTGTCCTGGGGTCCTCGATGGATTCCCCCACCACGTAAAGCGTGCCCCCTTCGTGGACGAAGGAATCCAAGGCGAGGGCATCAGTTCGGTTGGGAGTGCAGGCCTCGCGGATATTGACCGTGGAGAGGGCCGCGAGGGCGCGGGTGGTCAACTGCTGGGCCATGTCGCGGCGTTCGGGGTGGGCCGTGAGGGCACCCTCGAGTTCACCCGCGGAGCCGGGGGCGGCCTTGGGGTTGGTGCGGAGGATGCGTACGGCGTCCTGGATCTGGGTGCCCTGGGACCAGCGGTGGACGTGGCGGATGGTGCGGCCGTCGATCGCGGCGGCGTGCAGGTAGCTGCGCAGGAGTGTGGTGGCCGTGTCGGTGAGGGCCTGGTCGAGTTTGGCGGTGGGGCGTACGGGGGTGAGGAGGGCGGTGGCCCGTCGGGTTGCCGTGTCCTTGTCCTCGCAGCCGGTGGTGGGGGACCAGTGGAGGCGGGACGGGGTGTCGCAGAGGTGGGTGGGGTCGTAGAGGTGGGTGGGGCCCAGTTTGGCTCTGGCGTCCTTGGTGTCCTGCCAGAGGAGGGGGTTCGACGTGACGATGAGGGCTGGGCCTTCCGCGTCGCGTACGGCCTGGGTGGCGGTGGTCTGGCGGGTTTCCCTCGGGGCTACCAGGACCTTTTCCCAACCGCCCGTCCATGGCTGGGCGAAGAGGGACGCCGGGGTCGCGGGGACGGTCGCCGGGGCTGGGGTGGCGGTTGCCGTCGAGTGTGGGAGGTCGGCAGGGCTTGCTGGGGGGCTCGCGGGATCGGGGGCCGAGCGGCGCGGTGTCGGAACCTCGTGCTGTACGGCTGTGGATGCGGGCTCCTGTGCCGCCGGTACCTCGTGCCGCGCAGCTGTGGATGCCTGCTCCCGCGCCGCCGCCGGTACCTCGTGCGGCGTCGGTGCCGGCCGTTCCTCCGCCGCCAGGATTCTCTCCTCCCGGCGTCTGGCCCGGACCGCCCGCCATCGGGCCAGGGTGCCCATGACGAACACCGTCAGGACGACCAGGATCATCAGCTGGCCGATGAACAGGCCCCAGAAGAGGCCGTAGCCGGAGAGTTCACCGGGGGGTGTGTCGGGCCAGGCGCCGGGGATGTCGTGGGGCTGGGCGATGAGGCCGCGCATGGCGAGCGGTGTCCGGGCGAAGGTGACGCCGGAGGGCCAGGAGCCGTGGGCGAACAGGGCGGCCAGGCCCGTGGCCGTCCACGCCAGCACGGTCATGCCGAGGAGGAACGCCAGTATGCCGACCAGCAGGCCGTCGGGGATGCCTCCCTGGGCGGCCCGCCGGTCGTGACGGTCGTCCGGTCTCACGCGTCCTCCCCTGTGCCTACGCCACCGTCGATTCGGAGTCGCCCAGGTGGTGCTCCACGAAGGCCGCGGCGCGTTCCTCCGCCTCGAGTTCGGCGGCGTGCAGGGCGTCGTCCGTGAGGTCGGTGGAGGCCTCGGTCATCGCGCGGTCGGTGAAGACCAGGGGGCGTTCGGTCTCCGTGACCAGGTGTTTGACGACCTGGACGTTGCCGTTGACGTCCCAGACGGCGATGCCGGGGGTGAGCGTCGGGATGATCTCCACCGCCCAGCGGGGGAGGCCCAGGACGCGGCCCGTCGCCCTCGCCTCGTCCGCCTTCTGCGCGTAGATCGTCCTGGTCGAGGCCATCTTCAGGATGGCCGCGGCCTCCTTGGCGGCCGCGCCGTCGACGACGTCGGAGAGGTGGTGGACGACCGCCACGAAGGACAGGCCCAGGCGTCGGCCGAACTTCAGCAGGCGCTGGAACAGCTGGGCGACGAAGGGGCTGTTGATGATGTGCCAGGCCTCCTCGACCAGGAAGATGCGCTTCTTCCGGTCGGGGCGGATCCAGGTGTGCTCCAGCCACACGCCGACGATCGCCATGAGGATGGGCATGGCGATGGAGTTGCGGTCGATGTGGGACAGGTCGAAGACGATGAGCGGGGCGTCCAGGTCGATGCCGACCGTGGTGGGGCCGTCGAACATGCCGCGCAGGTCACCGTCGACCAGGCGGTCCAGGACCAGGGCGACGTCGAGGCCCCAGGCCCGTACGTCGTCTATGGCGACGTTCATCGCCTCGGCGGACTTGGGTTCGGGGTGGCGCAGCTGCTCGACGATGTCGGTCAGGACCGGCTGGCGGTCGACGATGGTCTCGTTGACGTAGGCGTGGGCGACCTTGAGGGCGAAGCCCGAGCGTTCGTCGAGGCCGTGCCCCATGGCGACCTCGATGATCGTCCGGAGCAGGGCGAGCTGGCCCGTGGTGGTGATCGCGGGGTCGAGCGGGTTGAGGCGGATTCCCATGTCCAGGGCCGCTGTCGGGTCCAGGCGGATGGGAGTTATGCCCAGCTCCTGCGCGATGAGGTTCCACTCGCCGACGCCGTCCTCGCCCTGGGCGTCCAGGACGACGACCTGGCGGTCGCGGAAGCGGAGCTGGCGCAGGACGTACGTTTTTTCCAGCGCCGACTTGCCGTTGCCGGACTCGCCGAGGACCAGCCAGTGGGGGGCGGGGAGTTGCTGGCCGTAGAGCTGGAAGGGGTCGTAGATGTAGCCCTTTCCGGAGTACACCTCGCGGCCGATGATGACGCCGGAGTCGCCGAGGCCGGGGGCGGCGGTCGGGAGGTAGACCGCCTGGGCCTGGCCCGTGGACGTGCGCACCGGGAGCCTGGTCGTCTCGACCTTCCCGAAGAGGAAGGAGGTGAAGGCGTCGGTGAGGACGGACAGCGGGTCCCGCATCAGGTCCTACCTCCGAATGCCGGTGGCGAAGGGAAGGGTGTTCACGAAGGCGCGGTGGTGCTCGCGGTCGCACCATTCCAGCTTCAGGTACGACTTTCCGGCCGAGGCCCTTATCGTCCGCTTGTCGCGGGCGAGGGAGTCGGGTGAGCGGGAGGAGACGGTGATGTAGCCGACGAGGTTGACGCCGGCGGCGCCGCTGGCGAGGTCCTCGCCGCGCTGGTCGAGGCGGGAGTGCGCGGCGATGTCGCGGGGGTCGACGGTGCGGTTCATCTTGGCGGCGCGGGACGCCTCGGCCTCGTCGTTGGTCTTCTCGGTGAGCATGCGCTCGATGGCGACCTCGGTGGGTTCGAGGTCCATGGTGACGGCGACGGTGCGGATGACGTCCGGGGTGTGGACGAGCAGCGGGGCGAGGAAGTTGACGCCGACGGGGGTCATCGGCCACTCCTTCACCCAGGCCGTGGCGTGGCACCAGGGGGCGCGGGTGGAGGACTCGCGGGTCTTGGCCTGGAGGTAGGTGGGCTCCATGGCGTCCAGTTCGGCCGGCCAGGCGTTGCGCTTGGTCATCGCCTGGATGTGGTCGATCGGGTGGTCCGGGTCGTACATGGAGTGGATCAGGGAGGACAGCCGGCTCTGGCCGAGGGGCTGGCGTACCCGGATGTCGGCTTCCTGGAGGCGCGAGCAGATGTCGGTGAGCTCGCGGGCCATGACGACGGCGAGTCCGGCGTCGCGGTCGACCTTGCCGCCGTGGGCGCGGGCGGCGCGGGCCATGGCGTTGGCCTCGGCGGCGAGGTCGCGCGTGTAGTGCATGCAGGCGACGAGGTAGGCGCGGTGCTGCTCGCTGCTGGTGGACACCATCGACTGGAGCTGGTCGTAGGACTCCTGGAGCCAGGGCAGGGCCCTTTCGTCGCCGCGGACGGCGACGTCCTTGGCGTGGGCGTCCGGGTCGGCGGGGAGGGTGCGGGCCAGCATCTGGATGCGGGTGACGAAGCCGTCGCCGTTGGCGACGTGCTTGAGCAGGGTGCCGAAGCGGTCGACGAGGGCTTCCTGGTCCTCGCTGTCGCGCAGGCCGACGCCGGGGCCCTCGATCTCGATGGCGGCGGTGACGGTCTTGCGGTCGGCGTGCAGGAGCACGGCGATCTCGTCGGGGCCGAAGGGGGCGGCCAGCCAGGTGATGCGGCCGATGCCGGGGGGCGGGCCGATCTCGACCTCGCGGCCGTCGAGCCGGGTGCCGGCCTCGATGACGGCGGAGCGGTAGGCGGTGCCCTGTTTGAGGGTCCGCTTGTAGCTGCGGTTGATCTCGAACCACTTGTAGAACGTGCGGTGCTTGTACGGCACGTAGACCGCGGACAGCGCGAGCATGGGGAAGCCGGCGAGCAGCACGATGCGCAGGCTCAGCACCGGGACGAGGAGCCCGCACATCATGCCGAGGAACGCGCCCACGACGATCAGGGCGATCTCGCCGGTCTCGCGGTTGCGGCCGATGATCGCGTTCGGCCGGGCGCGGCCGATCAGATATGTCCGGCGGGGCGTGACCGGATGGGACACGTGGGACTCGGTCGTCAACGCCCTTCACCTCCCGTGCGATTGGTACTGCTGTTGCGGGTGTTGCTGGCGTGGGGAGTGTTGACGGGGCTGCTCGAACGGGGGGCGGGTGCGGCGGAGGGGACAGATCCGCCGCCGCCGTTCGAGGTGCGCGCACTGTGCGCGGCGACTCCGCCGGAGGCGGGGTTGCTGGGGCGGGGGGCGGAGGACTGGCTGCCTCCGCCGTTGTTGTCGGCGCGGGTGCTGTGGGTCTTGATGCCCTGCGCGACGAGGGACGCCGGGGAGCTGATGACGGCGGCGGCCTTGCCTTCGGCGCCCTGCATCAGGCGGTTGTTGCGGGAGCCGGCGATCTCGTCGCCGAAGCCGGGGACGAAGCGGTAGATCATCGCGCTGGCGAAGATGGCGAGCAGGATGATGGCGAGGCCGGAGACGACGGCGGAGAAGGCGTTCGGGCCGTCGTCGGCGGAGAGTGCGCCGGCGAGGCCGAGGACGATGACGATCACCGGTTTGATGAGGATGACCGCGATCATGATGCCGGCCCAGCGGCGGACGTGGCCCCACAGGTTCTTGTCGACGAGGCCGGCGTAGACGACGGTGCCGAGGAGGGCGCCGACGTAGAGGAGCGCGGCCCTGATGACGAGCTCCAGCCAGAGGACGCCGGCGGCGAGGATGCTGACCAGGGAGACGACGATCAGCATGATCGGGCCGCCGCCGATGTCCTCGCCCTTCTTGAGGGCCTCGGAGAAGGTGCCGAAGAACGCGTCGGTCTGGTCGCCGGTGGCTTTGGCGAGGACCTCGGTGACGCCGTCGGTGGCGGAGACGACGGTGTAGAGGATCAGGGGGGTGAAGGCGGAGGCGAGGACGGTCAGCCAGAGGAAGCCGATCGCTTCGGACAGGGCGGTGGTCAGCGGGACGCCGCGGACGGCTCGTTTGGCGACGGCCAGGAGCCAGAGCAGGAGCGTGAGGATCGTCGACGCGGCGAAGACGACGGCGTACTGCTGGAGGAACTTGGGGTTGGTGAAGTCGACCTCGGCGGTCTCCTTCACGGCGTCGCTGAGCTTGTCGACGGTCCAGGAGGCGGCGTCGGCGCAGCCCTTGGCGAGGGAGGAGAGGGGGTCGAGGGTGGAGGTGGGGTCGAGGCGGGACGTTCCACCGCCGCCGCCTCCGCTGCCGGTGTCGCCTTCGCAGATTTCGCGTGCCCTGCCGGAGAGCAGGGAGCAGTTGTCGTTGCTGGGGCTGGGCGACGGTGTGGGTGCGGCTGTGGCCCGGGCGGCGAACAGGACCAGGGTGGTCTGTACGGCGGTGAGGGTTGCAGCGACCTTGACGGCGCGGCGCGGGTTACCGGGCATACGTGAACCCTCCGAACTCCTCGACGGCCTTGGAGATGTCTTCCGAGGTCGACACCTTGTTGTCGCCGTTGACCGGCGCGGGGCCGTCCTTCTGGGAGAAGCTGTCGACCTTCCAGTCGCCGTCGGTCCAGCGCAGCTGGAGGGTCATGGTGAACCAGTCGTTGGTGACCGGGTTCTGCGAGGTCTCCCCGGTCATGCCGAACACGCCCGTGCACCAGACCTCGACGGTGGCGGTGCTGCCGGAGAAGTCGGTGACCTTGGTGCCGACCGGCATGGTGCGGGAGACGTAGGTGCTGCCCTTGGGGGCTTCGCCGTTCTCGTCCAGGCCGACCTTCTCCAGGAACGTCTTGCTGTAGACCCGGTCGAGGTTTCTCTCCAGCTCGGAGACCCGGCCGGCGTCGAACACCTGACGGACGATCTCGGGTCGCCGCGCGGGCTTGAGGATGTCGGCGGAGACGAGGACGACGGCGTAGTTCGCCGCGGCGCTCTCCGCCCCCTCCTGGTCCTGGGCGAAGCCCGACGGGATGCCGGCGGCGGACTTGGACTTGACGGGGCGTTGGCCGGAGGGCGCCGTCGCCGCTGCGTCAGGCGTGCCGGAGGAGCCGTTCGTCGAAGAGGAACTGTCGCCGTCCCCCCGGTTCGCGAAGGCGATTGCTGCGATCAGGAGGACCACCACGCCGACCACGGTGACCAGGCTGCGGGAGGAGGAGCGGCGGCGGGGGTCGCCGAAGGCGTCGCCGGAGTCGGGCAGGCGGGTGCGGGTCTGGCCCGTGCCGGCGTAGCCACCGGAGGACTCGTGGTCGTCACCGAGAGTCATGCCGCGTACGCCCCCTCGACGTCGTGCGGAAACACTTCGTACCGGTCGTACTTCTCATACTCCTCGTACGACGGTAGCCGTGCTGGTTCCCGCGCGGGCGCGGTGTGGTGACTCGACATCAGGGAAACGCAACCTCAGCCGGTGGGCACGACGGGCGGGTGGGATGGAGGGGGGCCGGGCGGGCCCGGCCGGGCGAGTGGTGCCCGGGCTACACGGCCATGCCGTACACGATGGTGAACAGCGTCCCGAGTGAGCCGATGATGAAGACTCCCGTCAGGCCCGCGATGATGAGGCCCTTGCCCTGCTCCGCGCTGAAGGTGTCGCGCAGTGCGGTGGCTCCGATGCGCTGCTTGGCGGCGCCCCAGATGGCGATGCCGAGGCAGAGCAGGATGGCCACCGCCATCACGACCTCGATCATCACCTTCGCCTCGTTGCCCAGGCTGCCGAAGGGGCCCCAGTCCGGAGCGATCCCACCGATGATGGTGTTGATGTCTCCCTTGTCGGCCGCAAAGAGCATGTAAGTCACCGCCCCTGTTGGGTAGTTCCGCGCCCTCTGCGGTCGTGCAGAGGTCAGGCCTCATTCTCGCCGACAATGATGCTGTCGTATGTCGACTTGGCGTCATTGATTGGCGGGTTTCGTACGAATACCTTGCCACCGTTCCGCTCCGGTCCCTAGGGGTGCGGACGGGCGGTGTACGAAGGATCGTATGGTCACTCTGTGTATCACGGCAGGTAACCCCGGGCAATGAGGCCTGAGCGGAACCTGGGATGCGGTTCCGTCGTTGTGCCCTCTTGCGGCCTTTCTCACCTTTGGGGGCTGTTTCTGACGGCTGGTCGGGTGAGTGGTCGCGCCGGTGTTCTCCGGGTGAAGGCTACCGGGCACGGGGAAGGGGTCGCGGCTGGGTTGCCGCGGGCCCTGTGTTCCCCGGCCGCCCTTGTGGCCCCCACAGTCCTGGACGGCGTTGCTCGGTGACGGTCTGTCACCGGGTGGGGGGGCGTCAGCCGGTGAAGGCGCCGCGGCCCCTTCGGGGGGGGGATCAGCGGGGCTTGAGGCCGTGCAGGAGGAGGTGGACGAACTCCTCGGTGCCGTCGAGGGCCGCCTCGGGGGCGAGCATGCCGCCCGCCGCGAAGGAGGCGATGCCCTGGAGGGTCGCGCCGGTCACCAGGGTGAGGTACTGCGGGTCGCCCGCGATGATCTCGCCGCGCTCCTGGGCGTCGGCGATGACCCGCTCCAGGGAGCCGACCGTCCGGTCCACGGCCGCGGCCAGCTGCTCGGACGCGTCGGGCTCGTGCTTGCGGGCGTACATGAGCTCCAGCAGCTCGGCGTTGTCGATCGAGAAGGCGAGATAGGCCCGGGCGAGCGCGGTGAGCCGCTGCTCCAGCGGGAGAGCGGGGTCGTCGGCGCCCTCCAGGGCCTGGCCCAGCCGGTCGTAGCCGACGAGTGCCAGGGCGTTGAGCAGGGCCTGCTTGTCCTTGAAGTGGCGGCCGGGTGCGGCGTGACTCACCCCTGCCTCCCTGGCGAGTTCGCGCAGCGAGAGTGCGCCGACCCCCTTCTCCCGCAGGGTGCGTTCCGCGCCGGCGAGCAGGGTGGAGCGCAGGTCCCCATGGTGGTAGGGGCGGCTCTCCGGGGCGGGGCGGCTTGCTGGCATGCGGACCATCGTATCCCGATGTTGGCGATGACATCATTGTTGTCATTGACAGCATTGTTGGCACCGCCTACATTCGGAGGCATGGCTGAGCAGACGAAGACCCAGAACAGCGAGACGTGGAGCGCGGACCGGCTCCCGGGCCTCGACGGGAGGACCGTCGTCGTCACCGGCGCCAACAGCGGCATCGGTCTCACCGCGACCCACGCGCTGGCCCGGGCGGGGGCGCACGTCGTCCTCGCCGTGCGGGACACCGAGCGCGGGCGGGCCGCGGCGGCGACCGTGCCGGGCAGCACCGAGGTGCGCCGGCTGGACCTGGCGGACCTGGCCTCCGTGCGGGCGTTCGCCGACGCCTGGAAGGAGCCACTGCACCTTCTCGTCAACAACGCCGGGGTGATGATGCTCCCCCGGCAGCGCACCAAGGACGGCTTCGAGATGCAGTTCGGCACGAACCATCTCGGGCACTTCGCCCTGACGAACCTGCTGCTGCCGCAGATCACCGGCCGCGTCGTCACGGTCTCCTCCGGCGCCCACCGCTGGGGTGGCGCGAGGATCGGCTTCGACGACCTGGACATGGCGGCGAACTACACCCCGCAGCGCGCATACGCCCAGTCCAAGCTGGCCAACCTCCTGTTCACCCTGGAGCTTCAGCGCCGGCTCACCGAGTCGGGGTCCCCGGTCCGCGCCCTGGCCGCGCACCCCGGCTACGCGGCGACCAACCTCCAGAGTCATGCCGCCAACCCGGTGCTGCGCGCCCTCATGAGCCTCGGCAACCGGTTCTTCGCACAGGACGACCGCGCGGGCGCCCTCCCCACCCTCTACGCCGCCACCGAGGACCTCCCCGGGGCGAGCTACGTGGGTCCCGACGGCTTCGGCGAGATGCGCGGCAAGCCGACCCTCGTGGGCCGCTCCCGCGCGGCCGGCGACCCGCTGACCGCCCGGCGGCTGTGGCGGGTCTCGGAGGAGCTGACAGGGACGCACTTTCCGCTGCCGCGGGGTGAAGAGGCGGGTGTCTGACGAGCAGGTCGGCGTCCGATGCGGCGTCCGGTGAATGCGCGGGTGTGCGACGGGGAGGTCGGCTGCTCCTGGAGCGTGGTCCTCGGAGCGGAGGCCCTGCGGGCGCATCCGCGAGCGGTAGGGCGTCCGTGATGTGCCGCGGTCCCGTGCGCCGGTCGGAGCGCGGGGGCCCGGCGGCTGTACTTGGGAGCGGCGGGGCGTCCGTGATGTGTCGCGGTCCCGTGCGCCGGTCGGAGCACGGAGGCCCGGCGGGTTTGCCCGCGAGCCGCGGGGCGGCCGTGATGTGCCGCGACTCCGTGCGCCGGTCGGAGTCGTCGTGCTTCGGTCGTGCTGCCCGTGTCGTGCCCCGTTCCTCCGTCCGCCCCGACTCTCCTCCCTTTGATCATTCCCGGGCGCACCGGCCGCCTCTACACTGACCAACGGACTCCTGGGCGGCGAGGGGCGGTTGACGGTGCGTAAGGCATGGATCGTGGCGGGTGTTGCGATCAGTTCCGCCCTGGCCTTCGTGATGCTGCTCGTCGTCGGGGTCTATCTCGTCGCGGGGAACCTGGTCAACGGTGTGGGCGGTGGGGCGAAATCGCTGGCCAAGGGGTCGGTGCCCGCCGCGTACGCGGCCCTCGTGCAGAAGTGGGGCAACCTCTGCCCCGCCATCAGCCCGGCCCTGCTCGCCGCCCAGCTCTATCAGGAGAGCGGCTTCAACCCCCGGGCGCAGAGCCACGCCGCCGCGCAGGGGATAGCGCAGTTCATCCCCGGCACCTGGGCCAGTCACGGCATCGACGGCGACGGTGACGGCGACCGTGATGTGTGGGACCCGAAGGACGCGATTCCCTCGGCCGCCTCCTACGACTGCGAACTCGCGTCGTACGTGAAGAAGGTTGGCGGGAATGCGACCGAAAACATGCTGGCCGCCTACAACGCGGGCGCCTACGCGGTGATCAAGTACGGGGGCGTGCCGCCGTACAGCGAGACCCGCAACTACGTGAAGCGGATCACGACGCTCTCGGAGAGTTTCGCGGCGCCGGTCGGGCGGGTCGACCCTTCCGAGCAGGCCGCCGCCGCGATCGATTACGCGCAGAAGAAGCTGGGCACGCCCTACCTCTGGGGCGGCACCGGCACCGCTGAGCAGGGCGGACGCTTCGACTGCTCGGGTCTGACCCAGGCCGCCTACGAGACCGTGGGCATCAAGCTGCCGCGTGTCGCCAACGACCAGTACAACGCCGGTCCGCACCCCTCGCGGGACGAACTGCTCCCCGGCGACCTGGTGTTCTTCTCGGACGACCTGACAAATTCCCGAGCCATCCGGCATGTCGGCATTTATGTCGGAGGCGGGTACATGATCGACGCGCCCCGGACCGGTGCCGTCATCCGATTCGACCCGATCGACACCCCCGACTACTTCGGAGCCACCCGCGTCACCGAAGATGGCGCGAAAGCGCTGCCCACAACGGTGTGAACCCTGTGTTAACCCACCCCCTGAGCTGCGAAGACGTGTCTCTCTTCGATAACGTCTGCGTGATCATTCGGTGGAGTGTGGAACGTATCGACGGGGACCGTGCGTTCCTGTTGACGTAGCCGAGCAGACGTTCATTCGGCACGTGTCACGCACGCGTGCGGCGGAAGCGGATCTACAACCACGGGGGTGGCAGGAGCGGCGCACGCACAGGTGCGCCGGGAGAGACGACGAAGGGGCCGCAGCGCCATGGCTGGACTCGCCGATTCCGGGTCGAACCCTGACGTCGACCTGCTGTACGACATCAATGGCCTGGCCAAGGATGCGCCGGGCTGGTTCGACCGCGTCATGGAGTACGTCGGTGAGTACGGGCTGCTGCTCGCCATCGTCCTGCTCGTGATGTGGTGCTGGTGGTCCGTGCGGCGCCGGGGCGACGACGACGCGGCGTCCACCGTCGCCGCGTTGGTCTGGGCCCCGTTGGCCGCCGGGATCGCCGTACTGGTGAACGTGCCCATACGGGGTTTCGTGGAGCGGCCCCGGCCGTTCCTGGACCACCAGGGGCTCGAGGTGCTCGTCCAGGGCAAGACCGACTACTCGTTCGTCAGCGACCACGCGACGATCGTCATGGCGATGGCCGTCGGCCTGTTCGTCGCCCACCGCAGGTTCGGCCTCGTCGCGCTCGTGCTGGCGTTGTTCGGCGGGTTCATCCGCGTCTACATGGGCGTGCACTACCCGACCGACGTCGTGGGCGGGTTCGCGCTGGGGACGGCTGTGGCGCTGCTGCTGTCGCCGCTCGCCATGGCCCTGCTGACGCCCGTGGTGAAGGCCGTTGAGCGCTCGCCCCGGCTGGGATGGCTTGTGCGCGGCAGAGGGCGGGCGGACCGGGACGACGCGGTGATCCCCGAGGCCCGCAGCGATCGGACCTCGGAGCGGGACCTCGCCGCGTAAGGGCCTTACAGCGCCTGGGGATACGTGAAGAAGCGGTCGGGGTCGTACTGCTTCTTCAGCTTGGCCAGGCGGGTCGCCGCGTCTCCGTAGTACGCCTTGCGCCAGTCGGTCAGGGTCGGGTCCGTGTAGTTCTGGTAGGCCGCCCCCGAGGCGTACGGGCGCATGGCCTCGTGGGCCGACGCCAGCCAGTCGCGGGACGTCGCACCGCTCGTGCCGGCCCGCCACGCCCCGATGTACTGGGCCAGCATCCGCGAGCGGCGGTGGACGAACGCCGTTTCCGTGGGAGAGACGCGGTTGACCGCTCCGCCGAGGGCGGTCAGCGCGATGCTGCCCGAACCGCCGCGCACCGAACCGATCTGCGAAAGCAGCATGCGGATGCCGGCCGTGGAGAGGGAGCGGTCGAAGAAGTCCGACGCCGCCGCGTACGTCTCACGGCCCAGCGCGCCCTTCGGGGAGCGGCCCGGGGTCGCGCCGGGCAGATGGCACTGCGCGTCCGTCGGGAACGAGGAGCAGCCCGCGTACACCTCCATCGACTCCTCGTCCGAGCGGCGCTTCAGGGAGACGCTGCGGGCCGGGGCGCCGACGCGGTCGGCCAGGCGGTCGACGGCGTTCTTGAGTTCGCCGTGGGTGCCGAGGGAGAACGCCGCCACCGAGACCGTCGGAGTGCCGCCCGCCGCGCTCGCCAGGTGCAGGGACGACCAGATCTCGTCGGGCTGCGACGGGCCCCACTCCTGCCAGGCCTTCACCACCGCGGCCGCCTTCGACCAGGGCCAGGACAGATACGCCGAGACGCCCTGCGGGGCGGGGTGGGTCTTGAAGTGCAGCTCGGTGACCACGCCGAAGTTGCCGTTGCCGGCGCCGCGCAGCGCCCAGAACAGGTCCTTGTGCTCGCGGGCGTCGGCGCTGAGCTGCTTGCCGGCCGCGGTGATCAGCGTGGCCCGGGTGAGGCTGTCGCAGGTCAGGCCGTACGCCCGGGAGACCACGCCGTGGCCGCCGCCGAGGGTGAGGCCCGAGACGCCGACGGTCGGGCAGGAACCGGCGGGGATCGTGACGCCCTTCGCGGCGAGGGCGCGGTAGACGTCGATGAGTTTGGCGCCGGCGCCGACCACCGCGGTGGTGCCGGAGGCCCGGACGCGGTTGAGCTTCGAGACGTCGACGATCAGGCGGCCGTCGCCGGAGGACCAGCCGGCGTAGGAGTGGCCGCCGTTGCGGATCGCCACGCGCAGGGCGTGGGCGCGGGCGTAGGCCAGGGTCGTGCGGATGTCGTCCGGGTGGGACACGTACGCGACGGCGGCGGGCTTCAGGTTGTCGAAGCGGGTGTTGTACAGCTGCCGGGCCGCGGGCCAGTTGGCGTCACCCGGGCGTATCAGGGGGCCGTCGAGGTCGCGTGCCAGGGCGGACCAGTTGGCGGCGGCGGATTTCGACGTGGTGGTGGTGGTGCGCGCGGCGTTGGTGGCCGTGGCCCCGGAGCGGGTGCCCGACCGGGTGCAGGCGGTGGTGAAGGGGGTCGCGGCCGCGGCGGCCGCCGCCGTGCCGGCTGTGATGATCGTGCGCCGTTCCATGGGGCCTCCCGGTGGTTCCGCCCTGGGAGACGGGGTGACGGGGGGTGGGGGTTCCACCGGTCCGGCGGCGACTGTACGGCGTCCGTCGGGGGTCTCAGCCCATCGCGTGCTTCTCCGCGTCCGTGCGCGCCTGGCTTCTCGCTCTGCGGGCCGGGCCGCGCCAGCCGCAGATGCAGCGGGCCATGCAGAAACGGCCCTTCTCCAAGGTCGTCGTGCGGTGTTCCGGGAGGTTGGGGGGAGTTTCCAGCCCGTCCTGCTGCGCCACACCGCCAACGGTACCCAGCGCGGGTAAAGGGTGCGTATGCCGGTCGGCGCGGGCGCGCGTGACGAGGGCACAAACCCGTCGTTAACCGGGACAACGAGGGGCCCGTGACGGACGTACCGGGGGTAGGCAGGCGATGACTGGACGGCAGCGGGAACGGCGGCGCAGGCGGGCGGCCGCGGCGGTCGCCGCGGCCGGGCTCCTGGCGGGGGCGGGGCTGGGGGCAGCGGGGTGCTCCGGGAGTGACGCGGTCGCCGGGGACTCCCGCGGCGGCGACGCGGTCCTCACGTTGCGGAAGGCGGCCGACCGGCTGGTCGGCGCGGGGAGTTCGAAGGCCCGTACGTCGATGGAGATGGCGGCCGGCGGGACCCGGGTGACCATCCGGGGCGCCGGGGTGTACGACTACCGCAAGCGGATGGGGCAGCTGAAGGTGCTGCTGCCGCAGGATCCCGCGGGGGTCGCCGAGCGCCGGCCGATCACCGAACTGCTCGCGCCGGGTGCGCTGTTCATGAAGAACCGGGGCGCCGGTGTACCGGCCGACAAATGGGTGCGGGTGGACACGCGGACCCTGTCCGACGGGAACCTCGTCACCGGCGGGGCCACCGATCCGTTCACGGCGGCCGAGGTGCTGCTCGGGACGCGTACGGCTACCTACCTGGGCAGGACGAAGGTCGCGGGAACGCAGGTGCGGCACTACCGGGGGACGGCGCACCTGGGTGACGCGGCCCGGCGGGCCACCGCCGGGAACAAGGGGCCCCTGAAGGCGGCGGCCGGCGGGTTCGCCACCGCCGAGGTGCCGTTCGACGCGTATCTCGACGACGAGGGGCGCATCCGCAAGATCAGGCACCGCTTCAGCTTCCTGAACGGCCGGGAGAAGAGCCCGGTCGCCGTCGCCTCGACCACGCTGCTCTACGATTTCGGGGCCTCGGTGCGCGTACGGCTGCCCCGGACCGAGGACATCTACGCGGGCAAGATCGCCGAAGAGTGACCGGCGTGAACTAGCCCGTCCGTGCCATGCGCGGTGTGTAGGCCGCTCCCTACTCTAGGAAGTCGGTAACGGCAGAGATGAGGTGATGCACGTG
Source organism: Streptomyces tuirus (assembly GCF_014701095.1). Taxonomy (NCBI): domain Bacteria; kingdom Bacillati; phylum Actinomycetota; class Actinomycetes; order Kitasatosporales; family Streptomycetaceae; genus Streptomyces; species Streptomyces tuirus. The sequence goes on along the minus strand of NZ_AP023439.1, from coordinate 3,507,286 downwards.
GCTCCGGTCGGCGGTACGGCAGTTCAGGACCACGTGGCCCTCGCCGAGATCGAGCTGTGCGGAGAGCTGATCATCGCGGCTTCGGCCGCCCAGGAGCGGCTCAGCCTGGAGAGCATCGACGAGGTGCTGAAGGTGGCCGAGGAGCGGGACTCCTCCGGGCGCTGACCGCGGGCCGCGGGACCCGGCTCACGTCCGCAGCATGCGGGCGATCGCCTGGGTCGCCTCCTTCACCTTCGCGTCGATCTCGTCGCCCCCCTTGACGGCCGCGTCGGCGACGCAGTGCCGCAGGTGCTCCTCGAGCAGTTGCAGGGCGAAGGACTGCAGGGCCTTGGTGGAGGCGGAGACCTGCGTGAGTATGTCGATGCAGTAGACGTCCTCGTCGACCATGCGTTGCAGGCCGCGGATCTGGCCCTCGATACGGCGCAGCCGCTTGAGGTGTTCGTCCTTCTGCTTGTGGTACCCGTGCACACCGTGGTCGTGATCGGCTGTCCCGTCCGCACCGGCGGTGTCGGCGGTGCCGGGGGTGACATGTGCGACATCTGTTGCGTCGGTCACGTCCGTCATCGCTTCCTCCTGGTGGGCAGTGGGCCGACTTATACCCCTAGTGGGTATATGGTACCGAACTTCGCCGGGTACACGGCCCTGAGAACCGCCCCCGTGCTCATCGGCGTGGCCGATGGGCGACACTGGTGGGCGGCCCGATAGCCGTGGCCGGATGTTGCGCCTAGCATCAGCCTGACCGAAACCGAAGCACCCCCGAGGACCCCACGTGCGCTTTCGTCTGACCCCCAGGGAGACGAGCTTCTACGACATGTTCGCCGCCTCCGCGGACAACATCGTCACGGGCTCGAAGCTCCTGATGGAACTGCTCGGGGCGGACTCACCCGCCCGGGCCGAGATCGCAGAGCGTATGCGGGCAGCGGAACACGCAGGTGACGATGCCACGCACGCGATCTTCCACCAGCTGAACTCCTCCTTCATCACGCCGTTCGACCGCGAGGACATCTACTCCCTCGCGTCGTCCCTCGACGACATCATGGACTTCATGGAGGAGGCCGTCGACCTGGTCGTCCTCTACAACGTCGAGGAACTGCCCAAGGGCGTCGAGCAGCAGATCGAGGTCCTGGCGCGCGCCGCCGAGCTGACGGCCGAGGCCATGCCGCATCTGCGCACCATGGAGAACCTCACCGAGTACTGGATCGAGGTCAACCGGCTGGAGAACCAGGCCGACCAGATCCACCGCAAGCTGCTGGCGCACCTCTTCAACGGCAAGTACGACGCCATGGACGTGCTGAAGCTCAAGCAGATCGTGGACGTCCTGGAGGAAGCGGCGGACGCCTTCGAGCACGTGGCGAACACGGTGGAGACCATCGCCGTCAAGGAGTCCTGAGCCCTTCATGGACACCCTTGCTCTGGTCGTGACCATCGGGGTCGCGCTCTTCTTCACGTACACCAACGGCTTTCACGATTCGGCCAACGCGATCGCCACGTCCGTCTCGACGCGGGCGCTGACGCCGAGGGCCGCGCTGGCCATGGCCGCGGTGATGAACCTCGCCGGTGCCTTCATGGGCTCCGGGGTCGCCAAGACCGTCAGTGAGGGCCTGATCCAGACACCGACGGGGTCGAAGGGGATGGGGATCCTCTTCGCCGCGCTGGTGGGCGCCATCGTCTGGAACCTCATCACCTGGTACTTCGGGCTGCCGTCCTCGTCCTCGCACGCGCTGTTCGGCGGGATGGTCGGCGCGGCTCTGGCCGGCGGGACGACCGTCTACTGGAGCGGGGTGCTGGAGAAGGTCGTCATCCCCATGTTCATCTCCCCGGTGGTCGGTCTGCTGGCCGGCTATCTGGTGATGACCGCGATCATGTGGATCTTCCGGAAGGCCAACCCGCACAAGGCCAAGAGGGGTTTCCGCATAGCGCAGACCGTCTCGGCGGCCGGCATGGCGCTGGGGCACGGTCTGCAGGACGCGCAGAAGACCATGGGCATCGTGGTGATGGCGCTGGTCATCGCCGATGTCGAGGACTACGGCGATCCGATCCCGGTGTGGGTCAAGATCGCCTGTGCGGTGATGCTGTCGCTGGGCACGTACGCCGGTGGATGGCGGATCATGCGGACGCTGGGGCGGAAGATCATCGAGCTGGATCCGCCGCAGGGGTTCGCGGCGGAGACGACGGGTGCGTCGATCATGTTCACGACGGCGTTCCTGTTCAAGGCGCCGATCTCGACGACGCATGTCATCACCTCCGCGATCATGGGCGTCGGTGCGACGAAGCGGGTGAACGCCGTGCGGTGGGGTGTCGCCAAGAACATCATCCTGGGGTGGTTCATCACGATGCCGGCCGCGGCGATCGTGGCCGCGGCGTCCTTCGGGATTGTGAATCTGGCGTTTCTGTAGCTCAGCGGGTCTGTGGTGGGGGCGGTGCGCCTGCCCGCCGCTCTGTACGTGAAAAGGCCCGCCCCTGGGAGAGGGGCGGGCCTTTTTTCGGCCTCGCGGTGGCACCGCCATGCAGCACCGCGAGGAGACTCGGCGGGACGGATCAGCCGAAGCGGCCGGAGATGTAGTCCTCCGTGGCCTGGACCGACGGGTTGGAGAAGATCCGCTCCGTGTCGTCGATCTCGATGAGCCTGCCGGGCTGGCCGACCGCCGCGAGGTTGAAGAACGCCGTGCGGTCGGAGACGCGGGCCGCCTGCTGCATGTTGTGCGTCACGATGACGATCGTGAACCGTTCCTTCAGCTCGCCGATCAGGTCCTCGATGGCGAGGGTGGAGATCGGGTCCAGGGCCGAGCAGGGCTCGTCCATGAGCAGGACGTTCGGCTCGACCGCGATCGCCCGCGCGATGCACAGACGCTGCTGCTGACCACCGGAGAGGCCCGAGCCGGGCTTGTTCAGGCGGTCCTTGACCTCGTTCCAGAGGTTCGCGCCCTTGAGGGAGCGCTCGACGATGTCCGCCAGCTCGGTCTTCTTGTAGTTGCCGTTCAGCCGCAGGCCCGCCGCCACGTTGTCGAAGATCGACATCGTGGGGAACGGGTTCGGGCGCTGGAACACCATGCCGACCTCACGGCGGACCGACACCGGGTCGATGCCCGTGCCGTAGAGGTCCTCGTCGTCGAGGAGCACCTTGCCCTCGACGCGGCCGCCCGAGGTGACCTCGTGCATCCGGTTCAGCGTGCGCAGGAACGTCGACTTGCCGCAGCCGGACGGGCCGATGAACGCCGTCACCGAGCGCGGCTCGACGGTCATCGAGATGTCCTCGATCGCCTTGTGGGAGCCGTAGTAGGCGGTCAGTCCGCTTACGTCGATTCGCTTGGCCATGACTACTTCACTTCCAAAAAGTCTGGGGGGTCGCTGTGTGGCCCCGCGCGGCGGTAGCCGCAGATTGTCGCGTCAGCGACCGGTCTTCGGGGCCTTCCAGCGGGCGATGCCGCGGGCCACCAGGTTGAGGATCATCACGAAGGCGATCAGCGTGAGGGACGCCGCCCAGGCCCGGTCGTACGCCGTGACCTCGCCCGATCCGTACTGCTGGTAGATGTACAGCGGCAGCGACGCCTGCGCACCCTCGAAGGGGTTGGCGTTGATGAATTTGCTGCCGAACACCAGCAGCAGCACGGGCGCGGTCTCACCGGCGATACGGGCGATCGACAGCATGATGCCGGTGGTGATGCCGCCGAGCGAGGTCGGCAGGACCACCTTCAGGATGGTGCGCCACTTGGGCACGCCGAGCGCCAGGGAGGCTTCGCGCAGCTCGTTCGGGACGAGCTTGAGCATCTCCTCCGTGGAGCGGACGACCACCGGCATCATCAGGATCGCGAGGGCGAGCGAGCCGGCGAAGCCGAAGGGCTCCATCTCGAACATCAGCATGAGGCTGAGGATGAACAGGCCGGCGACGATCGACGGGATGCCCGTCATGACGTCGACGAAGAAGGTGACGGCCCGGGCGAGGCTGCCGCGCCCGTACTCCACCAGGTAGATCGCGGTGAGCACGCCGACCGGCGCGGCGATCAGCGTGGCGAGGCCGACCTGCTCCAGCGTGCCGAGGATGGCGTGGTAGATGCCGCCGCCCGTCTCCGAGTCGGCGACCACGCCCATCGAGTGGGTCAGGAAGTAGACGTCCAGGACCTTCACGCCGCGCTGGACGGTCGACCACACCAGCGAGGCCAGCGGCACCACGGCGAGCAGGAACGCGACCCACACCAGCGAGGTGACCACACGGTCCTTGGCCTGGCGGCGGTTCTCGACCCGGGCCGCGATGACGTACGTACCGAGGACGTAGAGGATCGCGGCGATCAGGGCCCACTGGATGCTGCTGTGCAGGCCGGCGGCGGCGCTGATGCCGAGGCCGGCAGCGACGGATCCGGCGGCGATGGCCCACGGAGCCCACTTGGGCAGACGGCCGCCGCGCAGGGTGCTGCGGTGCTTCGGGGCGATGGTTGAGGTGCTCATGCGTTGGCCCCCGAGTACTCCTTGCGGCGGGCGATGATCGCGCGGGCCGCGCCGTTGACCAGCAGGGTGATGACGAACAGGACCAGGCCGGAGGCGATCAGCGCGTCACGGCCGAACTCGGTGGCCTCGCTGAACTTGCTGGCGATGTTCTGGGCGAAGGTGCCGCCACCCGGGTCGAGCAGGCTGGTGTGGATCAGGAAGTCGGGGGAGAGCACGGTGGCGACGGCCATCGTCTCGCCGAGGGCGCGGCCGAGGCCGAGCATCGACGCGGAGATGACGCCGGAGCGGCCGAAGGGGATGACCGCCATGCGGATCACCTCCCAGCGGGTGGCGCCGAGCGCCAGGGCGGCTTCCTCGTGCATCTGCGGCACCTGGCGGAAGACTTCACGGCTCACGTTGGTGATGATCGGCAGGATCATGATCGCGAGCAGGATGCCCACGGTGAGCATGGAGCGTGCGGCGCCGCCCTGCCAGGAGAAGATGCCGGTCCAGCCGAGGTAGTCGTTCAGCCAGCCGAAGAGGCCGCTCATGTGCGGCACGAGGACGAGGGCGCCCCAGAGGCCGTAGACGATGGACGGCACCGCGGCGAGCAGGTCGATCACATAGGCGATCGGGCCGCGCAGCCGGCGCGGGGCGTAGTGCGTGAGGAACAGCGCGATGGCGACCGAGATCGGGACCGCGATGATCATGGCGATGACCGAGGAGACGATCGTGCCGTAGGCCAGCACCGCGATGCCGAAGACCGGCGGGTTGACACCGGTGTTCCATTCGAAGGTGGTGAGGAAGTTGCCGTCGTCCTCGCTGATGGCGAGGACCGCGCGGTAGGTGAGGAAGCCCGCGATCGCGGCCATGATCACCAGCAGCAGAATGCCCGAGCCACGGGAGAGACCGAGGAAGATCCGGTCTCCGGGCCGGGTGGCCCCGCGGGCCGCGCGCTTCTGTTCGGGTGCGGAGGGCTGGGCGGGGGGTGGTGCGTCAGCTATCTGTGTAGTGTCCATCGGGTTCTCCGGTCTGCGGAACCGCACGGTCTGCGCGGCTCTTGGCGGCGGTGCACCGGACGGTGCGGTCCGGTTCCCGCTGGGGAGACCGGACCGCACTCGGGTCAGCTCAGGCTCTCGACGGTCGTGCGAACCTTGGCGATGATGTCGTCGGGCATGGGCGCGTAGTCGTTCTCGGCGAGGACCTTCTGGCCGTCCTCCGAGGCCGCGTAGCGCAGGAACGCCTTGACGGCGGGCAGGGTGTCGGCCTTGTTGCCCTTGTCGCAGACGATCTCGTACGTCACCAGGACCATCGGGTAGGCGCCCTCGGCCTTGGTCGCGTAGTTCAGGTCCAGCGAGAGGTCCTTGCCGGTGCCGACGATCTTGGCGTCGGCGATGGCCTTGGTGGCGTTGTCGACGGTCGCCTCGACCGGCTTGCCGGCGCCGGTGTCGATGGCGACGGTCTTGATGCCGTCCTTGGCGTACGACAGCTCGAAGTAGCCGATCGCGCCGGAGGTCTGCTTGACCTGCGCGGCCACCCCGGAGGACTGCGGAGCGGACTGGCCGCCCTTGGCCTGCCAGGCCTTGCCGCCCTCGTAGGGGAAGTCCTTCTTGGCGGTGGCGATCAGGTACTTGGTGAAGTTGTCCGTGGTGCCGGACTCGTCCGAGCGGTGGAACGCCTGGATCTTGAGGTTCGGCAGCTTGGCGTCGGGGTTGAGCTTCGCGATCGCCGGGTCGTTCCAGTTGGTGATCTTGCTGTCGAAGATCTTGGCGATCGTCGGGGCGTCGAGGACGAGGTTGTCGACACCCGGGACGTTGTAGCCGACGGCGATCGGACCGCCGACCATCGGCAGGTCGATGCCCTGGCCGCCCTTGCAGATCTTCTTGGAGGCCGCGACCTCTTCGGGCTTCAGGGCCGAGTCCGAGCCGGCCCACGGGACCTGGCCCTGCGTGAACGCGGTGACACCGGCCCCGGAACCGCCGGCCTTGTAGTTGATCTCCACCTTGCAGGCGGCCGAGAACTGCTTGACCCACGCGTCGACCGCGTTCTTCTGCGCGGAGGAGCCGTCGGCGAGCACCTGGCCCGAAGCGTCGTCGCACTTGACGTTGCTCGGCGCGGCGTTGGAGGAACCGCCGCCGTTGCCGTTGCCGCCGGTTTCGTCGGAGCCGCACGCCGTGAGGGCCAGGGCGCCGGAGACGGCGAGAGCACCGAGAGCGAGGGCCCGCCGGTTCATGCGCTGAAGCTTCACTTGAGTTCCTTCCAGGAGCCGCCGTCCTGATCGGCGGCGTGCGAAGTCTGAGTGACGCGGACGCGGTCGCACTCGGTGGGCGCGGCTCGCGTCGGTAAGGCTGAAATTAGGCAGATCAGGTGAAGCCGCCGATGGCCGCAAATGAACGAGGGGTGAACCCCTGCCTAAGGCCTGGTGAGGTCACGGAATGCTTACGGGGAGAGCACGTCGTCATTCCGCTTTTGCGGACAAAATCGGACGCTCCGGTCAGCGGGCCGTCCGCGGAAGGTGCAGCACGGCGAGCAGCTCGTCGACCAGCGGCCGGTCGTGGGGCTGGGTGAGACGGTCCCGGGCGGCGTCGGGAGTCAGCCACACGATCCGGTCCACCTCATCCGTCGGGGAGAACGCGCAGGACACGGCCTCGGCCGCCCAGTAGCGGACCTGCTTCGGGCGGCCGCCCGCCGCATAGCGCAGGGTGGAGAGCTCCGGCCCGGGCTCGGCCCGGCAGCCCGTCTCCTCCGCCACCTCGCGCAGCGCGCCGTCGAGGGCCGCCTCGCCGCGCTTCAGTTTCCCCTTCGGCCACGACCAGTCGTCGTATTTCGGCCGGTGCACGAGGCACAGCTCGGGCTCGCCGGTGCTGGGGGAGCGGCGCCACAGGACGCAGCCCGCCGCCTGGACCGTGTTGTCCTTCGGAGTGCTCACCGGGTTCACCGCCTCCTGGTGCCGTGGCCGGACCTGCCGGGCCGGCCGGTCATGACGTGCGGACGGTCTCCTTCTGCCAGCACTGCTGGAACGCGAAGCGCGCCGCCTCCACCTCGTGCCGCTGGTCGGCGTGGAGCACGCCGAGGGCGTACGCCGTGGCCGGGGCGATGCGCGGGGTGCGGGCCGCCTGGGCCGCCGCTGCCGCCGCCTCCGAGGCGTCCCGGTGCCGGTTCAGGGCCCGCCCCGCGGACAGCAGACGCAGATCGACCACGGCGTTGCCCTGGGGGCCGTTGACGGCCTCGCGTGCGTAGCGGTGCAGGCGCAGCAGCAGGCGGACCTGGTGCCAGGGGGCGTCCTGCGGGTGCGGGACCGTGTCCGGGGACAGGCCGTGGACGAGGGCCGCGGCGTTGTACGGGCTTCCCGCGGTGACGAGGGGGAGGGCACTCACGGCGTCGGTGAGCCGGCCCCGGGCGGCGTCGGCGAGGGGGCGCAGGTCGGTGCTGCCGGCCGCCCTGCTGAGCGGGACCTCGCTGGCCAGGACGGCGACCTTGTCCGCGACGGCGTGGAAACGGCTGCTGCCCAGGGCCTGCAGGGCCGTGGAGTGGGCCCGGGTGCGGGCGAGGGTCAGCTGGCGGTCCAGCAGCGCCCCCGCCTTCGCCGCTCCGACCGTGAGGTTGCCGCGTTCCGGCGCCGCGGGCGGGGGGTTGCGCAGCCCGGCGTCGCGGGCCGCCGCTCGCTGCGGGACGGACGCGGCAGCGGCGGCACGACCGCCCGCGGCCGCGTCGGCGCGCGCGCCCGCCGGAGCCTCCGCGCGGCCGGCGGCGACGGCGCCGGCCGCCTGCCCCGGCAGCGCCGTCGACCCCGACAGCCGGTGCAGCGCCGTCAGCAGGCGTTCCAGACGGGCCGTGTACGCGTGCTCCATCGCCAACGTCCCCGACACCCAGGCCAGTTCGGGGCGCATCGACTCGCACCAGTCTGGGTCGAGGAGCGGCTGGAACGTGTGCAGGCCGGCGCTGATGCGCCGGGCCGAGCGGCGCAGGGCGCGGGCCGCCTCGGCGGACCCCTCCGAGCCGTTCGCACCCGACCCCGTCTCCCGGTGCAGGCGCAGCGCTCGGAGGAACTCCGTGGCCTGGGCCCGCAGATAGCCCGCGAGGGCGTCACCGGTGGGGGCGGGCCCGGCCAGGGGGTTCGTGGGGTCAAGGTGTTGCTGTGCCACGCCGGCGCCTCCGGGCGTCTATGAGCATCTCCTGGACGTTGCGCAGGGGCTGTCCGTCCGCGTCGGTCGCATGCCGGGTCCAGTCGCCGTCCGGGCCGAGGTGCCAGGAGGCGGTGGAGTCGGACATGCCGGTCTCCAGCAGCCGGTTGAGGGCTGCCCGGTGGGCCGGGTCGGTGACCCGGACCAGGGCCTCTATCCGGCGGTCGAGGTTGCGGTGCATCATGTCGGCGCTGCCGATCCACACCTCGGGCTCACCGCCGTTGCCGAAGCCGAAGACCCGGGAGTGCTCCAGGAAGCGGCCGAGGATCGAGCGGACCCGGATGTTCTCCGACAGGCCGGCCACGCCCGGGCGCACCGCGCAGATGCCGCGCACCCAGATGTCCACCGGCACGCCCGCCTGGGACGCGCGGTAGCAGGCGTCGATGACGGCCTCGTCGACCATCGAGTTGACCTTGATGCGGACGTGCGCGGGGCGTCCGGCTCGGTGGTGCTGGACCTCCTTGGCGATCCGCGAGACCAGGCCGTCGCGCAGCGACTTGGGGGCGACCAGGAGACGGCGGTAGGTCTCCCGGCGCGAGTAGCCGGAGAGGCGGTTGAAGAGGTCCGAGAGGTCCGCGCCGACCTGCGGGTCGGCGGTGAGCAGGCCGAGGTCCTCGTAGAGGCGGGCCGTCTTCGGGTGGTAGTTGCCGGTGCCGACGTGGCTGTAGCGGCGCAGCGTCTCGCCCTCCTGGCGGACCACCAGCGACAGCTTGCAGTGGGTCTTCAGGCCGACCAGGCCGTAGACCACGTGGCAGCCGGCCTCCTCCAGCTTGCGCGCCCACTTGATGTTGGCGTGCTCGTCGAAGCGGGCCTTGATCTCGACCAGGACCAGGACCTGCTTGCCGGACTCGGCGGCCTCGATGAGCGCGTCGACTATCGGGGAGTCGCCGGAGGTCCGGTACAGGGTCTGCTTGATCGCGAGGACGTCCGGGTCGCCGGCCGCCTGCTCCAGGAAGGCCTGGACGGAGGTGGAGAACGAGTCGTAGGGGTGGTGCAGCAGCACGTCCCGCTCGCGCAGCGCGGCGAAGATGTCCGGCGCGGAGGCCGACTCGACCTCGGCGAGGTCGCGGTGGGTGCCGGCGACGAACTTGCGGTACTTCAGCTCCGGCCGGTCCAGGGAGGCGATGCGGAAGAGGCCCGTGAGGTCCAGCGGGCCCGGCAGCGGGTACACCTCGGCCTCGCTGATCTTCAGTTCGCGCACCAGCAGGTCCAGGACCTCGCGGTCGATGGACTCCTCGACCTCCAGGCGCACCGGCGGGCCGAAGCGGCGCCGCATGAGCTCCTTTTCCAGGGCCTGGAGCAGGTTCTCCGCGTCGTCCTCCTCGACCTCCAGGTCCTCGTTCCTGGTCAGGCGGAAGGCGTGGTGCTCCAGCACCTCCATGCCCGGGAACAGCTCCTCCAGGTGGGCGGCGATGACGTCCTCGATGGGGACGTAGCGGCCCGGGGAGCTCTCCAGGAAGCGGGACAGCAGCGGCGGCACCTTCACCCGGGCGAAGTGCTTGTGCCCTGTGACCGGGTTCCGTACGACCACGGCCAGGTTCAGGGAGAGGCCCGAGATGTACGGGAAGGGGTGCGCCGGGTCGACCGCCAGCGGGGTCAGCACGGGGAAGATCTGGTGCCTGAACAGGGTGAACAGGCGGGCCTGCTCCTTCTCGTGGAGCTCGTTCCAGCGGACCAGGTGGATGCCCTCCTCCGCGAGTGCGGGGGCGACGTCCTCGTGGTAGCAGGCGGCGTGCCGGGCCATGAGTTCGCGGGAGCGGGCCCAGATCATCTCCAGCACCTCGCGGGGCTGGAGGCCGGAGGCGGAGCGGGTGGCCACGCCGGTGGCGATACGGCGCTTCAGACCGGCCACCCGGACCATGAAGAACTCGTCCAGGTTGCTGGCGAAGATCGCGAGGAAGTTGGCCCGCTCCAGCAGGGGCGTGTTCGGGTCCTCGGCGAGTTCGAGCACGCGCTCGTTGAACGCGAGCCAACTGCGTTCCCGGTCGAGGAAACGCCCCTGGGGCAGCTGGGGCCCGTCGTACGGCGACTCCTCGTAGGCGTCGAGGTCGGCGTCGATGTCCGGCTCCAGATCGGAGACGGCCGCCGCCACCGTGTGCGGGCGGTGGGCTGCTATGGAGCCCACTGAGGGCTGCGCGTGCTGGACCTGTGCCTGGGTGTTCGGCTGGCTCATGGACCCATTCTTCCGCGCCGCGAGCGTCACGAGCGCGTCGGACAGCGCGGGCGGGAGCGGGGGTGTCACATGAGTGCTCCCGTTTCCCTCGGGACCCTCGCGGGGCGGGGGAGGCTCTGGCACGGCGGGATTCATTGGCCGAGCTTCGCAAGCTCGTCTGAATCGATGGTTACGGAGACATGACGTGCGGGATATCGGGGAGCGGCTCGCGGGCGTCCACGGGGCCGGGGGAGGGGTCGGTGCGGTTGCCCACGGTTGCCCACAGGCTGTGGACGGGCGCTCGGCGACACCGTACGCCCGGAGTGTTCCTGGTAGGACCGTCGCCCCGGAGTGTCCCGGAAGGGTCATCGCCCCCGGAAGTCACCAAAGGGCGGGCCGCGCGTCCATCCCCCCGTGGAAGGACGCGCGGCCCGGGTTCAGGGGAGGCGGCGGGCCAGGAGGAGGAAGGCGGCGGCCGTCGCGGTGCCGGCCACGGCCAGCAGGAGGCCGCTCTCCACGTACTGGAGCGGCCAGAAGTGTGACTCGGGGTGGAAGGTCGCGCGGGTGAGCGGGACGCCGTTCACGGGAGAGTCGGCCCAGGCGACCTGGAGGGCGGAGCGGGGCAGTTCGAAGTCGCCGGCCTCGGTGCGCGTGACGGGCGGCCAGAGGTTCTCCCGGTACCGCTCCAGGACGCCGTGCAGGAGCAGGGAGGTCGCGAGGGCCACGCCCGTGGCGGGCAGGGCCCGGCGCCAGACCAGGCCGGCCAGGGCCCCGAGGGCGAGACCGGCCAGGGCGTAGGCGACGGCCACCGGGCCCGTCGAGACGAACACGTCCGGGTAGTGCCAGTCGCCGGCCAGATTGGGGTTGCCGTCCCCGCGGGCCCAGGCGTTCAGCAGGAGGAGCCCGCCGGTGCCGGCGGTGAGCAGGGCGGCCGGGGCGGCCAGTTTCACGGCCAGCCAGCGGACCGGGGTGACCGACTGGGTCCAGGCCAGCCGGGCGGTGCCGTTCTCCAGCTCGCGGCCGGTCAGGGCGCCGCCCGCCCAGGCGGCCACGGGGAACATCAGCCAGGACAGGGAGGTCGCGAGTGCGGACAGGCCGTCCCGGTAGGTCTCGTCGGCGGTGATCGCATCGACCGCCGCGCAGGAGGGGAGCCCGCCGGTGGGGGGTGTGGCGCAGGCGCTCACGCCCGCCCGGGCCTCGTCGCCGAGGGAGTGCAGCCAGACCAGCGCGACCGCGGCGGCGGCCAGGGCCAGGAGTGACAGGACGAGGGCGGCGCGGTGCGTCCTGCCGACAGCCCGCAGGAGGCCGCCCGGCCGGATGCCAGGCGCGGCGGCCGCGGCGGGGGCGGCTGTGGCGGGGGCGGTCATACGGCGGCTCCCGTGCGGCGGCGCAGGACGAGGAACGCGGTCGCGGTCGCCAGCGCGGCGACGGCCAGCACGATGCCGGTCTCGACGAGCTGGAGGGGCCAGAAGTGGGACGGAGGGTGCTTGTGCATGAGGGAAGGCGTCCCGGGCGGGGTCGGCCACAGGCGCGGGCGCAGCTCGTCGAGTTCCCAGATCATGAACGACACGCCCAGGACGGCGACGCCGAGGGCGGGCAGGGCGCGGCGCAGCAGCACGCCCGCCAGGACGCCGAGGGCCAAGGCGGTCAGGGGGTGGACGGTGGCGAGGGTGCCGTTGGCCTCGAAGATGCTGTCGTCGTGCCATGAGCGCCAGCCCATGGCGCGGGCCAGATCGCCGTGCGCGGACCACACAGCGCGGTGCAGCAGGGTCACCGCGAGGGTGCCCGGTACCAGCAGCAGTGCCGGGACGGCCAGCTTGGCGGCGAGCCAGCGGGCCGGGGTGACCGACTGGGTCCAGGCCAGCTGGGCGGTGCCGTCCTCCAGTTCGCGTCCGATGAGCGCCCCGCCCGCCCAGGCCCCGGTGAGGACCGGCAGCAGGGAGAGGAGGCCGGTGGCGAGCGTGGCGACCGTCTCGTACCGGAGCATCGCGGGCCCGGGCATGTCGCAGCCCAGGTTCGGGCTGCCGCTGTGGCAGCCCATGGCCCGGTGCTCGGCCCACGCGGCATCCGCGCCCGGGCCGAGTGCCCAGAGCAGTGCCACGCAGTCCAGCGCCACCAGCCCGATCCAGAACAGCAGCGCCGTGCGGTGCACCCGCACCATGGCGAGGAACAGGCCGCGCGGCCCCGGGGACCGGAGGGCGGCGACGGGCGCCTCGCCCGTCACGGCGGTCATACGGCGACCCCCCGCGCATCGAGCCGCAGCGGCGGGGCGTCCGGCGAGCGCAGGTGGGCCAGGACGACCTCCTCCAGGGAGGGCCGGTCGCCCTGGAGTCCGTCGCCGAGGGGGCCCGAGGGCCGGACCAGGGCGGTCAGTTGGCGGCCGGTGGTGCGGGACTCGACCACGGTGTGCGGGTCCAGGGATTCGCCCGCCCGGCCCGTGACCAGGGTGTGCGCGGCGAGCAGGTCGTCCAGCGGCCCGGCGAGCCGGACGTGGCCCGAGCCGAGCAGCAGCAGGTGGTCGCAGGAGCCTTCCAGCTCCGCCACGACATGCGAGGACATGACAACCGTGGTGCCGCGGTCGGCGGCGTCGGCCATCAGTGTGGCCGTCAGCTGGTGGCGGGCGAGCGGGTCGAGGTCGGCCATCGGCTCGTCCAGGAGCAGCAGTTCGGGGCGTTTGCCGAGGGCGAGGGCGAGCGCGACGCGGGTGCGCTGGCCGCCGGAGAGCGCGCGGATCTTGGTGTCCGGGTCGAGGCCGCCCTCCGCGACGATCCGCTCGGCGGCCCCGGCGTCCCAGCGGCGGGGGTTGAGGTCGCGGCCCAGCCGCAGGGTGCCGGCGACGGTGAGCTGGGGGTGCAGCGGCTTGTTCTGGGCGACGTAGGCGAGCCGTTCGCGGGCCGCGGCCGGGGTGGTGCCGAGCACGGTGATCGTGCCCTCGGTGGGGCGGAGCAGGCCGGCCGCGAGGGCGAGCAGGGTGGACTTGCCGGCGCCGTTGGGGCCGGTGACGGCGCAGACGCTGCCCGCGGGGAGCCGGAAGGCGCAGCCGTCCAGCGCGGGCCCGCGGCGTCGCCCGAACCTCTTGCTCAGCCCCGCCGCCTCGATGGCGGTGTCGGTCATGCGTCCCCCTTGGATTCTGCGAAGTGCGTGTCGAGTACGGAAGTGAAGAGGGCGGCCACGTCCTCGCGCTCCAGGCCGGCCTCGCGCGCCCGGAGCGCCCAGGCGTCCAGTTCCGCGCGGAGCGGGGAGTCGGCGGGGGCGGTGCTCAGGGACTTGCGGACGAACGTGCCCAGTCCCCGGCGGGCCTCGACCAGGCCCTCGCGCTCCAGCTCCCGGTAGGCCTTGAGCACCGTGTTCGGGTTGATGGCGGTGGCCTCCACGACCTCGCGGGCGGTGGGAAGCCTGTCGCCCGGCTCCAGCAGGCCCAGGCGCAGGGCCTGTTTGGTCTGCTGGACGATCTGGACGTAGGTGGCCACACCGCTGCGCCGGTCGATGCGGTACTCGACCACTGCTTGAACCACCCTTTCACTAATTGAGTAGTGAAAGGGTGGTGGAAGGAGGGCCGGAAAGTCAACCGTGCTTTCGTGAACCGTTCGCACCGGGCCGCCCGATGAGGAGACGTGAGCGATACGAGAAGCGACGGGGAGCTGCTGCGGGCCATCGCCGCGGACGCCGACCGGCGCGCCTTCGAGGAGCTGTACCGGCGCTACGCGCCCTGGCTCCGGGCCCGGTTGCGCGGGCGGTGCGCCGACCTCGGGGTCGTCGACGACGTCGTGCAGGAGACCTTCCTCGCGGTGTGGCGGGGCACCGCCCGCTACCGGGAGGACGGTGACGCGGCCGGGTGGCTGTGGCGCATCGGGTCGCGGCGGCTGGTGGACGCGCTGCGGGGCGACGGGGCGCGCGGGCGGCTGCGGCAGGCCCTGGCGCGGTTGCGGCACCGGGACGAGGTCTCGGCGGAGGAACGCGTGCTCGCGGGGGTGGAGCACGGGGACCTCGCCGGGGCCCTGGTCCGGCTGTCGCCGGAGCTGCGGGCGGTGCTGCAGGCGACCGTCATCGACGGGCTGACGACCCGTGAGGCGGCCGTGCTGCTCGGGATTCCGCCAGGGACGGTCAAGACGCGGGCGATGCGGGCCCGCAAGCAGTTGCGGGAGGCGTTGGCATGAGCTGGCACGTGTCCGAGAAGGATCTGCGCGCCTACGCGCACGGGGCGCTGGCAGCCCCTCTGCTCTGGTCCGCCGATACGCATCTGGCCTCCTGCGCCCGGTGCCGGGCGGCACTGGCCGAGGTCAGCGACCCCGTCGCCCTCGACGCCGGGTGGGAGAGGCTCGACGCCGAGCTGGACGCCCCCCGGACGGGGCTCCTGGAGCGGCTGCTGGTGCGGATCGGGGTCGCCGGGCACACCGCGCGGCTGCTGGCGGCGACGCCCGTGCTGCGCCGGTCCTGGCTCGGGGCCGTCGTCGCCGTGCTGCTCCTGAGCGTGGGGGCCGGGCACGCCGTGCGCGGCGGGGAGTTCCCCACCCTGTTCCTGGCCCTCGCGCCGCTGCTGCCGCTGGCGGGGGTGGCCTTGTCGTACGGACCCGCGCTGGACCCGACGTACGAGATGACCGTCGTCGCGCCGATGCACGGGTTCCGGCTGCTGATGATCCGGACGGTGGCCGTGCTGGGTGTGGCGCTGGGTCTGAACGGGCTGGCGACCCTCGCCCTGCCCGCCTACGGACTGCGCGGCCTGGCCTGGCTGCTGCCCGCGCTGGCGCTCACCGCGACCGGGCTCGCGCTGACGCCCCGGCTCGGGCCGGTGCTCGCACCGTCCCTGGTCGGCGGGGCGTGGGTCGGGCTGCTGCTGACCGCCGACGCGGTGCGGACGGGCGCCGACGTGCCGCTCGCGCCGTTCACCCCGGCCGGGCAGGGCGTGGCGGCGGTGGTCGCCGCGCTCGCCGCCGGGCTGCTCTTCCTGCTCCGTGACCGATTCGACCTCTTCCAGGGACGTGCCGTATGACCCCGACCGTGTCCGCCTCCGGGCTGAGCCTCCGCTACGGCGGCACCCGGGCCCTCGACGACGTGTCGCTGCGGCTGACCGCCGGCGTCACCGGGCTGCTCGGCCCCAACGGCGCCGGAAAGACCACGCTGCTGCGGGTGCTCGCCACGGCCCTGCCCGCCGACCGGGGGGCCTTCACCGTCCTCGGGCACGACCCGGGCACCGCCCGCGGCCGCCAGGAGGTGCGGCGCCGGCTGGGCTATCTGCCGCAGACGCCGGGCTTCCACCCGGACTTCACCGCCTTCGAGTTCGTCGACTACGTGGCGATCCTCAAGGAGATGACCGACCGGGGCGCCCGGCACCGGGAGGTGCGGCGGGTGCTCGACGAGGTCGGCCTGGCGGACGTGCGGGGCAAGCGGATCCGCAAGCTGTCCGGCGGGATGCGGCAGCGCGTCGCCCTGGGGGCCGCCCTGGTCGGCGGGCCCGGGTTCCTGGTCCTCGACGAGCCGACCGTGGGGCTGGACCCCGAACAGCGCATGCGCTTCCGGGAGTTGATCGCCACAGCGGGTGAGGGGCGGACGGTCCTGCTGTCCACCCACCAGACGGAGGACGTGGCGATGCTCTGCCACCGCGTCATCGTCATGGCCGGAGGGCGCGTGCGCTTCGAGGGCACCCCGGCCGAGCTGACCGCGCGGGCCGCCGGGCGCGTGTGGAGCAGCACCGAGCGGGACCCGGGCGCGAAGGCGGGCTGGCGCACCGGCACCGGGACCTTCCGCAACGTGGGGGACCCGCCGTCCGGCGCCGACCTGCTCGAACCCACCCTGGAGGACGGCTACCTGCTCACGCTCGACGACGCCGGAGCGGAGGTGGCGGCATGACCACGGTCGTGGAGAAGCCGCTCGCTCCCGGGACACGGAACGAGCCCGGCGGGCCCTTCCAGGCCGTGCTCGCCCTTGCCCTGTTCGAGTCCCGCCGGCTGCTGACCCGGATTCCGGTGCTGCTCGCCTTCGCCGCCTACGTCGGCTGGACCGTGTGGCGGGCCGGCAGGGCCTGGGGCGACTACCCGGCCCTCCAGGACGCGGACCGCGCCACCCAGGACGCCCCGATGCTGGTCGGCCTCGCCGTCCTGCTGTCCGTCAACCAGGCCGCCCTGCGCTCCCGACGGCACGGCACGGAGCGGCACTTCGCGGTGCTGCCGCTCCCGCACTGGTGCCGCACGGTCGCCCACGCCCTGTCGGTCCTGGCCCCGGCCCTGGTCACCGCCGTGTGCGTGGCCGGGCAGTTCGGCCGGGAGGCACTGCGGCCCGGGGCGATCGGGCAGGGGTCGGTGGGCGAACTGCTCGTCGGGCCGCTGACGGTGCTGCTGCTCGGACTGGCCGGGCTGCTCATGGCCGGGCTGGTGAGATCGGTCCTCGCGGCCCCGCTGCTGGTCGTGTTCGGGCTCTTCCTGTTCGCCTTCTGGGGCATGAGCGACGACGCGAGCCGCTGGCTGCTGCCGGCCGTCGGCGAGTTCACGAGCAACACGCTGCCCTCCGACCTGATGGGCCGGCCCGCCGGCTGGCACGCCCTGTACCTCGCCGGACTGGCCCTGCTCCTCGGCCTGGTGGCGGTCCTGGCCGCCGGTGGCCGCAAGCCGGCCGTCCTGGCCGGTACCGCCGGAGCGCTCGCCATGACGCTGGTCGGCGCAGTGGCCCAGTCGGGCGGCGACTCCCCCCGGCTGGTCGAGGCACGCGAACGCGCCACCGTGCACCCCGAGCAGCTGCAGTCCTGCGTCCGCCGGGACGGCTCCACCTACTGCGCGTTCCCCGAGTGGGGGCCACGGGTCGCCGACTGGGCCGCGGTGGTGGACCGGGTCCGCTCCCTGGCCGGGGGCGCCGCCCACGAGCAGGACGTCGTCGTACGGCAGCGGGTCGAGGCGCGCTACGGCCTCTCCGGCGACGGCGCCCTGATGCCGCTGGAGCGTCCGCACGAGGTGACGGTGGGCACCCAGTGGGGCGGCAACCGCGTTCCCGAGTTCTCCGCCGCCGTGGCCGGTGTGCTGATCGCGGGCGACGAGAAGGCCGCGACCTCGATCTGCGACGCCCGCATCGTCCCCCTGATGTGGCTGGCCGTGGGCTGGGAGCCGGACCCGCTCGACGCGCTGCGCCGCGTCCGGCTCGACGACAGCATCACCGGCTCCGCCATGGTGCTCCAGCCCACGGACGGGCTGTCCATGACCGTGGCCCAGACCGAGGTGCTGCGCGCACTGCTCGACCTGCCCCGGGGCGAGGCCGGCGCACGGGTCAAGGACCGGTGGCGCGAACTGACCGCGCCGAAGATCACCGCCGCCCGGGCCGCCGAGCTGCTGGACCTGCCCGAGCCCGACGGGGAGGACAAGTGCTCCTGACCCGGCACCTGGTGCTCCCCGTCCACCGGACACTGCCGTGGGGAGCGGTCGGCGCGGCCGGGGCGGCGGGATGGCTGCTCACCGCGCTGACCCGGACCGGTGAGAGCGCGGAACGGCTCTCCCTGTACCTGCTGCGGGCCGCGATCCTCGCCTTCGCGGTGGGCCTGGCCTTCCTCCTGGACGACCCGGCCCGGCACACCACCGCCGCCGTACCGACCCCCCGCCCGGTCCGGACCGCCCTGCGCGTCGCCCTGGCCGCCCCGGCCGCGGCGGCCTGGTGGACGGTGGCCCTGCTGCTCGTGCCGCCGTACGTACGGCCCCCGGTCGGCGACATCACCCTCGAAGCCGGGGCCGCCTGCGCCCTGGCGGTGACCGGCGCGGCGGCCGCGGTGCGCTTCAGCGAGGTCGCCCGGCCCGGACTCCCGGTCGCGATCGGCCTGCTGACCACGGCCCTCCTGGCGATGCTGTTCCAGCCCGGGCGCTGGGCGCTGTTCGTGCCCGTCGAGGACGAACGGTGGGCCGCGGCCCACGACCGCTGGGGCGTGGTGCTGGCCGGGGCCGTGATCCTGGGCGCGGTATGCGCGGTGGAGCCACTGCGGCGGCGCAGCCGGTCATAGGCGGCGCATCCGGTCATAGGCGTCGAGCTGCGCGTCGCCCGCCAGGCAGTCCGGACGCGTCCAGGTCAGCCCCGCCTCGGCCACGCTGCGTTCCCCGGCCGTCGGCAGCACCCGCCCCGTCCCCGGCGGGGCGGCGGCCCGGTCCACCATCACGCAAGTGTTCCTCGTCCAGCTCCCCCGGCCGCCACTGCCCGGTGACGCCCCGGGCCGGCATCCAGCGGGCGGCGTCGTCGCGGAGCCGGACCAGGGCGGCGAGGCCGGATGCGGCGGCCGGGCGGACACACCGGCCGGCATCGCGGGAGAGGTCAGGTCTCCGTCCGGTACATCAGGTCCACCTCGTGCGTGGTGAAGCCCAGCCGCTCGTACACCGACACCGCCGCCTTGTTGTCGGCGTCGACGTACAGCATCGCCGTCGGCAGCCCCCGCCCCGCCAGGTGCCGCAGCCCGATCGTGGTCAGGGACTTGCCGAGGCCGCCGCCCTGCGCGCCGGGGCCGACGCCGAGGACGTAGACCTCGCCCAGGCCCTCCTCGGCGTGCACCTTGGTCCAGTGGAAGCCCACGAGTTCGCCGCCGCGGAAGGCGAGGAAGAAGCCCTCCGGGTCGAACCACGGCTCGGCCTTGCGGTCGTCGAGGTCGCGCTGGGTGAGGGAGCCCTGCTCGGGGTGGTGGGCGAAGGCGGCGGCGTTCACCGCGAGCCAGGCCGCGTCGTCCTTGCCGGGGACGAAGGTGCGGACGGTGACGCCCTCGGGGAGCACCGGCTCGGGTGCGTCGAAGCCGGTCAACGGCCTCCTCATCTGGCGCAGTTCACGGAAGAGGGTCAGGCCGAGGACCTGCGCGAGATGCCGGGCGGCGGAGTGCCCGCCGTGCGCCCACACCCGCAGCCGCTTGCCGGAGGCCGCCAGCAGCGCCGAGCCGAGCGCCCGCCCGTGCCCGTGCCCGCGGTGCCCGGGGTGCACGACCAGCTCGGCGGCCGGCGGCTCCACCAGGTCCGTGTCCTCCAGCTGGGCGTAACCGACAAGTTCCCCGCCGACGGTGAGCAGCAGATGGGACACGCCCTCCCGCTCCCCGCCGCGCAACTGCAACCGGCCCTGTTCGGACACCGCCTGCTGCCCGTCGGCCCCGGCCGCCTCGTCGAGCAGTCCGAGCACGGCCTCGGTCTGCTCCGTGGAGAGCGCGGTCAGGGTCTCGATCGAGCGGGGGCGTCCGGGTCGTACGGTGTCGTCGCTGGTCATGCGTACGAGGGTACGGGGCGCCACCGGCAAATCGGCGGCAAGAAGCAACCCAGACGTAACCACGAAACCCCTGTCGCGCTACGCGCGTTGACTCTAGGCTGCGCCGGACGGCAACACCGTCCGAGCAAAACCGACAGCAGACCCACAGGGGGGCGTATGCCAGCCACTTCACCGGCGTCGGCGCACCAGGAGCGCCGCAGACGTCGTACGAACCGTTTCGTCGCTCTCACCGCCGGTGTCGTCACCGTCGGCGCGCTGGCCGCCGCGGCGCTGCCC